>DATCSF010000251.1:0-16103 GCA_036568625.1 Rhodanobacteraceae bacterium | reverse complement strand
GCGCAAGCCCAGGATCGTGCGCAGCAGCACCGACTTGCCGCTGCCGGAACCGCCGACGACCCCCAGGATCTCGCCCCGGTAGATGTCGAGATCGAGGTGCTCGTGCACGACCTGTTCGCCGAACTGGTTGCGCAGCCCGCGCACCTCGACCAGCGCTTCCCGCGGCTTGTCGCCGGCCGCCAGGCTCACCAGTTCATCTCCATGAAGAACAGCGCGGCGACGGCGTCCACCACGATCACCAGGAAGATCGATTGCACCACGCTGGAAGTCGTGCGTTCGCCCACCGACTGCGCGCTGCCCTGCACCTTGAAACCTTCGAGACAACCGATCACCGCGATCAGGAATGCGAAGATGGGCGCCTTGGCCAGCCCCAGCCACAGGTAGCGCAGCGGCGTGTCGGTCTGGAACACCGACACGAACATCGAGGGCGTGATGTTGAGCGCGAACCAGCACACCAGCGCGCCACCGATCACCCCGGCCAGGACCGACAGGAAGGTCAGCAGCGGCGTCACGATCATCAGCGCCAATACGCGTGGCAGCACCAGCAGTTCCATCGGGTCCAGGCCCATGGTGCGCATCGCGTCGACTTCCTCGCCGACCTTCATCGAGCCGATCTGCGCGGTGAAGGCGCTGGCGGTGCGACCGGCCAGGATGATCGCGGTCAGCAGCACGCCGAGTTCGCGCAGGAATGCGTAACTCACCAGGTCCACCGTGAACACGGTTGCACCGTAGCGCTGCAGCGCGGTGGCGCCGAGGAACGCGATCACCGCGCCGATCAGGAATGACAGCAGCGTCACGATCGGCACCGCGTGGAAGCCGGTCTGTTCCATGTGCGCGACCAAAGAAGTGACGCGCCAGCGCCCGGGGCGCCAGACGGTGCGCGCCAGTGTTTCCAGCGTCATGCCGATGAAGGCCAGCAGCTTGGCGCCGAGGCGCCCGATGTGGATGACGTTGCCGCCGACGTCGGCCAGCATGTCCACGAAGCCGAGGTTGCGCGGCGGCGGCGGGCGATGTGCGTAGATTTCCGCGACCGCGTCGCTGACGGTGCCCAGCAGGGCGCGCAGTTCACGCGGCACGTCGCGGTCGTGATCGGCCAGCCAGTGCAGGCACTTCGGACCCAGCGCCACCGCGATCAACCCCGCGCCGGCGGTGTCGATGCGACCGATGTCGTTGAAGTCGACATCGGGCGTCTCCGGCAGGCGTGGCTTCAGCGCATCCAACTGCGCTTCGAGGGCCGAAAAATGCGCCAGTACCCAGTCGCCGGTGAAACGCAGCACGTTTTCACCGGTTGCCGGCAATGGCAGCCATTCCACGACACCGGGGAGCGAGGGCTGATCCATGCGCGCAATTTAGCATGGGTGGGTTGTGCGATCGTCCGTGATCGCCGCTTCGTTCGGCTCCGGGGCAACCAGGGGATCGTCGATCATTGACACCGGCTTCCATGGCCTGGCCGAAATCCTGTGATCGTCCACGATCGCTGTTTCGCCGAACGCCCAAGCAAACCGGAACGTCCCCTCGCCATCGATATCAGAACGGCCATCCCCGGCCTGACTTTTCACGGCAGCGGTTTCGAGGGGAGCGTTCGCCGCCATAATGTGCCGTTCCACAGCAGGGCCGTGCCATGAGCAAGCAGACCATCCTCAACGCCACCCATCGCGCCGCGGGCGCGAAGATGGTGGACTTCGGCGGCTGGGACATGCCGCTCAACTACGGTTCGCAGATCGAGGAGCACCACGCGGTGCGCCGCGACGCCGGCATGTTCGACGTCTCGCACATGACCGTGGTGGATCTGCACGGCGCGCGTTGCCGCGAATTCCTCGGGCACCTGCTGGCCAACGACATCGGCAAACTGAAGAAGTCCGGCAAGGCGCTGTATTCGTGCATGCTCAACGAGCGCGGTGGCGTGATCGACGACCTGATCACTTATTTCTTGACCGAAGACTTCTTCAGGATGGTGGTGAACGCCGCGACCCGCGACAAGGACCTGGCGTGGATCGAGAAACAGGCCGCCGCGTTCGACGTGAAGGTCACCGAAAGGCCGGAACTCGCGATGGTCGCGGTGCAGGGGCCGAACGCGCGCAAGAAGGTGCTGGCACTGCTCGATGCGAACGACCGCGAGCGCGTGGAAAAGCTCGGCCGGTTCGCCGCCGCCGAAGCGCGAGGGTTCGACGGCATGCCGCTGTTCGTCGCGCGCACCGGCTACACCGGCGAGGACGGTTTCGAGATCATCGTGCCGGAACAGCACGCGGCTGGCTTGTGGAACGCGCTGGCCGCGGCCGGCGTCCACCCCGCGGGCCTGGGTGCCCGCGACACATTGCGGCTCGAAGCGGGCATGAATCTCTATGGCCAGGACATGGACGAAGACGTCACGCCTTGGGAAGCGGGGCTCGCCTGGACCGTGTCGCTGGACGAGGGACGCGATTTCATCGGCCGCGCCGCGCTGGAAAAACAGAAGGCGGGCGGCGTGCCACGCGAACTGGTCGGAGTGGTGCTGGACGACAAGGGCGTGCTGCGCCACGGCCAGCGCGTCGTCACCGACGGGGGCGAAGGCGAAATCCTGTCCGGCATCTTTTCGCCGACGCTGGGCAAGGCCGTTGCGTTCGCGCGGGTGCCCGTGGGCGCGCATGGGAACCTCAAGGTCGACATCCGCGGTCGCGAATTGCCGTTGCGGCGCGTGAAGTACCCCTTTGTGAGGGACGGCAAGCCGTGCGATGGCGTGTAGGGGTGCCCCGTAAAATGCGCAGGAGCGGCCCACGGCCGCGACAAGACTCCTCGCGTGGCGCACCATTGGATTGCTGGCGACAAAAAGGACGGCGCTAGCTTCGGTTCGTTCCTACATTCATCAAAGTTGTGGCTAGAATCTTCTCCTTTCCGAACAACCAGGGACACGAACGATGAGCGAGATTCCAGGTGACCTCAAGTTCCAGAAATCGCACGAGTGGGCGCGCGTCGAAGATGCAGGCCAGGTGCGCGTCGGCATTTCCGACCATGCGCAGGGACTACTCGGCGATCTCGTGTATGTCGAACTGCCCAAGGTCGGCGACCGGATCGAGGCCGGTGCGGGCTGCGCGGTGGTGGAGTCGGTAAAGGCTGCGTCGGACGTGTACGCGCCGGTCAGTGGCGAAGTGCTGGCGATCAACGAGACGCTGGCCGACAAGCCGGAAACGATCAACGAGGACGCTTACGGCGACGGCTGGTTGTTCTTGGTGAAAGTCGACAATGCGGACGAACTGGATGCGCTGCTCGATCCCGACGACTACGCCGAGCTGATCGAAAGCGAAGATCATTGACCGTGCGATCGTCCCTGATCGCTGCATTGTGGCGCCATCCGGTGAGCAGAAACATTCCTGCATCGCGAACAACGGAACGGTCTTGCGTGACCTGGCTTTCCACCGCCAGCACCCTGATTGCGATGCGCGCCGAGGTCGCGTTCGGAATCCTGTTGGGGTTCGCGCGAGCGAAACCTCGGCGATCGCGCAAAAAAATTTTTGTGCCGGGTTGCCGGTCATTCAGCCGCTTCCGGCGTGCTGTCAACGTGTGCATTGGCTTTGCATCTGATAGCCATTGCGTCGCATGATTCGGCTGCGCCGACGCGGGGACGTGGCCGCGCAAGCCAATGCGCATGCGGGTTACAGCGGTTACGCGTCGCGCATCGTGGAATTTGGATTGGACGTCTATACGTCCATTGATGGCGAGATGCAGCGACGGTGGCCGGCAGGAACGAGGCGCCCGCCGCCACGCGCGAGACGCCCGCAAGAGCTTCATTCGCCGAAAAAAATTGATTGACACCACGATTGCGTGGGGCTAGCTTTTCGCCCGACGACATGTCGCACGACGGAAACATGCCGACTGCCAAGTACATCAAGCCGTATATCGAGCACGGCCACAAGTCCGAGAAGGTTCGGAAAATCACCGTCTCGATTCCGACCCACGTACTCCGGCTGCTTTCCGACGAGCGTACACGTCGTCAAGTGTCCAACCTGCGGCACGCCACGAACAGCGATCTATTGTGCGAGGCGTTTCTGCATGCGTTCACTGGGCAACCACTGCCAACTGATGAGGAGCTGAGACGAACCATGGCTACGAAGAAAGCTGCAAAAAAACCCGCCAAGAAGGCGGCCCGCAAGTCGGCGAAAGCCAAAACCTCCACCGCGCGCAAGACGGCGCGCAAGACCGTCCGCAAGGCGGCCAAGAAGACTGCAAAGAAACCGGCACGCAAGCGCGCCACCAAGAAGACGGCCCGCAAGCGCACTGCCAAGAAGGCCGTAATGGCCAAGACCTCGCGCGCCAGCAAGACCAAGCGTGCGAAGAAGAAGTAATCCCGCGGCAACGCGGTAACGCCGTACCGTCATTCATAACCACAAGCCTGCTCTTCCCGCGACGCCCAGCGCGGGGAGTTTGCGGGCAAGAGTTTCATGTGTTGGCCCCGGTCCTGCCGGGGCTTTCCATTTTGTGCGATCGTCCCTGCTCGCCGCATCGTCGGCCGATTCGGCAAACCGTATTGGCTGGCCCCTGCTGCCACCAGAGCGGCCTTGCCTGGCCTGACTTTCCCCAACAGCCCTCGCGACCTTTGCAATCCCGCCGCGCGTGGCAGGGGGGCATGGGGGCGCTGCCGCTGCGAGACGATCGCAAGTGTCGAGCCCGTCACACTATTGTTTCTTCGTGGCCGGGCAATCCTTGAGGTGTGCGGCAACTTCATGGGAAGTGTGGAACGATTCGTGCATGGCTCCCCTGGGGCCAAAATTTCCTTTCTCGTACACAGGCGGGTGCACGATGACTCTCACATCATCCTTCCATTCCCAGTGGGAACCCTTCGCATGCGCGGGCGGTTTGCGCGGCGCCATGGTGGCAATGGGCATGGCGTTGCTGCTGACGGGGTGCGGCCAGGGCCAGAATGCTTCCTCGCCCGCGCCCGCCCAGAGCAGCAAGCCTGCGGCATCCGTCGCCGCCTCGGCACCCGCATCGGTTCCCGCCGCGCTGCCGGCACAGCCGCCGGCCACAGCCGCGAGCGTGGCGGCCCAGGCGCAGCAGGCCGCTGCCGCGGCCAAGGCCAAGCTGACCACCATGAGTGTTTCCGATCTGCTGTCGGCCGCACGCGAGGCGTACGCGCAGCATCGCCTGGTGTCGCCGGCCGGCGACAACGCGATGGAGTATTACGAGGAAGTGCTGGCCAGGGATCCGAACAACCAAGTGGCCAAGGATGCGTTGCGCGAGACCTTCCCGTTCAGCGTGCCTGAAGTCGAGAAGGCGATTTCGCAAAACAATTTCGATGAAGCAGGTCGCGAGATCGACGTGCTCTCGAAGGCCGATCCCACCAATTACACGCTGACCCTGTTGCGGTCCAAGCTGGATGCGCAGAAGAAACTGCAGGCGCGCCAGCAGCAGGAAGCGCAATTGCAGGCAAAGAAGGCAGCCGAACTCGCCGCCGTGCAGCAGGCTGCGGCCGCGAAAGCCGCGGCAGAGAAAGAAGCCGCAGCCAAACTGGCGGCAAAGCAGGCAACCACCGCGAAAGCCGCGCCGTCGAAGCCAGTCGCGCAGCCCACGGTGCCGAAGCCGGTTGGCGAAACCCGGACCGCCAAGGTCGTGGTAGCGGCGTCGCCCAGCTATCCGCTGCAGGCGGCGCGCAACCAGACTTCCGGTTATGCGGTGGTCGAGTTCACCGTCTCGACGACCGGCAGTGTCCAGGATCCGCACATCGTCGATTCGTCGCCGCGCCGCGTGTTCGACAGCGCCGCCATTCAGGCGGTACAGCAGTCCAAGTTCGAGCCCGCGTTGAAGGACGGCCAGCCGGTGGCCAGCACGGTACGTCGCCGCATCGACTTCAAGTTCGGCGGCTGACTTGCCGCATTTGAAAAGCGCGGTGCGCCGCTCATGAATCGACATCCGTGTCCCGATTCCGCGCGGCTCCAGCCGCGCGGGTTACTTTCCTTTCGGGGAAGGTAACCAAAGCCAAGCGCCCGCACGACGGTCTCGGCAACGTCGTGTTGCCTCAACTTCCCTGCGCGAACTCGCCCATCCATGGGCTCGAACATGCGCGCCTTGCTCCCGCTTGGTGCTGCGATGCTCGGCGTCATGCCAAGCCGCGGAAAGAAGTGCGTTTCGCTGGCGGCCGTCCTTGGTCTGCGCGGCGATACCGGCAGCCAAGCTTGTCCGGTGAGCAAATCAACATTGAGCGGCGCGGTCGAATTGAGTCGATGGCGATACGTAGTCGCGCCGGTGATTGACGTTCAATGCTTGTGCCGCGCGCGCCGCGTATGCCGCGCCTTCCTCGCCGGACGGTCGGAACGATCGAGTTCCGCCCAGTCCTGGTGCGACAGGCCCAGCAATGCATCCAGCAACTCCGGCATCAAACCCGCCGGCGTATTGCTTTCGCAGTTCCACAGCACCACGACGCCGGCATGGTATTTCGGAAAGAAGCCGATCATCGAGCGGTAGCCCTGCACCGCGCCGGCGTGGAAGATCAGCGTTTCGCCGGCATAGTCATATACGCGCCAGCCGAGCGCATACGAGGCCTTCTTGACGCGTGTGCGACGCCAGTTGGAGAACATCCGTTCGGTCGGCGTGGCGATGATGGGCGCGTGCAGCACGTCCAGCAGCGCATTGGGCAGCACCATCGGGCGGCCGCCCATTTGCGCGATCAGCCATTGCTCCATGTCGCGGATGCTGGCGTTGACACCGGCGGCGGGTGGCACGTAGAAATTTTCGTTGGGCTCGTACGCGACCCACTGCCGGCCGCGCTTGTAGTGCGGGCGCGCCCAACTGTGGCTGCCTTCCAGGCCGTCGCGGCCGTAGCTGGCGGTGGTCATGCCCAGCGGCAGGAACAGGTAGCGATCGACCAATTGGATGAAGAATTGCCCGGTCTTGGCGTGGATCACGTCACCGATCAGCGAGAAAGCGATGTTCTGGTACCCGTAGCAACTGCCCGGATCGCAGGTCATCGGCACCGTCGCGAGCTTGCGCTCCAGTTCCTGATACGACACGCCGCTCGACAGCAGGTTGTCGTAGGCGTTGTGCGGCAGCCCGATGCTCTGACTCAGGATGTCGCGCACCGATGCTTCCTGCGATGCGTTGGCATCGCGCAGCTTGAAGAACGGCAGCACCGTGGCGAGGTGCGTGTCCCAAGAGAACGCACCCCGACGCACCAACAGGCCGGTGAGCGCGGTGGCGAACGCCTTGGACAATGACGCCAGCCGGAACACGGTATCGGGTTCCACCTTGGCGCCGGTGGCGGCGTCGGCGTAGCCGATGGTGCGCTCGTAGCGCACCTTGTCATTGATCACCACCGCGGTGGCGAGCCCGGCGGTGCGGTTTTCGCTGGCGAGTTGATCGATCCAGCGGTCGTAATCCTTGAGCGCCGCATCGACGCGCGCCGCAGGCAGCACCGCCTGATTGGGGCCCGTGTGCACCACCGTCGGTTCCGGCGGGACAGGGTTGCCATGGGTGCCGGGAGGTTGCGCGGCGAGCGCCATGCCGGGGAAAACGAAGCAGATGAGTACCGCGCGGAAAGCTGATAAACGCATGCTATGCTCAAATCGTTGTGCGATCATCCGTGGTCGCCGCAATGTGGACTGGCCGGCCGGCGACAACCATCAAGCCTCGTGAAGACCAGAGCGGGCTTCCATGGCCCGGTTTTCACAAAATTGTGCGTTCGTTCCTGAACGCCGCTTCGCCGGGTGGTGCCGGTGCTTTGCAGGTTTTCCGCATCTCCGGCACCAGAACGGGCATCCATGTCCTGACTTCTCACCAACAGCGGCTTCGGCCGAGGTATTGAAGGAGAAAACAATGACGGGTCTGATCATCTTCCTGGTCATCATTGCCATCATTGTGATTTACCTGATCGCGATCTACAACGGTCTGGTCACATCGCGCAACGCGTACAGGAACGCGTTCGCGCAAATCGACGTGCAGCTCACCCGCCGCCACGATCTGATTCCGAACCTGGTCGAAACGGCCAAAGGCTATCTCGCGCACGAGCGTGAAACCCTGGAAGCCGTCACCCAGGCGCGCACCGCCGCGGTGAACGGGCTTGCCGCGGCCAAGGCTGCGCCGGGCGACCCGGAGGCGATGAAGCAACTGTCCGGCAGCGAGAACCAGCTCACCCAGGCGCTCGGGCGCCTGTTCGCGGTGAGCGAAGCGTACCCCGATTTGAAAGCCAACCAGAACATGATGCAGTTGTCGGAGGAGTTGACCTCCACCGAGAACCGTGTCGCGTTCGCGCGGCAGGCCTACAACGACTCGGTGATGAACTACAACAACAAGGTCGAGGTGTTTCCGTCGACGCTGATCGCGGGGCCGTTCGGGTTCACGCCGGCCGAGCAACTGGCGATCGACGAGCCGGCCAAGCGGGAAGCGCCCAAGGTTTCGTTCACCTGAGTTGGTGCGATCGTACCCTGATCGCGGCCTTTTGGATGCGCGGGCAAACGGATACATTGATGCCCCGCGAGCATCGGAACGGGCCTGCCGTCCTGACTTTCCACAACGGCCGCTTCGAACGCGGCGTCGTCGTGCGCCGCCTTCATTCCAGGGCTCATGCCGCACAGTGGTGTGACGCTGCTGTCGGCAACACACAACGAGCTTGATCGTCAGAACGACGAGCGATACCTCATGGATTTCTTTGCCCAGCAAGCCAAGGTCCGCCGCTCCAGCCGCACGCTGGTGTGGCTGTTCGCAGCGGCGGTGCTCGCGATCGTGATTGCGGTCGATCTGGTGTGCGCGTTCGTGCTGGGCGTGGGCTTGCGGCCGGCCCCGTTGCTCGGCATCGCGGCCGCGGTGGTCGTGGTGATCGGCCTGTGTTCGGCCTACCGCGTGGCGAGTCTCGCCGGCGGTGGCGGCGCGGTCGCCCGCGAAATGAATGCCGTGGAAGTGCCCGCGGATACCACCAATCCGCAATGGCAGCGCCTGCGCAACGTGATCGAGGAAGTCGCGATCGCTTCGGGCGTGCCGGTGCCGGAAATCTACGTGATGCAGAACGAGCCCGCGATCAATGCGTTTGCCGCGGGCTACACCCCCACCGACGCGGCGGTGTGCGTGACGCAGGGCTGTCTCGACAAGTTGAACCGCGACGAATTGCAAGGCGTGATCGCGCACGAATTCAGCCATGTGCTGAACGGCGACATGCGGCTCAACGTCCGCCTGATGGGCCTGCTGTTCGGGATCATGGCGATCTGGGTGATCGGCCGCTTCCTGATGTGGGGCGGCTATTTCGGGCTGGGCGGTGGCGACCGGCGCAGGCGCGGCGGCGGCAGCGGGCAGGTCGCGCTGGCAGGCATCGCATTGCTCGCGATCGGCGCGATCGGCGTGTTCTTCGGACGGCTGATCCAGGCCGCGGTGGCGCGTTCGCGCGAGTCGCTGGCCGATGCCTCGGCGGTGCAGTTCACGCGGCAGACGTCGGGCATCGCCAATGCGCTCAAAAAGATCGCGGTGTTCGAGGAGGGTTCTGCGCTGCAGGCGCCGCGTCGCGACGAGGTGCGGCACATGCTGTTCGGCGACGCCGAGGGCAGCTCGTGGTTCGCCACGCACCCGCCGATCATGCAGCGCATCAAGGCCCTGGAACCGGGTTTCAGGCCGGAGGAACTCGACGCCTACGTCAAGCAGTGGCTCGCTTCGGGCGGCGATCCGGACCACATCGAACTGCGAGCCACGCTGCATCCCTGGGAAAAGGCCGTGCATGACTTCGCGCGGGCCGATGGCGACGTGGACATCCGCAGCGCGCCACCCGCGGCGACGGGCGAGACACGCGCGGGTGCCATCGGTGGCGCAATCCCCGCGCGCGGTGCCGAGCTTGCGATCACCGCGGCGGTAGTGGCCAGCCAGGTCGCCTCGCCCGGTACCGACGATTACCGCGCCGCGGCCGATCTGCACGCGCAGATTCCCGCAGCGCTGGCGGCTGCCGCGCGCGATCCACGCGGTGCCTTGGCCACGGTCTTCGCGCTGGCAATTTCCGAACACCCCGACCTGATGGCGCAACAGGTGCAGGCCATCGCGCAGGCATTCGATGCTGCGCTGGCCGACGCCGCGCGCACGCTTGCCACGCAGATGGCCGACCTGCATCCGATGCTGCGCCTGCCGCTGGTGCAGCTCGCGTTTCCCGCATTGAAGCGCCGTCCGCGTCCGGAAATCGACCTGTGCGTGAAGACGCTGGATGCGCTGATCCACGGCGACGGCCGCGTCGATCTTGATGAATACTGCCTCGCGAAACTCGTGCAGGCGCAGGTGGTCACGGCGCTGGACCCTTCCGCAAGCTTCAAGCCGGGTACGTTGAAGCTCACCGATGCGCAGGACGAATTGCGCGATCTTGCGGCGCTGATGGCGCACTTCGGCCATGACGACGATGACAGTGCGCGGCGTGCCTTCCAGGCCGCGATGCAGGACGCGTTGCCGAACGCAAGAATGACGTACGCATTGCCCGAGGATTGGCAAACGGCGCTGGATCGTGCGTTCGACAACTTGTCGCGGCTGCGGCCGGAGGCCAAGCAACTGGTCGTGCAGGCGCTGAGCCGCGCGATCGCGGCCGACGGCAGGGTGACGGTGGCCGAATCGGAGTTGCTGCGCGTGACGTGCGCTACGCTCGGCTGTCCATTGCCGGTGTTGTTGGGCGATCGTCCTTGATTGCTGCGCTGCCGGGATGCAGCAATGGACTGGAGTATTCAGCGAGCATGGATAGCAGAACGGCATTCCTGCCCTGGCTTTCCATGGAGAACGTTCACGCCAGCAACCGGCCACGCAGACCGCACGCGTAGTCGACGAGGTCCGGAAAGAAGGCATCGAAGCGCCGCTGCAAGGTGCCGGATCGGGCATGCAGTGCCGGCAACGCGTCGCCAATCGGCGAGGGGCGCGACAACCTCAGCGCCAGCGCGTGGAATACGGCGTCCAGCGTGGCTTCATCGCCGTAGGCGGCGGGCAGTCCGTGCGCGTGCATCCAGGCGAGAAAATCCCGCAGGGGCGCGGGCAATTCCGGCGCGCGCGCGTCCAGCAACGCCAGCCAGCGTTGCGAGAAGCACGCAAGCGATTCGCCCGTGCCGTGTCCATTCCAGTTGCGTACCAGCAAGTGATCGAACCATACATCCAGCACGATGCCCGCATAGCGGCGCATCGGCGGCGCGAACAGGTTGCGTGCCGCGACGACCTCGGGATGCGCGTCGGTGTAGCCGTCGATTGCGCGATGGAAAAGCAGGCCCGCGCGTCGCGCCGCGGGCCATGCGGGGTCGGGACGTCCGCGGACGAAATCGCCCAGCGCGCTGCCCAGCGCAAACTCGACGTTGCCGGCGTCGGCGAGCAGGGCATGGGCTAAGTGGTTCATGGCTGTTTGCCATTATCATCCACTTATGAGCGACGCCCTGCCGCCGGCCCCGGCCGGCTTTCCAGACGCCCCTGCCACCTTTGTGCTGGCGGGTCCGGCCGGCGCGCTGGAGGTGGCCACTGCCGTGCCGGAGCCGGGGCACGGCCGCGCGGGCACGGCGGTGATCTGCCATCCGAATCCGCAACAGGGCGGCACGATGCGCAACAAGGTGGTGACGATGCTGGAGCGCGGGTTGCGCGAGTCGGGGCTGGCCACGGTACGTTTCAACTTTCGTGGCGTCGGCGCGTCCACGGGCGTCTTCGACAACGGTGACGGCGAAAGCGGCGACCTGGTCGCGGTGGCCCAGTGGGTGCGCCGGGTGCGGCCGGGCGATGCGTTGTGGCTCGCCGGTTTTTCCTTCGGCAGTTATATCGCGTTGCGCTGCGCGCGTTCGCTCGGCGCCGACGCACTGATCACGGTCGCGCCGCCGGTCGGACGCTACGAGTTCGGCGAGCTGGCGATGCCGACCTGCCCGTGGCTGGTGGTGCAGGGCGAAGACGACGAAGTGGTCGATCCGCAGGGTGTGTTCGACTGGATCGAAACGCTCCAACCGAAGCCGACGCTGATCCGCATGCCGGAGACCGGCCACTTCTTCCACCGCCGCCTGATGGATTTGCGCGGTGCGGTGAAGAATGCGGTGCGTGCCTGGCGTCCGCCACCACGATGAGCGAAACGCAGGATGCCTCGCCCGGAGCGGCTGTTGTGAAAGGTGGGGCCATGGAGGGCCGTTCCGATGCCCACAACGTTGAAATCCTGGAAAGGCCATTTGCTCCAGCAGGATCAGGGACGATCGCGCCCAGCGTGTTGTACGCGCGCGGCGTCGCCGCAGGCCGCTGGCGTGACGACCCTGCGCAACGCGCAGCGCTGGGTGCGTTCGATCGCATCCACGCGGCCCTGCTGGCGCCCGTTCCCGGCTGGTGGGCGCGGTGGCGGGCGCGCGTGGCCGGGCAAGTCGTGGACGTACGTGGCGTGTACCTGTGGGGCGAGGTCGGACGCGGCAAGACCTTGCTGATGGACCAGTTCGCCGCTTCGCTGCCCGCGGGAATCGCGCTGCGCGTGCATTTCCATCGTTTCATGCTGGACGTGCATGCCGCGCTGCGCGGGCTCGGCGAAATGCGCGATCCGCTGCCGCACGTCGCGAACGGCATCGCGGCACGCGCCCGCGTGCTGTGCCTCGATGAATTCATGGTCAACGACATCGGCGATGCGATGATCCTGTACGGATTGCTGCGCGCACTGTTCGACCGCGACGTCGCGCTGGTCGCGACTTCCAACACGCCGCCGCGCGACCTCTACCGGGACGGCCTGCAGCGCGCACGCTTCCTGCCCGCCCTCACGCTGCTGGAGGATCGCTGCGAAGTGCTGGAACTGGCTTCGCCGCACGACTGGCGCTTGCGCGCCCTGACCCGCGCGCCGGTGTACCTGACGCCCGACGACGCGCGGGCGGAAAGCGCCCTGGCACGACTTTTCGACGAACTGGCGCAGGGACCGGTGCAGGAAGATGGCGAGCTGCAAATCAACGACCGGGCGTTCCGCGTGCGCCGGGTGGGTGCGCAGGCGGCCTGGTTCGATTTCGCCGCGTTGTGCGACGGGCCTTACGGTTCGGCCGATTACATCGTACTTGCGCAGACCTATCCGGCCATCCTGATTTCGGGCCTGCCGCAATTCACGCCGTTCAACGAGGACGCAGCGCAACGCTTCGTGCATCTGATCGACGAGCTGTACGACCGCCGCGTGAAACTGGCCGTGACCGCGCAGGCGCCGCTGGTCGAACTGTACGACGGCAAGCGCTTGCGCCGGGAGTTCGCGCGCACCACGAGCCGCTTGATCGAGATGCAGAGCCGGGAATATCTGGCCGAGGCGCACTTGTGATGTCGAAGGGTGCGCGTCTCGTTCGTCGCTGAAGGCACCATCGACGTCCAGGCACGCCCGTGACAACTGTCACCCGCAAAGGCATGACATCCAGCCCTTCCGCGCAGGATGTTGCGCTTGCACAATCCCCAGGTCACAAATACAATACCGACAAGTTCAGTTATATGAACCGCCGCTTCTGGCTCCTTTCGACGCGCATCAGACCGTTGTCAGCCTGAATGACGTATCTCATGACCCAATTGAAGTCCGCTCGCCAGCGGACCGCGGCGGTAATGGCTGCGGTTTCGATGGCACTTACACTCGCCGGTTGCGCCGTCGGTCCGAGTTTCCGGGAGCCGGCGGCGCCGCAGGTCGATCGCTATACGTTGACTTCGCTGCCGGCAACCACCGCTTCGGCCGACACCGCGGGCGGGGACGCGCAGCGCTTCCTGGCAGGCGAGAACGTGCCGCAGCACTGGTGGACCACCTTCGGCAACGCCGAATTGGACGGCCGCGTGCAGCAGGCGTTCCGGCACAGCCCGTCGATCGCGGCCGCGCAGGCCGCGTTGCGCCAGGCCGAGGAAACCACCAAGGCCGCGCGCGGCAGCCTGTTCCCGTCACTGGACGCGAACGCAGGCGCTGCCCGTGCCAAGGAATCCGGCATCCAGACCGGCACGGGCAAGGCGCTCGGGCCTTACACCGTCTACAACGCGGGCGTCAGCGTCGGCTACGTGTTCGACATCTTCGGCGGCGTGCGCCGCGGCATCGAGGCCCAGCAAGCCCGGGCCGACGTCAGTCGCGCGCAGCTCGACGCGACCTACCTGACGCTGGCGGCCAATGTCATCACTGCTTCGTTGCAGGAAGCCTCGTTGCGCGAGCAGGTGAAGGCCACGCACGAGATCGTCGATTCGCTGAAGCAGGAACTCGATATCGCCCAGAAGCAGCAGGCGATCGGCGCCAGGTCGCTTTCGGATACGCTGGCGGTGCGCTCGGAACTGGCCGCGGTCCAGGCCACGCTGCCGCCCCTGGAAAAGCAACTCGCGGCCACGCAGAACCAGCTCGCGACGTATCTTGGCGTCACGCCCGCGCAACTCAAGTTGCAGCCGGTGACGCTGGCCGACGTCACGCTGCCCACCGATATTCCGGTCAGCCTGCCATCCGTTGTGGTCGCGCAGCGCCCCGACATCCGCGCGGCCTCGGCGCAACTGCATGCCGCGACCGCCGCGGTCGGCGTCGCGACCGCCGACATGCTGCCCAGGCTCACGTTGAACGGCAGCCTGACCAGCCAGTCGCTCACCACGTCAGGACTCTTCGCCGCGGGCAGCGGCGGCTGGTCGCTGGGCCTGGGCCTGCTGCAGCCGCTGTTCCATGGCGGCCAGTTGCTGCACCAGAAGCGTGCCGCCGAGGCGGGCATGGAGGCGGCGCTGGCGGACTGGCAGCAGACCGTGCTGGTCGCGTTCCAGAACGTGGCCGACGCTTTGCAGGCGCTCGATTACGACGCGCAGTCGCTCCGGGCGCAAAGCATTTCCGAGCGCGATGCCGAAAAGCTGCTGTCACTGACGCGCACGCAGTATCGGGTCGGCGCCGTCGATTACCTGACCCTGCTGTCGGCCCAACGCCAGTACCAGCAGGCGCGCATCGCGGAAATCGCTGCGCGTGCTGCGCGCCTGGCCGATACCGCCGCCCTGTATGCCGCCCTCGGCGGCGGCTGGCAGGCTGCCTCGGAAAGTCAGGCCATGGAAGGCCGTTCTGGTGCCGCATCGGCGCAAAACCTTTCCACCACCGCTCGCCATCCTGATCGCAGCAACGATTAGCGACCACCGCAAAAATAACGAGCGCTTCGCAAAAGTCAGCGCAAACAACGAGACGATTCCATGAATACCTACGTATCCGCGCGCCCCAAGCAACGCAAGCGCCTGATCATCGTGATCGTGGCGGTGGTGATCCTGTTCGCGCTGCTGATCGGCTTCAACACCTTCAAGGGCATCATGATCGGCAAGTTCATGAAGTCCATGGCCAGCCCGCCGCAGACGGTCAGCACCATGAAGGCCGGGTACCAGGAGTGGCAACCGCACGTCGAAGCCGTCGGCAACGTGCGCGCCGTGCACGGCGCGGATCTTGCGTTCGATGTGGCCGGCCTGGTGGAAAGCGTGGAGGTGAAATCCGGCGCCGACGTCGAGAAGGGCCAGGTGCTGGTCAAGCTGGTCGATGCCGATGACCGCGCCAAGCTGGAGGCGCTCAGGGCCACCGCGCAGCTCGCGCAGCTGACCGCCGGGCGTGCGAAGCAGCAGCTTGCGGTGCAGGCGATCAGCAAGGCCCAGTACGACACCGACACGGCGAACCTGAAAAACGCGCAGGCCAGCGTTGCCGCACAGCAGGCGCTGGTCGACAAGAAAACGCTGCGTGCGCCGTTCGCCGGGCGCATCGGCATCATCACCGCCAACCCCGGCCAGTACATCAACGTCGGCGCCAAGGTGGTGACGCTGCAGCAGCTCGATCCGGTGTACGTGGATTTCACCGTGCCGCAGGCGTCACTGGACGAGATGAAGATCGGCGCCAAGGTCGAAGTGACTGCGGATGCATTCAAGGACAAGACCTTCACCGGCAAGATCACCGCAAGCGATCCGAAGGTCGATCTGTCCACCCGCAACGTCGCCGTCGAGGCGACCGTCGCCAATCCCGACAAGCTGCTGGTGCCGGGCATGTTCACCAGGGTCGCCGCGAACTCGGGTGCCACCCAGCGCTACCTGACGCTGCCGCAGACCGCGATTTCGTATGCGCCTTACGGCGACACGGTGTTCGTGGTGCACGAAGGCCAGCCGCCCGAGCGCGACGCCGACGGCCAGCCCGTGCAGGCGAAATCGCCCGCGGACGCGAAGGCATCCGGGAACCAGAAAGGTCCGTTGCATTACGT
>DATCSF010000250.1:0-15507 GCA_036568625.1 Rhodanobacteraceae bacterium | reverse complement strand
CTGGTGGAACGCGCCGGCAATGCCGAGCACGGCGGCGGTTCGATCACCGCGTTCTACACCGTGCTCACCGAAGGCGACGACCAGCAGGACCCGATCGCCGACGCCGCGCGCGCGATCCTGGACGGCCATATCGTGCTGTCGCGGCAATTGGCCGAAGCAGGCCACTACCCGGCGATCGACATCGAGGCCTCGATCAGCCGCGCGATGACCGCGCTGGTGGACGAAACCGAGTTGCGCCAGGCGCAGCGGCTGAAGCAGCTGTTCTCGCTGTACCAGCGCAACCGCGACCTGATCGGCGTGGGCGCCTACAGCCGCGGCCACGACCCGCAACTGGACGAAGCGGTTGCGCGCTATCCGGAAATCGAAAGCTTCCTGCAGCAGGCCATCAACGAGCGCGCCGACATCAACCCATCGCGCGCTGCGCTGGCAGAACTGATCGGAGGCGAACCGTGAGCGCTTCCACGAAAGCTGCCCTCGGAAACGGCGCGCCGCGCACGCCCGCAAATTTTTGTCGCACGCATGTCCTCGAGCGGACCGGGTTCACATTCCTGCGACCCGCCGCCGGCCGCGCGCGCGGCCTTGCACGGTTCATGCATCACGCCTCCTGTTGCTCGGCTGCCGCAAAACAGCCGCGCATATCCACTGACCGCCCGCACCATGCGGCGGCATTTCCCGGAAACAAACAATGAAGTTCAATCCGCTGGACGCACTCATCGAGGAAAGCCGCAAGGCCCGCGACAAGGCCGGCCGCGCCCTGGCCGAAGACCGCCGCACGCAGCAGCAAACGGCCAGCCAACTCGACACCCTGACCCATTACAAGCAGGAATACCGCCGCCGGCTGCACGACGCGCTGATGGAAGGCATGGATGTCGGCCTGTTGAACAACTACCAGAGCTTCATCCATTCACTGGACGACGCCATCGGTTGCGCCGGGGTCCGTTTGCAGCAGCACAGCAACAAGGTCAGCGCCAGCCAGCAGCACTGGCGCCAGCAGCAGAAGCAGCTCTCGTCCTACGACACGCTGGCCAGCCGCCGCGCCGCGCGCGAGCAGTTGAAGCAGGTGCGCCTGGAGCAGCGCCGCAACGACGAGGCGACCAACAACGCGCAGGCCCGCCGGCGTTCCGGCGACCGCTGAAGCATTCGAAAGCCACGTCCATGGACACCATCAACCTGCTCGCCGGCACCGGCGCCAAGACTCCGACCGCCGGCAAAGGCGCCGGCAACCTCGAACACGGCACCGATTTCGCTTCGGTTCTGCAGACCGCCACCAGCACCGGCACGGCGGTCGATGGGCTGACCCGCCTGGCCATCTCCAACGCGACCGTCGCGGCTCACACGCAAGGCGGCGCTGGCAAGGGATTGCGCGCAAAACCCGGTGCCGCCGATTTACTGGCCTCGACAGAGATCCGGGCCGACGGCAAGAGCGCACCAGAACCCGACCCGAAGGATGCGCTGAAACCCGACGCAAAGGACGCGCAGAAAACCGCCAGGAAAGACGATCACGACGACAAGGGCAAGCATGCCCGTGGCGCGGATGCCCTGAACCCGAGCACGCCGATCGCTGCCGCGATCCATTCCGCGCTGGCGGCCGTACCCGCACAAGCCGGAAAGAACGCGACCGCTGGTGGCACCGCCGCTTTCGGCCAGCGCGCGGGCGATGCCACGCCGGGCAAGGCGAACGCCGTCGACGCGCGCGGCAATCCCGGCAGACACCAACTCCAGTCACTGCAGCAGACGGCCGTGACGTCGTCGGCCGCGTCGAATCACGCGGGGTCGGATACCGACGCTTCGAGCGGCGGGAACGGCTTTGCATCGCGATTGCTGGCGGCGGCCGATGCGCCCGCGCAAGCCTCCGCGGCCGTACCGGGGCACGGCGACAGCGGCGCCGTGGCGTCCGCGATCAACAGCATGGCGAACGCGCCGATTGCGCCGCATGCCGCCGTGCACGCGAACGCACCCGCAACGATTTCCACCGCCACGCTGCAGGCGCCCATAGGTTCGACGCCCTGGCAAAACGAACTCGGCCAGCAATTGATCCGCTTCGGCCAGCGTGGCGAGCACCAGATCGAGTTGCACCTGCACCCGAAGGAACTGGGCCCGCTGCAAATCAGCCTGCATGTCGACGACCAGGTCGCGCAGGCACACTTCTTCGCCGCGCACGCGCAGGTTCGCGATGCCGTGCAGCAGGCCATTCCGCAATTGCGCGAAGCGCTCGCCGGACAAGGTATCGCCCTCGGCGAGGCGATGGTGGGCCAGCAACAGCAGCAGCGCCAGGATTCCGGACGCTTCACGCCATCCGGCGCTTCGTCGTCCGCAGTGACGGGCGTTGAAGCCGAAGGCGTCGCGCCGGTGCGTGCCGGCGTGATCCTGCCGCGCGCGGCCGGCAGCGGCGTCGACCTGTACGCCTGACCGGCGCAGCCCAGTTCGCCGCATCCCTGCGGTGCGCCGGACGACATCCGTCAAAGCCAAGGATAAGGCCCATTACGGTGGGCTTTTCCTGCAATGGTGACGGCACTGCGATCGGCATACTGCATCCAATCGATGGAAACCCGCTCCGGAAAAGGCGACCCATGAAATCTTCGCAACAAGGCATCGCCAAACTCTGGTTGATCGTCATCATCCTGTTGGTCATCGCGCTCGGTGCGGCCGGCACCGCCGGCTGGATGCTGCTGAACAAACGCGCGGGCCATCCGGACGCCAAGCCTGTCGCCGCGGCGCCGCAAAACGACGCCAAGCCCGTGTTCCTCGATCTCGATTCCTTCACCGTGAACCTCGAAGGCGGCGACCGCCTGTTGTACGTCGGCATGACGCTGCAGTTGGGCAACGAGCCCACCAAGGAATTCATGAAGGCGCACCTGCCGCAGGTACGCAACCGGCTGCTGATGGTGTTGTCCGGCCAAGACGCCGAAGCGCTGATCACCGGCGCAGGCAAGCAACAGTTGGCCGAATCGATCCGTCAGGCACTCCTGAAGCAGTTCGCCGGCGCCCAGCCCGCGCTGCGGGTGGACAAGGTGCTCTTTACGCAATTCATCGTGCAATGAGGCGCGCCGCCCATGGCCGAAGACGAACTGCTCTCCCAGGAAGAAATCGACGCCCTGCTCAACGGCCAGGGCGGCGAGAAGAAGGAAGCCGACACGGGCGGCGGCGCGCGCATACGCGCGTATGACCCGGCCACCCAGCACCGGGTGATCCGCGAACGCCTGCACGGACTGGACCTCATCAACCAGCGTTTCGCGCGACGCTTCCGGGTCGGGCTGTTCAACCTGATCCGCCGCAGCGCCGACATCACCGTCGAAAGCATGCACTACCAGAGCTACAAGGATTTCGTGCGCAACGTGCCGGTGCCCACCAACCTCAACCTGGTGAGCATGAAGCCGTTGCGCGGCACCGCGCTGGTGGTGTTTCCGCCCAACCTGGTCTACATGGTGGTGGACAACCTGTTCGGGGGCGACGGACGTTTCGTCACCAAGTCCGAAGGGCGCGAATTCACCAACACCGAACAGCGCATCATCCGCCGCGTGCTGGACCTGGCGCTGGACAGCTACCAGAAGTGCTGGCAGACGGTGTACGCGCTGGAGATGGCCTACGTGCGCTCGGAAGTCCAGGCCAAGTTCGCCAGCATCACCAACTCGCCCAACGAGATCATCGTCAACACCACCTTCCACATCGACGTGGGCAACCTGAGCAGCTATTTCCAGATCTGCATTCCGTATTCGATGATCGAACCGCTGCGCGACGTGCTGGCGAACCCGGCGATCGGTGCGCACGAAGGCAACGACCAGGCCTGGACGCAGCGCATCGCCGGCAAGCTCCGACATTCCGAAGTGGATCTGGTGGCCGAGTTCGTCACGGTACCCAGCCGCATCCGCCGGGTGCGCGCGCTGAAAGTGGGCGACGTGTTGCCGATCGAACTGCCCAAGTGCGTGACCGCGCACGTCGACGGCGTACCGGTGCTGGAGTGCGAATACGGCAGCCACAAGAACCAGCGCGCGCTGCGCGTGCTGCGCGTCATCAACCATTCCAACCAGGACGGCACCGCCGCCGAAATTTTCGCCAAGGGGCCCATGCCGACGGCCCAGGAATCCGACCATGAGTAATTCGACCGTGAAGAAAGCCGCGAAATCCGCCGCGAAGTCCGACGCCGCGGACGATTTGAAGGACCAGGCCGGCAAGCCGGTGGCCGAGGGCGATCCGTGGGCCGGAGCGTTGGCCGAGCAGGAATCGGCGAAGGCGGCGGGCCAGGACAAGAAGGAAGCGCCCGCGCCGCGCAACGCCGGCAACGATGTGTTCCAGCCGCTCAGCGCCAGCGCGGATGGCGCGAACGCGCGCGATCTGGAAATGATCATGGACATCCCGGTGAAGCTGAGCGTGGAACTCGGCCGCACGCGCCTCACCATCAAGCAGTTGCTCGAGCTGGCTCAAGGGTCGGTGGTGGAACTGGACGGCCTGCCGGGCGAGCCGATGGACATCCTGATCAACGGCTACCTGATCGCGCAGGGCGAAGTGGTGGTGGTGGAAGACAAGTTCGGCATCCGCATCACCGAAATCATCACCCCGTCGGAACGGCTGCAGCGGCTGAACCGCTAGTGGCCTGATCAATCACCCCATCGTCATTCCCGCGAAAGCGGGAACCCAGTGACTTTCTCGCAACGTAATGAGTCAGAGGCGCTGGATTCCGGATATCGCTCCGCGATTCCGGGATGACGAGCGAAATGAGGACATCCCGGATCACATGAGCGGCACAGCGGCCTCATCGGCTCTTCCAACTTCCCTGACGGGAGCCGCGGACGTGAGCGCCCTTGCCGCGATGGGCAAGGTGGCCTTTGCGCTGCTGGTCATCGTTGCGGTGATCTTCCTGTGCGCGTGGCTGGTACGGCGATTGGGACCCGGCGGCAGCAGCCTCGGTCAGCGCATCAAGGTGATCGCTGCGAAAGCAGTCGGCACCAAGGAACGCGTCGTCATCGTGGAAGTGGAGGGCACCTGGCTCGTGCTCGGCGTCACCGCCGGCGGCATCAGCAAGCTGCATGAATTGCCGGCCAGCAAGACTTCGCCTGCGCCCGCGGGTCCCGTCGCTCCGGCGGGCGATACCTTCGCCAAACGCTTTGCCGCCGCGCTGAAGCAGAACCTCGGCGGGGGCGGTCGATGATCGCACCCATGCTTCGTATCGCGCCAATGTCCGACGGCCGCCGTGCTTTTCGGGAGGCGTCGTCCACTGTGCCGCGTGGTCCACAGCCACCGATTGACTCGCGCCATCCATGGCGCGAGCCCTTCGGGCCGCCTTCGGCGTTCGCGTTTCTAGTCCCGCAAACGCAGTCGGGTTCCGCTCCCGCTGCGCGGGAGCGGCCCCGGAATGACAAGGCATATCTGCACGATCTTGATGGTCATTCCGGACGCGCGAAGCGCGATCCGGAATCGGTTTTGCGGTCGACGCAATGGCTTCGCCCCGCGCTGAAACCGGCATGCCTCTTGCTGGCATTGGCGGCGCTCGTCCTGCTGCCGCACCTCGCGCACGCGGCGGTGAGCCTGCCCGCGCTGACCAGCAAGCCCACGCCCGACGGCGGCCAGCAATGGTCGATCCAGTTGCAGACGCTGCTGCTGCTGACCAGCTTGGCGTTCCTGCCGGCCGCGCTGCTGATGATGACCTGCTTCACGCGCATCATCATCGTGCTGGGTCTGCTGCGCACCGCGCTGGGCACGGCCTCGGCGCCGCCCAACCAGGTGCTGCTGGGCCTGACCTTGTTCCTCACCTTTTTCGTGATGGCGCCGACCTTCAGCCAGGCCTACGACACCGCGTGGGCGCCGCTGAGCCAAGGCACCATCAACATGCAGCAGGCACTCGACACCGGCAGCAAACCCTTCCACAAGTTCATGATCAGCCAGACCCGCGAAACCGACCTCGCGATGTTCGCGCGGCTCGCCAAGGCCGGCCCGATGCAAGGGCCCGACGACGTGCCGATGCGCATCCTGGTGCCGGCGTTCGTGACCAGCGAATTGAAGACCGCGTTCCAGATCGGCTTCACCATCTTCATCCCGTTCCTGATCATCGATCTCGTGGTGGCCAGCGTGCTGATGGCGCTGGGCATGATGATGGTGCCGCCCTCGACCATCTCGCTGCCGTTCAAGTTGATGCTGTTTGTGCTGGTCGACGGTTGGCACCTGATCATCGGCTCGCTGGTGCAGAGTTTTTCCCCCTGAACCGGCTCTACTGAAAGGAACCCGACATGTCACCCGAAACCGTCATGAGCCTGTCGCGCCACGCGATGATGGTGGCATTGATGCTGTCGGCGCCGCTGCTGCTGACCGCGCTGGCCGTCGGTTTGCTGGTCAGCCTGTTCCAGGCGGCGACGCAGATCAACGAAATGACCTTGTCGTTCATCCCGAAGATCTTGGGCGTGTGCGTGGTGGTGATCGTCGCGGGGCCGTGGATGGTGTCGGTGATCGTGGACTACACCCGCGCGCTGCTGCAAAGCCTGCCGATGCTGGTGCACTGAATACGGCCGGACGCGAGTCATGTTGACGGTCACCCACGCGCAGCTTTACGGATGGCTGGCACTGTTCCTGTGGCCGTTCTTCCGACTGCTGGCCTTCATGATGACGGCGCCGCTGCTCGGCCATTCCAGCGTGCCGCGCACCGTGAAGATCGGTCTGGCCGCGATGATCACCTTCGTGATCGCGCCTGGCCTGCCGCCGCTTCCGGACGTGCCCATCTGGTCGTGGGCCAGTTTCGCGGTGATCGTCGAACAGATCCTGATCGGCGCGGCACTGGGGCTGGTGTTGCGCGTGACGTTCACGGCGGTGATGGCGGCCGGCGATTTCATCGGCCTGCAAATGGGGCTGGCGTTCGCCACCTTCCTGTCGCCCGACACCGGCACCAACACCATGATCCTGGCGCGGCTGTTCTACATGATCGCGCTGCTGATGTTCCTGGCGTTGAACGGCCATCTGATGGTGATCGAAACGCTCGCCTTCAGTTTCCACGCACTGCCCGTGGGATACGCCGGCCTCAACGCCGGCGCCTTCGACCTGCTGGCGCGTTCCGGCACCACCATCTTCGCCGCCGGGCTGGCGCTGGCGTTGCCACTGATCGCGGCACTGCTGATCGTCAACCTGTGCCTCGGCATCCTCAACCGTTCGGCACCGCAGTTGACGGTGTTCTCGGTGGGCTTCCCGACTTCGCTGACGCTGGGCCTGCTGCTGCTCGGCGTGTTGATGACCGACCTCGGCCGTTACCTCGACGCGCTGTTCGGCCAAGGACTGCAAATGATGCAGGCGATGATCCAGGCGATGGCGCCGATTTGAAGCGCCGCCTGACCGATTGGGCAAGCATCCCATATCTTCGTCATTCCGACGAAAGCCCGACTGCGTTTGCAGAGCCTGTCCCGGACTCGATCCGGGAATTCGCGCCGCGGATTTCGGGTGTTCTACCAGGGCGACCCCATCGCGCTTAAAGCAGCCGCGCCTACAGCAGATCGAACAGGTTCATCTGCTTCATCGACACGAACGCCTTCTGCGCGGCCTGCAGGCCCACGGTGCGCAGGCTGTATTCGGAAATCGCGCTGGTGTAGTCGAGGTCGACGAGGTCGGACTTGGTCTGCGCGTAATTGAGCTGGCGGTTGCCGGCCACCTTGTCGACCACATCCAGTTCGTTGAGGCGCGAACCGACCGAGGCGCGCACCGTCAGCACGTTGTCGAGGCTGTTGTCGAATTCCCTCATCGCGTTGCTCAAGGTGTTCTGCAACGCCGCCTGCCGGGCCGGCGTATCCACGGGCTGCTGCAGGATCGCCAGCGCCTTCTCGAAGGTCTTGAACACATCGGTGTTCAGGTTCTTGGCCTGGTCGACCGCGATCGCGTCGCCATTCGCAGGCGTGCCGCTCAAGGTCATCGAAAGGCCGCCATACGTGATCGGCTGGCCCGACGCATAGGCCTGGGCCGGCTGTAGCACGGCGCCGGAACTGTCTTCGATGGTGTAGCTGGCGTTGCCGCTGGCGTCCACCGCGAAGGCGACCTTGAAAGGCGTACCGTAATTCGGATCGCTGGTGTCGACGACGTCCGGGCGCTTGAAGGTGACGCTGCCGGTGTTGCCGGCGTCGGCAACCGCCATGAACCCGACCGCGCCCTGCGCACTCTGGAACACGCTGGCGCCGTTATCGTCCACCGACATCAGGCGCGACGCGTCGATCTGTTGCTGGCGGGTATTGGTGTCGCCGACGTATTGCATGTTGCCCGAAGCGTCCGTCACGAACGGCGCGGATTTGTCCTGGTAGCCGCCGAACAGGTAGCGCCCGTTGCCGTCGGTGGCGTTGGCCTGGCCGATCACGGTTTGATACACGCCCTGCAACTGGCTTGCGATCGAAGCGCGATCGGCGTCGCTGAGCGTGCCGTTGGCCGCTTCCAGCATCAGGGTCTTGGCGCTGGTCACCGCGTCGCCCACGCTGTTGAGCACGCTTTCTTCCATCGACAGCGCATTGCGTGCGCTGACCCGCGAATCGGTGTACTGGCTGGTGATTGCCTGTGCCTGGCTCACCTGCACCGCGCGCGAGGCGGCCTGCGGATCGTCCGAAGGACGCATGACGCGCTGGCCGGAAGCGATCTGCTGGCCCACGTGCGCAAGCTCCGCCTGCTGCTGGTTGAGCGAACGCATGCTCTGGGCGTAAAGGGTTTGGGTGCTGATGCGCATGGCTTGAATTCCCGATCGGTTATCGCAGGCTCAGGATGGCGTCGAGGATGGTGGAGCCGGTCTGGATGACCTTGGCGTTGGCCTGGTAGTACTGCTGGTAGCGCACGAGATTCGCCGCTTCCTCGTCGAGGTTCACGCCCGACTGCGACTGCTGCACGTCGGTCAACTGATCGCTCAGGCTTTGCTGGGCTTTCAGGTTCACCTGCACGATGTTGGTGCGGTTGCCGACGTCGCCGACCAGCGATGCATAGGCCTGGTTGAAGCTCGCGGTGCCGCCCACCAACGACTGCGTTTGCAGGTTCTCGAGCGCCAGCGCGTTCTTGTTGTTGCCGCTGCCGCCGGTGGCGTCGGCGGCCGCGATCTTGGCGGGATCGCCGATGATGTTCTGGAAGCCGGACGCGGCGATGCGCGTGGGTTGCACCTGGAAGCGGTCACCGTCGGCCAGCTTGGTGGGATCATCCACGGTGACGGTGACGCCGCCGAAGCTCAGCTGGTTGCTGGCGTCGAGCGTGGCGGTGGTGCTTGCACCGGTGTCCGTGCGCGTGATCTTGAAGCCGCTGCTGGCGGCGTCGTAGCGCACGTCATAGTCGCTGGGGGTGAGCTGGCTCGCGTTCGCGGGATCGAACGCGACGCTGAGCGTCGCGGTGCCGCTGTTGCGGGTATTGGCGTACAGCAGTGGCTGTCCGATCGCGAACATGTCGCCACCGGGGTCGCCGTTGAGATCGACGCCGGCGCGGTGCGCCGCGTTGATGCCTTCGGCGAACGACACCGCAAGCTGGCCGAGCTTGTTGCGGGTCGGGTTCAGGGTTTCGTCGCGGAACGTCAGCAGCCCGCCCAGCGTGCCGCCGGTGAAGGTGGAATCCTGCATCTCGATCAGGTTGCCCGAGGCATCGCGGTAACCGATCGAGGTGCGGGTGGGATCGGCGGCCGAACGCATGGTCTCCAGGTCGAACTGCTTGCCGCCGCTGACCAGCGGCTGGCCGTTGCCGAAAGAAATGTTGTAGCTGCCGCCATCCTGCGCGCTCGCGCGGATATTCACCCGTTTGGCAAGGTCGGCCACCAACTGGTCGCGCTGGTCGAGCAGGCTGTTGGGGGCCTGGCCTTGCTTGGCCTTGGCCAGCGCGATCTGCGTGTTGAGGTTCGCGATCTGCTTGGCGGTGTTGTTGATCTGGGTGACCTCGTCCTGCAATTGGCCGTCGAGGCCCGAAGCCATGTCGGAAAGGTAACTGTCGAACGAACGAAACTGTGCGCTCAGCGTGTCGGCGGTGCCGATCACGCCCTGGCGCGCGGCCGGATCGGACGGCGAACTCGCCAGATCGGCCACCGAGGAAAAGAACTTCTGCATCAGCGGCGCCAAGCCGGCATCCTGGTCGGCCAACAGGTTGTCGATCTGGCTGACCTGGGTCTGGTAAGCATCCAGCGCGCTGGTCTTGCTGTTGGCGCTGTTGAGCTGCTGGGCGATGTAGCCGTCGAACTGGCGCTGGATACCCTCCACGTTCACGCCCTGCGCGGCCGGCAGCTCGCCCAACTCCACCACCTGCCGGTTGTAACCCGGCGTGTAGACGTTGCTGATGTTGTTGCTGGCGGTGTTGAACGCGGTACGCGCCGCATTCAAACCACTCAACCCGATGGAAAAAATGCTCACTCGACGGTTTCCTTCCAGGTTCCGTTGACGTTATCGGCAGCCCGAGCAGTTCCTTGAACGATTGTGAATTCGGTCGCCGTCACATTGGCATGACTCGAAACAATTCCGTCATTCCGGACAAGTCCACGGAGTGGGCGCGATCCGGAACCCAACGCCTTTGCTTTCGTCCGCGAAAGTCGCTGGGTTGACTCGCGCCATCCTTGGCGCTCGCGCTGCGCGCCGCCTTCGGCGTTCGCGTTTGCAATCCTGCAAACCCAGTCGGGTTCCTGCGCCGATGAAGCCGGCGCAGGCCCCGGAATGACGAGATTCTTGAAAATGGCTATCACATGGATCGGTCTATGTTCCTTCCCGTGAGCTGCTAGGGCATCACGACCCGTCCTATCTGCTGCATGATCGCAACCAACTTTTCGGCATAGCGCGGATCGGTGGCGTAACCGCAATCCTGCAAGGCCTGCGCCGCCTGCTCCGGGCTGCCCGCGCTGCGCACCGCGGCGTAGCGCGCGCTGTTGCCGAGCAACTTGGCGTGATCGATGAACGATTCGAGGTACGAACCGTAGGCGCGGAACGTCTCGCGCACACCGACCTCGCGGCCGTCCGCGAACTCGTGGGTCATGTTGTTGGCGGTGGCGCCGTCCCAGCCCGCGCCGGCCTTGATGCCGAACAGGTTATGGCTCTTGGCGCCGCTGTCGGCGGTCATCTCGTGTCGGCCCCAGCCGGTCTCCAGCGCGGCCTGCGCCAGGATCAGCCGCGCCGGCACGCCGCTCATTCGCGCTGCGGCACGGGCCGCACCCACAAAGCGGTTCACGAAGCGGGTGTAGACGTTGCCATCGCCGTCGCCGGACGCATCGCTGGCGGTCGATGCGGCAGCCGGCGAGGCGGCGGCGGCGGAACCGTTGGGCAGACCGAGCTTCGCCGCCGCTTCGGCGGCGCGGATCTGCGCCGCGATCGCGGCAATCAGGCCGGCGTGGTGCGAACCGGCGTCATCGCTGCCGGCCGCAACCGCAGGCACCCCTTCGAGCGAGCCCGGCGTGCCGTGCGGAATCGTGGCGAGTCGCGCGGCGGCGGCAGCATCGGCCGCAGGTTGCGTGGGGGCATGCTTGGGCGACAGCTGGCGCACCAGCATCTCGGCGAGGCCGGTGCCCTTGCCCGCCAGGTTTTCGGAAAGCTGCTGGTCGAACAGGGACTGGTAAAACTCGATCTGCCGGTTGTCCATCAGGCCGGATTTGTAGCCGGCCTCGCGCATGCTTTTCAGCATCTGGCCAAGGAACACCGCCTCGAACTGCCGCGCCGCTTCCCTCAGTTGCGCTTGCGGGTCCTTCGCGGCCGCCCGCTGCAGGCCATCCAGCCCTTTCACGTCCAGCGCGAAACGCGCGGCGTCGAGCGAACCGACGGCCACTACATCATCTCCAGGTCCGCGTTCAGCGATCCCGCGGCCTTCAGCGCTTCCAGGATCGACATCAAGTCCTGCGGAGTGGCCCCCAATGCATTCAGTGCGTCCACCACCTGCATCAGGTCCGCGCCCTTCACGACGTTCAGGCTGCCGCGCTGCTTGGTGATGTTGATGGCGCTGTTCTGCACCACGGCGGTCTGGCCGCGGCTGAACGGCGGCGGCTGGCTGACCGTGTTCGCGGTGCTGATCACCACCGACAGATCGCCGTGCGCGACCGCGGCCGGCTGCAAGGTGACGCGCTGGTTCAGCACCACCGAACCATTGCGCGCATTGATGATCACGCGCGCCGGCGCAGCCACCGGGATCACGTCGAGGCTTTGTATCCGCGCGATGAAATCGACGCGCTGGTTGGGGTCTTGCGGACCCTCGACGCGGATCGTGCGTGCGTTCTCCGCGGAAGCCACCTGCCGGCCCATCGCGCCATTGATCGCGTCCACCACGCGCTGCGCGGTGCCGAAATCGGCACGCTTCAATTGCAGCGCCAGCATGCCGCCGTTCTGGCCGAGTTCCAGCGGCACGCTGCGTTCGACGGTTGCGCCGTCGCTGATCGAACCGCCGGCCTGCTGGTTGATCTGCACGCTGGAACCGCCGGCGCTGGCGCCGGCGCCGCCGACCAGCATGTTGCCTTGGGCGATCGCGTAGGTATTGCCATCGACGCCCTTCAGCGGCGTCATCAGCAAGGTGCCGCCGCGCAGGCTTTTAGCGTTGCCGACCGAGGACACCACCACGTCGATGTGCTGGCCGGGCGCGGCGAACGGCGGCAGGTTGGCGGTGACCATCACCGCCGCCACGTTGCGCAACTGCATGTTGGTGCCGGCCGGCAAGGTGATGCCGAGCCGCGAAAACATGTTGGTGAGGCTTTGCGTCGTGAACGGCGTCTGCATGGTCTGGTCGCCGGTGCCGTCCAGGCCCACCACCAGGCCATAGCCGACCAGTGCGTTGTCGCGCACGCCCGCGAAGCTCGCCAGCTCGCGCAACGTCTGTGCGTGCGCCTGGGCGGTCGCCAGCAGCGCCAGCAGCAGTGGCAGCGCGCACTTGCGCGCCGTCCCGGATATCTTGTCCCAACCACGCCTCGCGTTCACGGCTTGCCCCTCAGAACGGCCACACTTTCAGCATCGCGCGCTGCAGCCAACCCATGCGCTGTGCATCGTTGACGTAACCATCGCCGACGTATTCGATGCGCGCGTCGGCCACCCGTGTGGAGAGCACCGAGTTGTCGGCGTCGATGGTGCGCGGATCGACGGTGCCCGCGAAGCGGATGTATTCGGTGCCCTGGTTGATCGCGATCTGCTTCTCGCCATGCACGCGCAGGTTGCCGTTGTTCAGCACCTGCACCACCGTCACCGTGATGGTGCCGGTGAACGTATTGTTGGCCTTGGCACCGCCGCTGCCCTGGAAATCGTGCCCGCCCTTGAGGTCCACGCCCAGCTTGCCCAGCGCCGACAAGCCCTTCGGCACCAGCGTCGGATCGAAGCTGGATTCGCTCTTGCGACTGGCGCTGCTTTGTGCGTTCTTGGACGCGCTGACCTGCTCGTTGAATACCACGGTCAGCACGTCGCCCGGCATGCGCGGACGCTGGTCTTCGAACAGTGGACGATTGCCGTAACTCGCCGCCTGGAAGATGGAACCGTTCGGCACCGGCGGTGGCGGTGCGGGAATTTCCACCGGTGGCATCTGCGCGACGACGGGTTTGTGGACGAAGTGCGAACAGCCCGTCAGCACCAATGCGGCGCCGGCGAACAACGCCGCTCGGATCACCTTAGAGTTGAGACAATTTGGCGAGCATTTCATCGGACGTCTGCACCGCTTTGCTGTTGATTTCGTAGGCACGCTGGGTCTGGATCATGCTGACCATTTCCTCCACCACGTTGACGTTGGAGGTTTCGACGTAACCTTGGTCGAGGCGGCCGGCGCCGTTCAAGCCGGGCGTGGATTCGTTGCGCATGCCCGACGCGCTGGTTTCGAGATACAGGTTGTCACCGATGCTCTGCAGGCCGGCGGGATTGACGAACGTGGAAAGGCTCAATTGCCCGACCTGCGTGGATTCGTTGCTGCCCGGCTGGGTCACGGTGACCACGCCGTCCTTGCCGATGGTGATCGACAGTGCATCCTGCGGGATCAACACCGCGGGCTGGATCGGGTAACCGTCGGCCGTCACCAGCTGCCCGCTCTCGTTCACCTGGAAACTGCCGTCGCGGGTGTAGGCGAAGTTGCCGTCGGGCATCAGCACCTGGAAGAAACCCTTGCCGTCGATGGCGATGTCCTTGGAGTTGCCCGTCTGCTCCAGGCTGCCTTGCGTGTGGATGCGTTCGGTGGCGACGGGACGCACGCCCGAGCCGATCTGCAGGCCGGCCGGCAAGACATTCTGCATGTCGTTGCGGCCGCCGGCCTGGCGCATGTTCTGGTACAGCAGGTCCTGGAACACCGCGCGTGATTTCTTGAATCCGTTGGTGCTGACGTTCGCCAGGTTGTTGGCGATCACGTCCATCTTGGTCTGCTGCGCTTCCAGACCGGTCTTGGCGGTCCAAAGTGATTTGATCATCGATGTTTACTCCCGTGGGCTCAGGCCGAAAGGGACAACAGGCGGTCGGCTTGACGCGCGTTGTCCTCGCTGGTCTGCACCGCCTTCATCTGCATTTCGTAAAGACGCGAGGTGGCGATCATGTCCACCATCGATTCCACCGCGCTGACGTTGCTGCCTTCCAGCGCGCCGGTCTGCAGGCGCGCGTTGTCGTCGGCGGCCAGCGGCACGGCATTGCCGTTGGCGTCGAGCGAACGGAACAGGCCGTCGTCACCGCGCTCCAGTGATTTTTCATCGGGCGTCACGAGCTTCAACTTGCCGACCTGCACCAGCGCATCGGGTTTGTCGCCCGGCCCGATCGCACTGAGCGTGCCGTCGGCGCCGACGGTCAGTTGCGCGCCCAGCGGCACGATGATCGGACCGCCCTCGCCGATCACCGGGCGTCCGCCGCTGGTGATCATGCCGGTGCCGTCGACCTGCAGGTCGCCGCGCCGCGTGTAGGCTTCCTTGCCGTTTTCATCCTGCACCGCCAGCCATGCTCCGTCTTCCAGCGCGACGTCGAGCTCGCGACCGGTCGCGTTGATCGGACCGGGCGCGAAGTTGCTGCCGGGCGTGGTGTCCATCACCGACACGCGCGTGCGCAGCGCGCCGTCGCCCTGCACCGGCACCGCGCGCATCGCCTCGACCTGGCCGCGGAAACCCGTGGTCGACACGTTGGCCAGGTTGTTGCTGACCACCGCCTGGCGAACGAAGCTCTGCTGGGCGCCGCTCATCGCGGTGTAGATCATGCGATCCATGGGTTCTCCTGAAATTGTCGGCTGGCCCGACCCTCGTCATTCCCGTGAAAGCGGGAATCCAGTGCCTCAAGGGAAAGCCACTGGATTCCGGGCTCTGCCGCGATGGAGCCGCGGCGGCCCCGGAATGACCAGCAAATGATTTCTTTCAACGCAGGTTGACGACGCTCTGCAACACTTGATCCTGCGTCTTGATGGTTTGGGTGTTGGCCTGGTAGTTGCGCTGGGCGATGATCAGGTTCACGAGTTCGGTGGCCAGATCCACGTTGGACGATTCCAGCGTGCCATCCTCCAGGCTGCCGAGCTGGCCGGCGCTGGCGGTGCCCAGCAGCGGCTGGCCGGAGTCGCCGGTTTCCATCCAGGCGTTGTCGCCAACCGGCGACAGCCCTTCGGGGTTGCGGAAGTTGGCGAGCGCGATGG
>DATCSF010000249.1:0-4543 GCA_036568625.1 Rhodanobacteraceae bacterium | reverse complement strand
CCGCGCACGCCCAGTTCGCCGCCGCTGTTGCCGACCAGCACATGGTTTTTCACGACCAGCGGCGCCATCGTCATGGTTTCACCCTTGTCGATGTCGCCGACCTGGGTGTCCCAGAGCATCTTGCCGGTGTCGGCATCGAGGGCGATCGTGTGATCGTCCAGCGTGTTGAAGAAAATCTTGCCGTCGGAGTACGCCATGCCGCGGTTCACCACGTCGCAACAAGCGACGCCTTGCGAGGCGCGGGCCGGATGCGGTTTGAACGTCCATTTGATCGCGCCTTCCGCGGAGAGATCGAGCGCGTAGACGATGTTCGGCCACGGCGTGATCACGTACATGGTGCCACCGATCACCAATGGGGCCGCCTCGTGGCCATGCAGAACGCCCGTGGAAAACGTCCAGGCCACGGTCAGGTTCCTGACGTTTTGTGCATTGATCTGGTCGAGCCTGCTGAAGCGCGTCCCGTCATAGTTCTTGGCCGGCATCGGCCAATCGGCCGGATCGCGCGTCAACTGCGCCAGACCCTCGCCGGCAGCGGGCTGCGCGCCGGGCGCAGCACCGGTCGAGGACGCGCGCGCCGGAGGCGTCTGCGCCTGGGCCACCGCGACGCATGCGGCGGAAACCGCCATGACCACTGCGAGTCTTTTCATCGGCGCCCTCCTTGGCGTCCCGCGAACCGGCGATCCCGTCGGTCTGCGTGCGTGGGGTTACTTGCTGCCGTTGAGGCAGTAAAGAAAAACGCGGATCAGGCTGTGCTCGGCGTCCATTGAGATTGGCGACAAGTCGTTCTCGGGCCGTTGCCGATAGCGCGTCCATGCGGCCCGCGCGGCCACCCGGGAGCGCTGCACGGCGTGACGGAGACGAAACATTTCAGCTTCCCGTCGACGCACTTCAGAGCGCCGCGGCCGCAACTTCGGTCACGGCCGGGTGCTGCTGGTTTTCGCCGCCGCTGACGCCAATCGCGCCGATGCACGGGTCGCCGTGCTCGAGCGGGATGCCGCCGGGGAAAACCACTACGCAGCCGCGGTTGGAAACCTGGATACCGTAGAGGGGTTGCAAGGCAACCATGCTGCCGCCGTTGTCGACGACGGCGATGTCCATCGGCTGGCCGATGTCGCGCGTCTTTGCCTCGCCGCCAACAAGCTTGCGGCGTGCATCTTCGAGGCCCACGAAAGATCGCTGCAACATGAAATGAACTCCCTTTGGCCGTGGCCGCATCCCTTGCGAGAGTCCAGAGTCTATGCAGCTGCTTGTGAATGCGGCGTCACGATACTTGCCGTGCGGTCTCCTGCACGCGCAAGCACCCGCCCACCGCTCGATGTGCGTTTGCATCCGGGAAACGGGTGCATCCATGATTCACAAGCTGGATTCCGCATCGACGGCTTGCCCCGGTTCGGCCGGGTCCGGCAACGCCGCATCGGGCGGCTGCGCGGCGGGAAACCGCGCCGTCGCGGTGGTGCCCTTGCCGAGCGTGCTTTCTAGCTCGACCTGCCAGCCATAGCGATCGGCGATGCGGCGCACGATTGCGAGGCCAATGCCGTGACCCCTGCCGCCGGTGCGGCTGCCGCGATAGAACGCCTGAAAGGCACGCTCGATGTCTTCCTCGCTCATGCCGCTGCCGGTATCGAACACCCGCACATGATCCGCTCCCACCTCGATGGTCACGCTGCCCTGCTCGGTATACAGGCAGGCATTGCGAAGCAGGTTGCCGACCATCACCGCGAACACCCGCGGCGGTGCGTGCAGCGCGAAACGCGCGTGCTCGATCAGCTTGAGTTCGACCGGCTTGCCCGCCAGCAGCTCGCGGTAGCGCGCCACTTCGGCGGCGATCACGTCGTTGGCAAGGAAATCCTCGTCGCGCAGGCCGGTGTCGGATTCGCGCGCCAGCACCAGGAAGGTTTCGATCAGCGCTTCCATCTCGCGCACCGACCGCCGGATGCGCGCCAGCGAACGCTGCGCGAACGGGCTCATGTCCTCGTCGGCCAGTACGTCGACCGCGATCTTCATCACCGTCAGCGGCGTGCGCAATTCGTGGCTGGCGTCGCGGGTGAAATTGCGCTCGCGCTCGACGAACGCCTCCAGCCGATTCGCGAAGTTGTACAGCGCGGCGACCAGCACCTCGACGTCACTGTCGGTCGCGGCCGGCAAGCTGCCGGGCGCCAGTGACTCGGGCTCGGGATAATTTGGATTCCAGCGCCGCACCACCTTGGCCAGCGCGATCACCGGCGACAGCGCCTTGCGCGACGCGCGATAGGTGAGCCAGGTCGCGAGGTAGATGATCAGCACCACCAGCACGACCGGGATCAACACGAACAACGTCACGCCGCGATTCGGGCGATCGTGATTGAACAGGAGATACAGGCGACCGCGCGCGTCGTCCGCCACCAGCACCGTGCCGATGGTGCCGTCGCGCTGGCGAACCTGGTGATAGCCGGGCCTCAGCCCGCGCAGGGCCGGCGGCAGGGCTGCATCCGATTGCCCGGGCGCCTTGCGATAACCGCGAATCAGCCAGGTATCGGGCAGCGCGGCGTCGGGATTGCGGGCCAACTGCGCGCTGAAATAGGCGGCCTCGCGCTCGAGTTCCTGGCGCGCGACGGCTTGCTGGACCGAACTCATGAGGGCATAGACGCCCAGCGCGATGACGACGCTGATCGCCGCCACCCACAGCGAGAACATCACCCAGAAGCGGTGGCCGATGCTGGCGTATCTGGCCATGGGACGAGCCTAGCGGAATGATGCAAGCGTGACGAGGACTGTCCGCGCGCGACCGGCGCGCGCAATCGATGGCCGCATCCTGGCCGCGCCGTCAGGCGGTCGACGCGGATGCCGCAGCTTCCTCGTCCAGATCCGCGATCCGGTAGCCCGCGCTGTGAATGGTGTGCAGCAGCGGACGCGCGTAGGGTTTGTCGACGACGCGGCGCAGGTTGTACAGGTGCGAGCGCAGGGTGTCGGAATCGGGCAGCGTGTCGCCCCATATTTCGCGCTCGATGTCGTGGCGCGACACCACGCGCGGCGACTCGCGCATCAGGATGGTGAGCAGCTTCATGCCGATCGGCGACACCTGCAGTTCCTCGCCGTCGCGCACGATCCTGAGCGTCGCGGTATCCAGCGTCAGGTCGCCCACCTGGTAAACCTCGCTGGAAACCTGCCGCCGCTCGCGCCGGATCAGGGCGCGGATGCGCGCTTCCAGTTCGCGCGGTTCGAATGGCTTGACCAGGTAGTCGTCGGCGCCGGCATCGAGGCCGATCAACTTGTCTTCCAGCGTGTCGCGCGCAGTGAGCATCAGCACCGGCGTCGATTTCTTGGCTTCGCCGCGCAACTTGCGGCACACGTCCAGCCCGTCCATGCCGGGCAGCATCAGGTCCAGCACGATCACGTCATAGCTGCCGGTGACCGCCAGATGCAGGCCACTGACGCCATCGCCCGCGAAATCGACGGCATAGCCGCGACGCTCGAGGAACTCGCCGACCATCTCGGCGATGCCGCTGTTGTCCTCGACCAGCAGCACCATGCCGGTCTGTTTTTCGCGCTCGACCTCGCTCATCGCTGCCTCCCCATCCGAACCCGATCCTCGCGCCGCATACATGTTTGTGCAATGTGCCCGCGTCAAGGTGATCGTTGCGTGAATGTGAAGTAGCCCCACCCCGGCCCGTGTTGCAGCGGTCCGGAACGGGCGGCATCCGGGGTGGACCACCCGTGTCAACCGTTCACGCGATCACGCGTTGTCACGGCAAGGCGGGCAGCGACGGCCCGTTTCATGAGCACGATGCCACGAGTGGCGATGCGGCGTGCGGCCTCACTCCCCGCCCGCCGCATGTTTCTGCCGCGGGCGGCGACGTCCGCGGCAGGTCTTTTGAAGGCTTGTCGGCGCCAGTCAATTATCGTCGCGCGGCACGCTGACTCTGCCCTTGACGCCGCGATGGTGGATATCGCCGCTGCCGACCGTGCCGACGCTGAAATCGCCGCCCACGCCGTTTGCGCCAAAATTACCCGAGCCCAGGCTGCCGGCGTGCACGCTGCCGCCCACCTGCTCGACGCTGACATCGCCGGAGGCGATCGAGTCCACCGAGACGTTGCCTTTGACATTGCGTACGACGAGATCGCCCGAGCCGACGCTGCCAGCGGTCACGCTGCCGCCCACGCCCGACAACTTTGTATCGCCCGAAGAGACGGACCCCAGCGACACGTTGCCGGTCACGTTGTGCAGACCCAGGTCGCCCGAACCGACCTCGCCGACATGCGCGTCGCCACGCACCCCATCGACGCTGACGTCGCCCGACCCGACGCTGGCGAGATTCAGGCTACCGACGCCGGCCGCGACGACATCGCCCGAGCCCACCCGCAAACCGAATTCGCGGGCGATGCCGTTGACCTTGAGGTCACCGGAGCCGAGCGTGGCATCCAGGGAAGCCAGCCCGTTTGCCTGCGCATCGCCCGAACCTTCCTGGAGCTTGACGGCCAATGACTGCGGTACGCGCACCTCCAGCTTGAGATACGCGTACGAATCGCCGAACAAGGACAAAACGACGCCGTGGTCGCCGTCGTC
>DATCSF010000248.1:0-5173 GCA_036568625.1 Rhodanobacteraceae bacterium | reverse complement strand
GTTCGGGATGCTGCACCTGGTGCGCGCGGTCGGACACGTGCACGGGGCGCTGGCCAAGCACCTGCTGGTGAAATCGGCGCGGGTTTGAGTACGGCACGCTGGTGGCGGACCGATACGGCCGCCAAGCGCAGATCGACACCGCGTACTGGGCCAGCCTGCGCCGACAGCCGTCCGCAGGTTCAGCCGCGCGCCTCACGCGGCCGGCGGCTTGTCCTCCGACCCCTTGCGCATTTTGCCCAGCAGCGGTTCCAGCAAATCCAGCGGCAGCGGGAACGCAATGGTGTTGGTCTTGTTGCCGGCGATGCCGGCGACTTCCACCAGCGTCTGCAGGTAGCGCAGCTGGATGGACTGCGGCTGCTGCATCAGGGTCTGTGCAGCCTGCATCAGCTTCTCCGATGCTTGCTGCTCGCCTTCGGCGTTGATGATCTTGGCACGGCGCTGACGCTCGGCCTCGGCCTGGCGCGCAATCGCGCGCACCATGCTGTCATCCAGATCGACCTGCTTGATTTCGACGTTGGATACCTTGATGCCCCATGCATCGGTGTGCTGGTCGAGGATCACCTGGATGTCGTGATTGAGTTTGTCGCGCTCGCTCAGCATTTCGTCCAGTTCGTGCTGACCCAGCACGGAACGCAAGGTGGTCTGGGCCAACTGGCTGGTGGCTTCGCGCGCATCCTCGACCTGGATCACGGCCTTCTCGGGGTCGATCACGCGAAACAGGATCATCGCGTCGACCTTGACCGGCACGTTGTCGCGCGAAATCACGTCTTGCGGCGGCACCTCCATCACGATGGTGCGCAGGTCGATCCGCACCATTTGCTGCATGATCGGGATCAGCACGATGATCCCAGGCCCCTTGACGGCCTGGAAATGGCCAAACAGGAAGATCACGCCACGTTCGTACTCGCGCAGGATCTTCAGCGACGACAGCAGGATGATCAATACGATCACCACGATTACGGCAATGATGGGATACACGCTCATGGCGACGCCTCCTTAGATTGCGGTACCGGTTTCACGTCCAGCACCAGGCCGTGCATGCCGGTGACGGCGACGCGCTCGCCCTGCCGGAGCGGCGCGTCGGACCGGGCCTGCCAGCGTTCGCCATGCACGTGCACCAGGCCCAGGCCGTCAAAGTCGGCGACCACCTCGGCGATGGCGCCGAGCATTTCCTCGCGGCCGCTGACCACCGGCCGACGGTGCGAACGCATCGCCATCCACACGATGCCGGCCAGGATGCCCGCCGCGGCAATCGCGACGCCGACCACCACGGGCAGCCCAATGTCGAAACCCGGTACGCCCGTGTGCATCAGGATCACCGAACCGATCACGAACGAAATCACACCTCCGGTACCGAGTACGCCATAGGCGGGTACGAAGGCCTCCGACACGATCAGGATCACGCCGAGCAGGACAAGCCCCAACCCAGCAAAGTTCACCGGCAGCATCTGGAACGCGTACAACGCCAGCAGCAGGCAAATTGCGCCGACCACGCCGGGCAGCACGCCGCCCGGGTGCATGCCTTCCATTACCAGCCCGCCAAGCCCGATCAAGAGCAGGATATACGCGACGGAGGGATTGGCAATGACGCCGAGAAACCGGCTGCGCACACCGGGCGCGACGGTTTCGATCGCGGCGCCGCGGGTGTGCAGTACCCGCGTGCCGCCGACGGTCTCAACGCTGCGGCCATCCACGTCGGCAAGCAGGGTTGGAACATCCGGCGCGATCAAGTCGACCACATGCAGTTTCACGGCGGTGTCGGCCGACACGCTCACGGCGTCGCGCACCGCCTTTTCGGCCCAGTCGGCGTTGCGGCCGCGGCGTTCGGCCAGGGCGCGCATGTAGGCCACCGCGTCGTTGGTGACCTTGCGCATTTCGGTATTTTCGGTCGGCGCCGAGCTCGCCTTGCCATTGCCGGGCGGGGGCAACGGCGAATTCCCGCCCCCGGTCAGGGAGACCGGCGTCGCCGCCCCGATGTTGGTCGCGGGCGCCATCGCGGCGATGTGGCTGGCGTACATGATGTACGTGCCCGCACTTGCAGCGCGCGCGCCGGAAGGTGCGACGTAGCCGATCACCGGTATGTTCGAAGCCAGAATCGCCTTGATGACATCGCGCATCGAGCTGGCCAGCCCGCCTGGCGTGTCGAGTTCCAGCACGACCGCTGCGGCGCGCCGCTGTTCCGCATCGGCAATGCCACGCATCACGTAATCGGCACTGGCCGGACTGATTGCGCCGTCGACCCGCAGCACCACTGCAACCGGGCGCGACATCGGCGCGTTCGTCGCGGCCGCGAACGCCGCCGCTGTCGCCAGCAACGCGACCAGTCCCACACAGAAGGAACGCCACGCCACCATGCCGCCATCACACCATCAATCGAGGCGTTTGGCAAACGCCACGATCGGCATGCAGCGCTGGCACACTGATCCGTGTCAGCGAATTGACCGGCAACGAGAGTAAAGTGACCAGTTTGCAGCGGTTTTTCACTCCGAGGACACACAGCCATGGACCACCCGATGTATCCCGACTCCAGTGCCGAGATCGCGCGCAAGCGCCATGAACTCGCACCCGCTCCGCTCGAAGCCTTCCAGCAATTCAGCCGCGCGGTTTTCGCCGATGGCGCGCTGCCATCAGCAACCAAACAATTGATCGCCGTCGCGGTCGCCCACACCACACAATGTCCCTACTGCATCAAGGGACACACCCGGGCGGCCCTCAAAGCCGGCGCGACCGAGCAGGAGATCATGGAGGCCATCTGGGTCGCGTCGGAGATGCGCGCGGGCGGCGCGTACGCGCATTCCGCGCTGGCAATCGACACCATGCAGCAGGTGCACGAAGCTTCGCATCCGGCCTGACCGCTGGCATGCACGCTTGCCCGTGAGCGCGCGTCACGAGTTATACTTCCGGCTTTGCCACGCGGCAGAAGCCACCTGCAGGGAACCCTGGAACATGATCCGATCGATGCTGACCGTCGTAGTGATGGCTGGATTTGCGTGTTTCGCATCCACCGCTTTCGCCAAGGGCGATCCCGCCAAGGGCAAGCAGGACGTGTATTCCTGCCACGGCTGTCACGGTGTAACCGGGTATGAATCGGCGGCTCCCCAATACCATGTGCCGCGCATCGCCGGGCAAAACGAGCAATACCTCATCGACGCGCTCAACGAATACAAGAACGATGCGCGCAAGTTCCCCACGATGAATGCACAGGCGCACAGCCTGACCCAGCAGCAAATCGAGGACATCGCGGCGTACCTGTCCAGCCTCGCGCCCAAGCAACTGCACAAGAATTGAGGGGATCGACCATGCAGCAACGCACCATTCTCGTTTCCCTTCTCGCCGCGGCGCTGGCGCTCAGCTTCGGCACCGCATCGGCCAGCGGCAACGCCGCCACCGGCAAGACCAAGGCGGCGGCCTGCGAAGCATGCCATGGCGCCGACGGCAACGGCATCGCGCCAAACTACCCCGCGCTCGCCGGCCAGTACCAGGATTATCTGGCGCAGGTGCTGCACGAGTACAAGAGCGGCCAGCGCACCAACGCCATCATGAATGGCATGGCCGCGCCGCTGAGCGATCAGGACATCCAGGATCTGGCCGCGTATTTCTCCAGCCTTCCGAGCAAGCTGTCCGACCTGCACGGCAAGATCCAGGGCGGCAACTGACTGCGTCCCATCATCATGGACCTCGCCGAGCTGGCCGCGTTGCACTGCGAACCCCGCAAGGGCGAGGGGCATGCGCTGGATGAAGCGCGCGTGCGCACGCTGCTGTCGGGGCTTCCCGAATGGCAACTGGCCCCGGACGGCAAGTCGATCACCAAGGCCTTCCGCTTCAAGAACTTTCACGAGACGCTCGGCTTCGTCAACGCCCTTGGCTGGATGGCCAATCGCCAGGATCACCATCCCGACCTCGAAGTCGGCTACAACCGCTGCGTGGTGCACTGGTCCACGCACGACGTGGGGGGGCTGTCGATGAACGATTTCATCTGCGCCGCGCGTGTCGAGGCGATTGCGCACGGGTAACCCCCGGGCCGCGAACGCCTCGATACCTGTTCCCTCGAACCCCCTCCCGACACGCTTTTGTAGGAGCGCGCCATGGGCGAGTGTTTTTGGAGGAGCGCGCCATGCGCGCGACGGATCACGCGAACCACGACCCCGGCTGCCCTCAGGACACTTCGCAGCCCAAGGAAGTGGCCGGCGCTACGCCCCGGGTAGCTTGCACAGGAACAAAAAACGCGGCCCGAAGGCCGCGTTTTTTATGGCTTGAATCCCGTGTCAACGGCCAGCCATGGCCTGCGCGGGATGGGTACATCCTGCACTCAATTACTGCGCGCCGATCTTCACCAGGGTGACGTCGAAGATAAGGGTTTCGTTCGGCGGGAACCCGTTCTTCGGCTCGGCACCGTAGGCAAGATCGGACGGAATCACGAACTTGTAGTGGCTGCCGGTCGGCATCAGCATCATTGCTTCCTTGAAACCGGGGAACACGTTGGAAAGGTCCAGCTTGGCCGGGCCAGTACCGTGCTTGGCGGAGGAATCGAATTCCTGGCCGTTGACGAAGGTGCCGGTGTAATTCACCTGCACGGTGTCGGTGGCCTTCGGCTTCGGACCGGTGCCCTGCGTGATCACCTGGTACTGCAGGCCATCCGAGGTGACGCGCACGCCGGCCTGCGACTTGTTCTTGGCGAGGAAGGCGTCGCCCGCCTGCTTGTTCTGCGCGGCGACCTGGTCGTAATGCTGCTTGGCGCGTGACGCGAACTCTTCGCCGAACGCCTTGGCGACGTTCTGCGCTTCGGTTTCGCTCATGCTGGGCTTCTGGCCCTGCAAGGCGCGCGTCACCGCCTGACCGACCTGCTGCGGATTGACCAGATCACGCGCCCAGTCCGGATACCGACCCGCGAGTTCGTAACCGACGATCTCGCTCGCCTTGGCCTTGTCGACCGTCGCAGTCGACTTGGTCTGTGCCTGCGAAATACCTGCGACGCCCAGTGTGGCGATCACGGCAACGGCGGCCAGGCTCGGCCGCATGATCTGCTTCATCGGTGTTTTCCTTTGATGATGGATGGCTGACGCGCTTTCGCGCGGTGATGCGTCAATCATGAACGCGCCATTCTGCGGGTTTCGCCGCGGAATGGCAACGAGCAACGCTATGGACCGTGCCGCGACGACAGGGTTCATTCATT
>DATCSF010000247.1:0-20258 GCA_036568625.1 Rhodanobacteraceae bacterium | reverse complement strand
CTCAGCCCGTAGATCATCCATGCCTCGGCCGGCAGCCCGTCGCGGCCGGCACGCCCGGTTTCCTGGTAATAGCCTTCGAGGCTCTTCGGCAAGTCCAGGTGCGCGACGAAGCGCACATCCGGCTTGTCGATGCCCATGCCGAAGGCGATGGTCGCGCACACGACGATGCCGTCTTCGCGCAGGAAGCGCTGCTGGTTGGCGGTGCGCGTGGCCGCATCGAGCCCTGCGTGGTAGGGCAGCGCTTCGACGCCCTGCTCGACGAGCCACGTCGCGGTGTCCTCGGCCTTGCGCCGCGACAGGCAATAGACGATGCCCGATTCGCCCCGGTGCCCGGCAAGGAACGCCTTCAATTGCTGGCGCGGCTGGTCCCGCTGCGCGACGCGGTAGCGGATGTTGGGCCGGTCGAAGCTGGAGATGAACTGCCGGGCCTGGCCGAGCGCGAGGCGTTCCACGATCTCGCGCCGGGTCGGGGCGTCGGCGGTTGCGGTCAGGGCGATGCGCGGCACATCGGGAAAGCGCTCGTGCAGCACCGTGAGTTCGCGGTACTCGGGACGAAAATCGTGGCCCCATTGCGACACGCAGTGGGCTTCGTCGATCGCGAAGAGGGACACCTTGACGCGTTCGAGCAGGTCCAGGAAGCGCCCGGTAAGCAACCGTTCGGGCGCCACGTACAGGAGTTTCAACCCGCCGGCCAGGAAGCGCCGTTCGACGTCGGCCTGCGCCGGTGCATCGAGGCTGGAATTGAGGAATGCCGCCGCCACCCCGAGCTGGCGCAACGCTTCCACCTGATCCTGCATCAGCGCGATCAGCGGCGAGACCACGATCGCGCTGCCGTCCCGCAGCAACGCGGGAATCTGGTAGCACAGCGACTTGCCGCCGCCGGTCGGCATCAGCACCAGCGCGTCGCCGCCGTGCAGAAGGTGTTCAATGATGGCTTGCTGGCGGTCGCGAAAGGCGCCGTACCCGAACACCTCGCGCAGCACCGTTCGCGCCCGCGCGGCCAGGTCCGGCACGGCGACGGTCACAGTTCCTCGACTTCGGTCACCTTTGCGCGTCGCATCAGCCATGCGACGCCGCGCAGATCGGCGAGGCCGACCCATAGGCGGTCGAGCATGCCGTACTTGGACACGCCGCGGGTGCGCGGGCGGTGTCCGACCGGAATGCTTACGCTTTCGAACCCCGCGCGCCTGACCAGCGCCGGCAGGTAGCGGTGCATATGGTCGAAGTAGGGCAGGGCAAGGAAGGTGTCGCGCTCGAACAGTTTCAGGCCGCAGCCGGTGTCGGGCGTCGCATCGCGCAACATCCGCGAACGCACGCCGTTCGCGATCTTCGAGGAGATCCGCTTGTTGAAACTGTCGCGACGGGTGGTGCGCCAACCGGCGAACAGCTTCACCTTCGCGTTGGCCGCCTTGTGCGCTTCGATGAGTTTCGGAATATCGGCGGGGTCGTTCTGGCCGTCGCCGTCCAGCGTGGCGATCCAGCCGCCACGTGCGGCGCGCACGCCGTTCCGGATCGCGGTGCTCTGGCCGCTTTGCTGGAGGTGCCGCACGATGCGCAACTCGGGATGCTTCGCGCGCTCGGCCTTGAGCACGTCGAGCGAATCGTCGGAACTGGCGTCGTCGACATACACCACCTCGTAGTCGACGCGCCCGCGCAGTGCGGCGGCGATCTCGGCGAGCAGTGGCGGGATGTTGTCGCGCTCGTTGAACACGGGCACGACCACGGAAAGCTCGGGCATCGGCGGCGCCTTGCGGGGACTGGCGCGAATTATCGCCGATGCGGCGCGGACACGCGAGGTGGAACGCGTGCAGTTTTGCTCGTCATCCCGGAAGCGACCTCCGAGACCCAGCGCCTTTGCACTTCAACGCATCACATCCAAGCCACTGGGTTCCCGCCCCGGATCAAAGTCCGGGGGTGACGACCTTGCGCGGGAATGGCGGCAAAGAGATGGAGTTGGAACTTTCTAACCAAGTGCGTGTTGCGCCGGATCCAGCACCGCACCGGCCATGGCGCGTTCGGCGGCCGCGAAGCCCGCGCTGCCGTTGCCAAGCAGTACCAGTGTTCCGCTGCCCATCGGCACTTCGCGCCCTTGCCAACCGGCGCGATGGAAGTCGCGTGCATCGGCGATGCGGTGGCCGACGACATACAGCGCGGTCACCGGGTTGCCGTTTTCGCGCAACACGAGGTGCACCGCGCGGTACGGGCCGACCCTGCAATCGGCCGCGAACACGGCGTGAACCGGCACCTCGCGCAAGGCCACGCCGCGCTTCGCGAACACGGGACGCAGTTGTGCGTCGCCGACGGGTTGGGTCATCGTGAGCGAATACGCTTCGCTGCGCACGTGCGCGATGGCCATGCCCGCGAGCGCGCCGCCGTGGTCGCTCGCGCGCAGGTTCCATGCGTAGCCTGCCACGACCAGTGCGACCAGCAGCGAGGCCGCCAGCGCCAATCCGATTTGCCAGCGGCGGCGCATGCGCGAGCGCTGCGACGTCGCTTGCGCCAGCAGCACGCGTTCGGCCAGGTCCGATGGCGCCTCGACCGATTGCAGCGCGCGCCTGATCTGCCGCTCGAAGCGCTGCGCGCGCCCCCAACTCTCGCTGCAACCGGCACGACAAGCGTCGCGATGCGCGAGGAATTCGCTATCGCGCGCCGTGGGATCGGCGGCCAGCCGGCGGCGGAATTCAAGGCATTCCATGTTTGGCCTCCGTGGCGGCATCGCCGGACAACAGCTTGCGCAGCTTGTGGCGCGCGCGGAACAACTGCGTCATCACCGCGCCGGGCTTGACGCCCAATTCCTCTGCGATTTCCTCGCAGGAGAATCCCCCCAGCGTCTGCATCAGCAGCGGTTCGCGATATTTGGGTTCCAGTTTCATGATGGCTTCGCGCAATTGCGCATCGCTGCCCGCCTGTTCGGGATCGATACCCGGGGCGTCGTCGGCGATGCTGTCCTTCAGTCCGTCGTCGAGAATGGTGAGGTCCAGCACCTTGCGTTCGAATCCGCGCGCGTGTTCGCGCCGCAGGATCGTCAGCAGCCACGGCTTGGCCGCGGCCGCGTCGTGCAATGAATCCAGCGCCCGCCAGGCACGCAGCATGGTTTCCTGCACCAGGTCTTCGGCGCGTGCGTGGTCGCCGCACAGCCAGTACGCGAAGCGGTACAGGTCACCCGCGTGGGCGTGCACGAGCGCATCGAACTGGCGTTGCCTGAGATTCACGCGGAGTAGACCGCTTCGGGTGCGCGCGGCTTACGGGACGGCATGCCGCCGCGCGGCGGATTCAGCGCAGTTTTTCGAGGATGCCTTCCAGCTCGTCCGCGCTGTGATAGCGGATGGTCAGCTTGCCGCGGCCGCCACGGCCGTGGGCGATTTCGACGCGGGTGCCGAGCTTGTCGGAAAGCTCGCGTTCCAGCGCCGCGACATCGGGATCGACGTTGCGCGATTTTTTGGAAGATGACTTGGACAGTTGCGCCAGCCGCACCGCCTGCTCCAGCTCGCGCACCGACCAGCCCTGGTCGGCGGCCTTCGCGGCCAGTGCGATCGCACGCGGTGCGGGCAGGGTCAGCAGCGCGCGCGCGTGGCCCATTTCGATGCGGCCGTCATCCAGCAGTTCGCGGATGGTGGCGGGCAGTTCCAGCAGCCGCAGCAGGTTGGCGACCGCGGCGCGCGAACGGCCGACGGCGTCGGCGGCTTGCTGCTGGCTCAACTTGAATTCGTCGATCAGGCGCCGCAGCGCGTGCGCCTCTTCCAGCGCGGTCAATTCCTGGCGCTGGATGTTTTCGATCAGCGCGACCGCCAGCACCGACTGCGCGGGAATGTTGCGCACCACCGCCGGGATTTCCGTGAGCCCGGCCTTTTTTGCCGCGCGCCAGCGGCGTTCGCCGGCGATCAGTTCGTACTGGCCACGCCCGATGTCGCGCACCACGATCGGCTGGATCAGGCCTTGCGACTTGATCGATGCCGCCAGTTCATCCAGTGAAGCCTCGTCGAACCGGTGTCGCGGCTGGTATTGCCCGGCGCGGATCGCGGCGACCGGAAGATTGCTCAGGATTTCACCCGCTGCGGATTCTGCGGCGGTGTCGGCATCGGGATTGCCAAGCAGCACATCGAGATCGCGGGAACCGAGGCCCCGGCGTTTGGCGGCGCTCATGCAGAGACCTTCATCATGGGGGCGCGTGGCGGATTCGGGGGTGGTGGGTTGGCCTTGGCGGGCGCGTTTTCGGTTGGCGGCGGGCCGCCGCCGCGCGCTGGACCGAGACCGATGCGGCGGATCATTTCACCGGCGAGGCCGAGGTAGGCGATCGCGCCGCGCGATTCGCGGTCGTAGAGATTGATGGGCTTGCCGTGGCTGGGCGCTTCGGCCAGGCGCACGTTGCGCGGCACCACCGAGTGCAGCACCTTGTCGCCGAAGTGTTTGGTGAGTTCGGACGACACGTCGTTGCCGAGCGCGGTGCGCACGTCGAACATGGTGCGCAGCAGGCCCTCGACTTCGAGTTGCGGATTGAGGCGTGCGCGCACGGCCTTGATGGTGTCCAGCAGGTCGGTCAGGCCTTCCAGCGCCATCGATTCGCACTGCACCGGTATCAGTACGCTGTGTGCGGCGGCCAGCGCGTTCAGGGTGAGCAGGTGCAGCGAAGGCGGGCAGTCGATCAGGATGATTGCGTAGCGGTCGCCCAGTTTGGCCAGTTGTTCCTTGAGCCGCGACTCCCGCGCGATCGCGTCGGTGAGCTTCAGCTCCGCCGCGGTCAGGTCGCGGTTACCGGGCAGCAGGTCGAAGCCTGCCTCGGTGGGGATGATCGCGCTTTCGATCGGCGCTTCTTCCAGCAGCACCTCGCAACCATTGGGCTTGGTGGCGCGCTTGTCCACACCCGCGGACGAGGTGGCGTTGCCCTGCGGATCCAGGTCCACCAGCAACACGCGCCGTTTGGTCTCCGCCAGCGCAGCGGCCAGATTCACGGCGGTGGTGGTCTTGCCGACGCCGCCCTTCTGGTTGGCGATGGCGATGATGCGCGTCATGGTCGCAATGGGCGAAACGGAAACGGGGGGAGCAGACTAGCCTACCATCGGAACGGCCGCGCGAGCATCCATGATGCCTGCATGCCCGTATTGGCCTGCGGGCGGATCTGTTTGGATCATGCTTGCCCGGATGGTCTTCCGCCGCCTGGTTTCCACGATCGGTCGCTTCGAATGCGAAGCGGCCGCGGGCCCGGCATCATCGCTTCAGGACCGCGCCAGCTCCAGCAGGTGGCGTTCGCCATCGATGCCGGGGATTCGAAGCGGGTGGGTGGCGACCAGGCGAAACGCATCGGGCACGCCGGCGACTTCGTCCTCGTCGACATGGCCCTTCAGCGCCAGCCAGCGTCCATCGGCGGCCAACAGGTGGCCGCCCCACGCCAGCATGTCGGCAAGGCTCGAAAATGCCCGCGTGGTCACGGTGTCGAACGTGCCGGTTGCATCCTGTACCCGCGCGTGTTCCACCGTCACGTTCGGCAGCGGCAGCGTGCGCACGGCCTCGCGCAGGAAGCGGGCCTTCTTGCCGTTGCTTTCGACCAGGGTGACGGCGATAGCGGGCCGCGCGATCGCCAGCGGGATGCCGGGCAGGCCGGCGCCGCTGCCGAGATCGGCCAGCGTCGCGCCGTGCAGATGCGGCAACACTGCCAGCGAGTCCAGCAGATGCCGCGACACCATTTCCCGGCGGTCGCGAATGGCCGTCAGGTTGTACGCGCGATTCCAGTGCGACAGCAGGTCCAGATACGCCAGCAGCTTCTCTTGTGCGCCTTCCGGCAGCGCAAGCTGCATCGCGGCAAGGCCGTCCCGGAGTCTTTGCGTCAGTTCCATGCGGATGTGGTTACCAGCGCGTTCGAAGTAGCTGTTGTGGAAAGTCAGGCCATGGATGGCCGTTCTGAACCGAAAACCCGCCAGCTGCCGAGTAGCACCTTGTCGTTGAACGAGGCGGCGATCATGGACGATCGCACAGATGAACCCCAAAAACAGGAGCCCGCTCGTGGCGGGCTCACCGTTTCTCCCTGGCTGGTCTTTTTTTCAGGCAGCGAGATCGAGTTCGACCCGCGTCACCAGCACCCCGCGCTCGCGGAGGCTGCCGTTCAAGGTTTGCTTGATGCGCTGGTTGCGTGAACGCAGATCCGGATCGTCGACGTTCGCGCTTTGCACCGCATCGCGCAAGCGCAGCCGGATCAGATCGTCGGCGCGATCGATCACGGAATCGGCGCGCTCCGGGTCCAGTACCTGCCACCAGATGCGACCCCGCAGCGTAGGCGCCGCAACCGTTTCGGGTTCCATGCGTTCGTCCACCGCAAGGGTGTAGCCGGTGATGCTGATCTTGTGGGCGATGCGTTCGATCAGCGGCACCACCACGTGCGTGCCCGCCCTCAAGGTGCCGGCCGGCTTGCCCAGTCGGCGCAACGTGTAAACCTGGCCTTCCGGAATGCGCTTGATGCTGAGCGCTCCCATGACCGCTGTCAGCATCAGGATCAAAACGATGGTCAGAGATGAAATCATAAAAATTTCAGCGGGTTGTGTTCAACTTGAAGTTTTGACCTTCGAAACGTCGCACATCGCATGGACCGGATTGTGCATTAACTGCAATTTAACTGCAACCACCTGAGCTGAACATGACTGTCGCCGTCCCTTCGTTCATCGGCAGTCAGGCGACAATCTGAAGGCAGCAGGATTCGTGCCAGAGCGCTGGCCAGAGTCGAGACGGGCATCACGTTGCGCGAGGAATGTGCGGTCGTGCACCGTCAGCGCCGGTTCGGCGTACAAGGGCTCGCTACAATTCGAGGTCCGATGCAACCCGGATCGCCACCATGAGTTACCCCGCCATCCGCATGCGCCGCATGCGCCGCGATGCCTTTTCGCGTGCGCTGATGCGCGAAACCGTGCTGACCCCATCCGACCTGATCCTGCCGGTGTTCGTGCAGGAGGGTGCGGGCGAAGTGCGCGACGCCGTGGTTTCGATGCCGGGCGTGGCGCGCCTGTCGATCGAGGCGCTGCTGCGGGTCGCAGAACAGGCTCAGCGGCTGGGCGTGCCAGCGCTTGCGCTATTCCCGCATCTGGAAGACGACAAGAAAACCGCCGATGGTCGTGAGGCATGGAACGAGGATGGCCTGATCCAGCGCGCGGTGTGCGAACTCAAATCACGTTTTCCCGATCTCGGCGTGATCTGCGACGACGCGCTCGATCCCTTCACCACCCACGGCCAGGACGGCCTGATCGACGACACCGGCTACATTCAGAACGACGAAACCGTCGCGGTGCTGGTGAAACAGGCGCTGTCGCAGGCGCACGCGGGCGCGGACTTCGTCGCGCCTTCGGATATGATGGATGGCCGTATCGGCGCGATCCGCAAAGCGCTGGAAGACGCCGGGCTGATCCATACCCGTATCCTCGCGTACTCGGCCAAGTACGCGTCCAGCTTCTACGGCCCGTTCCGCGATGCGGTCGGTTCGGCGGCATCGCTGGGCAAGGGTTCCAAGCACACCTACCAGATGGACGCCGGCAATTCCGACGAAGCGTTGCGCGAAGTGCAATTGGATCTGGAAGAGGGCGCCGATGCGGTGATGGTGAAGCCCGGCCTGCCGTATCTGGACATCGTGCGCCGCGTGAAGGATCGCTTCGGCGCGCCGACGTTCGTGTATCAGGTCTCGGGCGAGTACGCGATGCTGAAAGCCGCCGGCGCCAATGGCTGGATCGACGAGCGTGCGTGCGCGATGGAAGCCCTGCTGTCGATCAAGCGCGCGGGTGCCGACGCAATCCTCACTTACTACGCACTGGATGCCGCACGCTGGCTGCGCGGGGAATGACGCGCGCATCGTCCGCGGTAATCCAGCCAGGTAGGCTGCGCTGAAGGCCGCGTGTGGCGGTCGCGAACCAATGAAAGCGCAGGCTGGATGCTGCCCGATCGATGGTACGGTTTGGCTCGTCACAAAACGGTAGGCAACATGAAGCTCGCTGCTGCGTTGTGTTTGCTGGCCGTTTTCGCAAGCGCACATGCAAAGACGATATGGCAGCCATCTGCGGGGCACGCGCAAATAGCGTTATGGCCGGCAGCGCCGCCCGATGCGCAGCCGGTTCCGGGACCGGAAGCCGCAACACCGAGGGCGGAACACCTGATCGCAGGCAGGTCCTGGTTGGCAGTGAGCAACGTGAGCCAACCCACGATGACGATCTACGCCCCGCAAGGAAAGAACACGGGCACCGCAGTCGTGGTGTTCCCCGGCGGCGGTTTCGAGGTGCTCGCGATCGACCTGGAAGGCACCGAGGTCTGCGATTGGCTGGTGTCCGAAGGCATCACCTGTGTCCTGCTGAAATACCGCGTGCCGAGCGTGCCCTACGATAGGCACTGCAAATGCCGTCCCGATGATTTCGCACTCTCCGTGCCCGCGCTGGAAGACGCACAGCGGGCGCTACGGCTGGTGCGCTTCCACGCCGTGCGATGGCACATCGATCCCCACAGGATCGGCGTGCTCGGATTTTCTGCAGGCGGCTACCTGGTGGCCGAGGTCAGCACGAATTTCAAGCGCCAGCTTTACAAGCCGGTGGACGCGGCCGACAAGCAAAGCGACCGTCCCGATTTCGCAATGGCCATCTATCCGGGGCATCTCGCGACCAATGGCGGAGCGTTAAATCCCAACGTGCCGGTTTCCCCTGATACGCCGCCCACCTTCCTGGTGCAGGCGGAAGACGATTACACCGATGGCGTGAGCCAGTCGCTGGCCTATTACACCGCGCTGGCGAAGGCCCGTGTGCCGGCCGAGATGCACCTGTACGCCCACGGCGGGCATGCGTTTGGATTGCGACGCACGCGCTTGCCGATCACCGGTTGGCCTGCGCTGGCCGAAAACTGGTTGCGGGCGATCGGGGTGGTTCGACCGTGAACAGGATTGCCGCCCGCTGCTCAGGGCGCAGGCGAGGACCCGTAATAGGCTCGCAGCAATGCCGCGACGTCCGGTTCGGCCTGCTCGAGCCGGCGCGGATTTGAGAAGTGCAGCTCGCTGACCACCGCGAAATATTCGCCCGGATCGGTTGCCGCGTATGCGTCGATCAGGGCGGCGTGGCCGTGCCGTGAGGCATCGACCAGACGGTCGAAGGCGCGCTGGAATGTATCGATCCACGCCCGTCGCGACATGCCGCGCGGCAGCGGCGGCACGCCATCCGGCGGTCCATCCAGCATGTCCAGCTTGTGCGCGATTTCGTGCACGACGACGTTGAAGCCGTCCCACGGCTGCAGCAGGTCCTGTTGCACGGCGGCCCACGACAGCACCAGCGGCCCGATCTGCCACGACTCGCCGGCCAGCACCTGGTCGCGCTCGGTGACCACGCCCGTGCTGTTGTCGTGGTGGCTGTGGCGCACCGTGAACTCGCCGGGATACACCACCACGCCTTGCCAGCCACGCAGCGCGCGAAAGCCCACCTGCAGCACCGGCAGGCAAGCCTGCATCGCGATCAGCAGGCGTTGCGTCGCATCCAGTTCGATCTCGATCGGGTACAGCTTCTTGCGCTGCTGGAACCGGGCCGCAAACAGGCGCAACCGCTGTCGGTCGTCGGTGGGCAGCCGTTGCGCGAGCGGGCAGGCGGCCAGCGCGTCGCGCCACAGCGCATCTCCGATCGGTGGTGATGGCCGTCGCCACGGCAGCCAGTCGAACCCACTCATGTCCAAACTCCCATGCTGGCTGGATCTGGCTACAGGATGGCGGGGCGAGCGCCCCGTCGGCGCGAAACCCCGTCAGCCTTCGATCAAGCGTGGGGCCGAACCTGCGCGCCCTCAAGGCCTCCCTTGCCGGTATGGGTGCGCGGTTGCGGGGAGAGCCGCAACATGAACCGATGTGCGTTGCGGCGCACATCCCGATGCGCGTGGCACCCCAGTTCGCTCGCGCCGGCATACAATGCGCCGCCATGAATTCGAATATTTCCGAGCCGCTCCCGGCTGAAAGCACGAGAGTGGCCGCCCCCGGCTGGCTGCGTGTGGCGTATGCGGACCTGCGCCGTCGTCCGTGGCGCATTTTCAAGCCGCTGCTGTATCCGCTCTACTGCTGGTACGAGCATGCGCTTGCCCGCCATGTGGCGACCGAGAAGGTGCCGGCGCATATCGGGCTGATCCTGGATGGCAACCGCCGCTTTGCGCGCGGCATCGGTCTCGAGGCCACGCTGGGGCACCAGTACGGCGTCAACAAACTGCGCGAGGTGCTGGAGTGGTGCCTCGAGCTCGACGTGCGCCATGTGACGCTGTACGTCTTCAGCACCGAAAATTTCGGCCGCTCGCCCGACGAAGTCGAATGCCTGCTGGACCTGTTCGTGCGCGAAAGCGCGCGATTGCTGGAAGAGCCGCGGCTGAAATCCGGGCGCGTGCGCGTGAAGATCATCGGCCAGCGCGAACGCCTGCCCGAGCGCGTGGTGGCGGCCAGCGAAGCACTGGAACTTTCCACCGCCGGCCACGACGGCATGCTGTTGACCATCGCACTCGCCTACAGCGGGCGCGAAGAAATCACCGACGCGGTGAAAGGCCTGCTCACCGCCGCCGCCGCCGAAGGACGCTCGCTGGAATCGCTGGTGTCGGACCTGAAGGCCGGCGACATCGAGCGTTTTCTTTACACCGGCGGCGTGCCGGACCCGGACTTCATCATCCGCACCAGCGGCGAGCAGCGGCTGTCGGGATTCCTGATCTGGCAGGCGGCCTACAGCGAATTCTATTTCTGCGACGTGCTGTGGCCGGCCTTTCGCCGCATCGACTTTTTGCGCGCCGTGCGCACTTACCAGCGTCGCAAGCGGCGCTACGGCCGCTGAGCGTTGCGATCGAACAGCTGGCCGATCTGCGACGACTCTTCCTTTTTTTATCGGCCCCACGCCAGCCCTTCTGCGTCTGGCTGGGGTGAATCCGGGGTCCCGTTGGCAACGCGCCTGCTGCTCGTGCGGCGCTCGGTGTGTGGCGGCCATCGATTGAATCCCCCAACCTGACCTCCGCCGGTACCGTGTTCGCCTCCTTGAGGGTTGATCCGCGGCGCCCATGTCGAGTCGAGCCCTTCCGGGGGAATGCCTGGCGCCGATCATCCGACGCACACCGAAGCTCCAAGGGCAGATGAAGCTTGGTGCCCGCTCGCGGGCGATACCCGGGCAGCGTACCATCTTCAATGAATCGTGGCGGTCCCTCGAATCGCGCTCAAGCAACCACTTGAACGCTCGGGCGCACTCATCGCGTGGTGGCCGAATGGCAGGATGGGTAGCATCCAGGAACATCATGTTGGCGCGACGCGATCTTGTTGGCGAACTGATGGATGATCCCGCGCTTGCGCCGCAAGCGCACCATGCCGCATTGCGCGGGCTGCAGAAGATCAACCGGATAAGCCGTACGGCTGGTGTGTTGTGGCCCCGGATCGAACGCATTCTTTCCTCGACCCCGGACACACGCGCATCGCTGCTGGACGTGGCGTGCGGCGGCGGTGATCTCGCGATCGCGCTGGCGCGACACGCACGGCGGCGCGGGCTCGTATTGCAAGTGCAAGGATGCGACGTCAGCGATACGGCGCTGCAGCACGCGTCACAAGCTGCCGCGAGGGCCGGTGAGCCCGTGAAGTTTTTCCGTGCGGACGTGACCGCCGAACCGCTGCCTCGGCATTACACCTTCATTACCTGCACGCTGTTCCTGCATCACCTCGCCGATGCGCGCATCGTTGCGCTGCTGCGCACGCTCGCCGGATGCTGTGACCACCTCCTGATCAGCGACCTGATCCGCGGGAGAACGGGTTATGCGCTGGCGTGGATGGGAACGAAGCTGCTGTCGCGCTCGGCGATCGTGCACGAAGACGGCCTCCGCTCCGTACGCGCCGCGCTCACGTTGCATGAAGCGCGCGAGCTTGCGAGCGGGGCCGGACTGGATCACGCGCGTTTCGAGCGGCACTGGCCCCAGCGATTCCTGATGACCTGGTCGCGCATGCACGAGGCCTTGCATGGATCCGGATGAATTGCCGCGCGAGTGGGATGCGGTGGTCGTGGGCGCCGGTATCGCCGGGGCCATGAGTGCGCTGCACCTCGCACGCGCGCGGCTGCGCGTGCTGCTGGTGGAAAAATCCGTGTGGCCCCGCGCCAAGGCCTGCGGCGGCTGTTTGAACGCGGCCGCCCTGAGGGCGCTTGCCCGTTCCGGCATCGCACTGCGCGAGGGCAGTGGGTGCGCCGGTATGCGGTTGTGTTGCCTTGGACACGTGGCCCGTCTTCGGTTGCCGCCGGGCGTCGCGATTTCCCGAATGCGGCTGGACGCGATACTCGTCGAGCATGCCATCGATGCCGGGGCGCGTTTCCTGCCGGCGACGCGCGCCACGCTTGACGGACCCACGCGATGTGGACGCCGCGTGATATTGCGGAATCGCTCGACACGCTGTGCCGTCGAAGCGCGCGTGGTCCTCGATTGCGGCGGACTCGCCACCCGCCTGCTGCCCCATCCCGACTGGCGCGTCGCGCCGCGCGCGCGAATCGGCGTCGCCGCCACCCTCCCCGAAGCACCTGCCGGCTATGCCGCCGGCGTCATCCACATGGCCTGTGCGGTGCAAGGCTACGTCGGGTTGGTTCGTGCCGAGAACGGCGTGACCAATATTGCCGCGGCGCTGGACCCGGCGCGGTGCCACGAATCTGGTGGACCGGCAGCGGCCATCGCGGAGATTCTCCGTGCGGAGAGGCTGCCGGCCATTGAAAATTTGCATCACCTGGATTGGTGCGGTACCCCTCGGCTCACCCGCACGCGCCGTCGTTGCGGTGCCGAACGTCGCGTACTGATCCTGGGCGATGCGGCGGGCTATGTCGAACCTTTCACGGGTGAAGGCATGGCATGGGCGCTCGCGGATGCTGCTGCCGTGCTGCCTTTCGCGCGCGAAGCTGCCGCGTGCTGGACGGATGACATCGCCGCGCGGTGGGGCGCGCGCCACCGGCGGATGCTGCGTGCACGGCAACGCGTGTGCCGCGCCATCGCGGGATTGCTGCGCCATCCATCCGTGCTGGCCGCGGCGCTTCCGTTGCTCGACCGCGCACCTGTCGTATCGGCGCCGCTGACGGCGTGGCTGAACCGCGATTTTCAGGGTACCGCCATGGTGACGGAATGACGCCCGCCGCGATCGTCGGCATCGGCACGGCGGTGCCGGCGGCCAGCTTTGGGCAGGATGTGGCGATTCCTCTGGCCATGGCGCGCTGCTGCTCGACCGAGGGCGAGCGTGCGTGGTTGCAGCGCATCTATCGCGGCTGCGGTGTGCAACGACGCGGCAGCGTACTGCTTGCGCACGACGATGATGCTGCCTCCATCGAATCGTTTTATCCGCCGCGCTTTTCCGAACACGATGTTGGCCCGACCACGGCCGTTCGGCTTGCCCGTTACGTGCGGGAGTCCGGGAAACTGGCGACGCGCGCCAGCGCAGCGGCGCTCGCGGATGCCGCCATCCACCCGTCGCGCATCACGCATGTGATCATCGTGTCGTGCACCGGATCGTTCTCGCCGGGCCTCGATGCCGAGTTGATCGATCGCCTCGGGTTGGCACGCGACGTCGGTCGCGTGAATATCGGCTTCATGGGGTGTCACGGCGCGTTCAATGGTTTGCGGGCGGCGGCCGCGCTGGCGCACGCCGCGCCGGATGCGCGCGTATTGCTCTGCTGCATCGAACTTTGTAGCCTGCATTTTGCCTACGGTTTCGATCGGCAGCGAGTGGTCGCCAACGCCCTTTTCGCCGACGGAGCTGCCGCCGTGATCCTGGCGCCGGCCGGCAAATCAGCGCTGCATCTGCGGGACACGGCGAGTTTATTGACCCACGATTCAGCCGATGCGATGACTTGGCGGATTGGCAATCACGGTTTCGAAATGGGCTTGACGCTGGAGGTGCCACGGCGCATCCGCGCGTCGCTGCGTGAATGGCTGGAGCCTTGGCTGGCATCCCGCGATTTGCGAATCGACGACGTCGCGCAATGGGCGATCCATCCGGGCGGCCCCGAAATTGTCCAGGCTGCGATTGACGCGCTGGGAATCGGGCCCGAAGCCGGAGATGTCTCCCGCGCGGTTCTCGCCGAACACGGCAACATGTCGTCACCGACCGTTCTGTTCATCCTGCAGCGCATGCGTTCGCGGAATACTCCCGGGCCGATCGTGGCATTGGGTTTCGGTCCGGGGCTGGTGTTCGAGGCCGCACTTCTCGACTGATGGCCCGTGGCACGAGGAGCGTAAACACAGGCGAACACGCGCCGGCTTCCATGCGGAAGTTCGCCGAAAAGTGCGGTGACCTCATGCGCCCATGTTCCCCTGAGGCGGTCATTTGTTTCGGTAATGGCTGACCTCATGCCGACGTTGACAGTGGGCTACCGATCGGTTGCGGCGACCCGCCGCAGCCGAACCCGACGTTCGCAATTGCAGCAGCAGACGTAGCAGCGGACACAGTGGCATCGAGCCCGCTGACTCGGAACGGGTTAGTCTGCGGGCATGCGCCGCATCGCATTCTCTTCTTCCATAGCCGCTGCCCTGGCCGCGGCGGCGCTGTTCGGCGCCAGCACGCCTTTGGCCAAGGCGCTGCTGCGCGACTTGTCTCCCGTTCTTTTGGCGGGCCTGTTGTATCTGGGCAGCGGCATCGGCCTGGGTTTGGTTCGCATCGCGCGGGACCGCGGCTGGCGCACGCCGACAATGGCAAAAAAAGAGTGGGCCTGGTTGCTGCTCGCGATCGGCTTCGGCGGCGTGCTCGGCCCGTTGGCGCTGATGCTGGGCTTGACGCGCACGCCCGCGGCCACGGCCTCGCTGCTGCTGAACTTGGAGGCGGTATTGACCGCAGTGCTGGCATGGGTGGTGTTCCGCGAGAACACCGATCGCCGCATCGTGCTCGGCATGCTGCTGATCGTGGCCGGTGCGGTGTTGCTGGCCTTGCCCAGTTCATCGCAGGGCGCGCATCTGAGCTGGGGTGCGTTGCTGATCGCGGGCGCCTGCCTGTGCTGGGCCCTGGACAACAATTTCACGCGCAAAGTGTCGGCCTCCGATGCGTTGTTCATCGCCGGGCTGAAAGGGCTGGCCGCCGGCATCGTCAATGTCCTGATCGCGCTGGCACTCGGTGCGCGGCTGCCGGCGGCCGCGTTCGCGGGCATGGCGATGGTGGTCGGCCTGCTCGGCTACGGCATCAGCCTGGTGCTGTTCGTGCTCGCCTTGCGGGGGCTGGGTTCGGCGCGCACGGGCGCGTATTTCTCGACTGCACCGTTCATCGGCGCGGCGATTGCGATCCTGGCCTTCGGCGAACACGCCTCATGGATGTTCTGGTTGGCCGCAGCGCTGATGGGTGCGGGCGTATGGCTGCACCTGACCGAACGTCACGAACACCTGCACACCCATGAGCCGATCACCCACACCCACCGCCACGTGCACGACGAACATCACCAGCACGCGCACGATTTCGACTGGGACGGCCGCGAACCGCACACCCACGAGCACACGCATGCGCCGCTCACCCACAGCCATCCGCATTATCCGGACATCCATCACCAGCACCGGCACGAGTGAGCCGCAGCGCGATGGTTCTCAGGCCACGCGCAACGCCATGCTCGCGGCGCCGGCGACTGCACTCCCGAGCAAGGTCCAGCCCATCCCAATCCTGAAGCGCAACATCGCCAGCAGTGCAACAGTCACCAGCACCGCCGCGGCGAGATGGATCGTTTGCCACTGCGGCCAGTCGAAGGCCAGCCAGCCGTAGCGAACCGCCTGCGTTTTTCCGAACAATGTGTGCAGCGCGAACCAAACCGACAGGTTCAGCACCACACCCACCACGGCCGCCGTCACTCCGGAGAGCGCCGCGTGCAGCGCACGATTGCTGCGCAGTGCTTCGATATAGGGTGCACCGAGGAAAATCCACAGGAAGCATGGCGCAAACGTCACCCAGGTGGTGAGGATCGAACCGATCACGCCGGCGGTGATCGGTGACAAGCCCGTCTGGTGGAAATAGGCCCCGAGAAAGGCCACGAACTGCACCACCATGATCAGGGGACCCGGCGTGGTTTCCGCCAGTGCCAGCCCATCCAGCATCTGGCCTGCCGAGATCCAGTGGAACCCGCCGACCGCGCGTTGCGCGATGTAAGCCAGCACCGCGTAGGCGCCACCGAACGTGACCATCGCCGCCTGGCTGAAGAAGATGCCTTCGCGCGCCAGCACGCTCTGTACGCCGAAGATTCCGATGATCGCCAGCACCGGCAGCCACCAGATCGCGAGCCAGATCGCCAGCACGCGCAGGGCGCGTACGGTGGAGGGTTTGACATGTTGCAGTTCGCCCCGCCCGAGCAGCCGATCGATCAGGTAATCCGACGAAGCATCCGCGGTGGCTGAACTCGGCGCCGGAAAACTTTGCGGCATCCACCAGCGCCCCAGCAGTCCGATCAAGCCGGCGCCCAGCACGATCAGCGGGAACGGGACCCGAAAAAAGAAAATGGCGATGAAGGCGAGCACCGCGATCGCCAGCATGATGCGGTTCTTGATCGCCTTGCGGCCGATGCGCAGCACCGCTTCGACCACCACCGCCAGCACCGCGGCCTTCAGGCCGAAGAACACAGCCACGATCCACGGCACCTGTCCGTACAACGCATAAACGATGCTGAGCGCGAGGATGGTGACGAACCCGGGCAGCACGAACAGGATGCCCGCGATCAATCCGCCCGCGGTCCGGTTCAGCATCCAGCCGATGTAGATCGCAAGTTGTGCCGCTTCGGGGCCGGGCAGCAGCATGCAGTAGTTCAGCGCGTGCAGGAAACGCGCATCGCTGATCCAGCGGCGTGTTTCCACCAGCTCGCGATGCATCACCGCGATTTGGCCTGCCGGTCCACCGAAACTCATCAGCCCCACTTTGGCCCATACGCGGGTGGCCTGGAGCAGCGAAACCGCGTCACCCCGTTGCGAGGGCGAATCCATTGTTTTCACCCATCCAAAGTGAAATCAGGGGTGGGCGACCGCTGCCTGCGCATCCAGCGCCGCGCGGAAGCCGTGCGCGAGATCAGCGGCTTTGCCCTTGCCCCAGAAGTGGGTGAAGTAGAAATCCGGCTCGGTCCCGATCATGTGGTTGTGCAAGGCGACGATGTGAATGCCCGCCTTGCGCAACGCACGCAATACCGGCTGCACCTCATCGGCGCGCATGATGAAATCGCCGTCCATGGCAGCAAGATCATCGCTGCCGCTGAACGCGGCCCAGGTGGTCAGTCCCATCGAGGCACCGATCGGTTGTCCGTGCGTACGGCCGGTGGTGCCGATGGTGATCTTCGGCGAGCCGTTGTTGGCCTCCGCCGGATGGCCCACGATCCTGGCGAGCGCATCGGCATTGAGCTTGCCGGGTTTCGGTGCCACGCCGCCGAAGCCTTCGGCAGGTTGCGGCCGCGCCGCGCGCACTGCCTTGATCGCATCCCACACCGCCTTGACGTCGGACGCGAGTGCCGTCGCGGAGTCTTCGCCTTCGATGTGCATGAAGTACACCTTGGGCTGGTCGTAGAAGAAGTGATTGTGCAAACCGGTGACGTGGAGACCATGTGCGAACGCGGCATCCATCGCCGTATCCACTTCATCCTGGAACACCACGGTATCGCCCATCACCATTGCCTGGTTGCCCATCGGCGCAAACGCGGCCCATGAACCCAGGCCCGCGGCCGGCGGCAGCCGCATGCCGTCCACTGTGACCGGCACATCGCTGCGGCTCCAGCCGATTTTCACTACACCATCATTTTGGGCCGTTGCCTTCGTTCCCGCGGCCTTGCCGATCGCCGCAGCATCCAGCGAAGCGGCGGCCACGGAACCGCATGCGAGGGCCAGTCCCACGATGACCAACAACATCCACAAGGAACGTGCCGAGATGTCCGAAAAACGAGTATTCATGATGAACCTCCTTCCGTTTCGGAATAGGCCGCGTACAGGCAGTCGAGCACGATCGACATGTCTGCCAGCAGCGCGTTGTCGTCCTCGCCATGCCGGGTGCGCGCACCCGCCATGACGCTGGCGAAGCCGGCGGCATCGGCCACGGGCACGCCGCCGATATCCAGGTAACCGATCAGGCGTCCCAACCGTGCCAGGCGCGGGTCGCGATCGAGACCGAAGCTTGCGGCCATGACTTCAAAGGTCACGCGCGCGCCAACGTGACTGAACTCGGCGCCATCGAAATCGAACCCCACAGCGCGCTTGGGGCAGTCGGCCGGTTTCTTCAGCCAACGGAATTGCGCGCGTGGATCGATGAAACGGCGGATCAGCCAGGCCGAGGCGACACGGTCGATCCACAGGTGCCGACGCGTGGCCCACACACGGCCGTGGTAGTCCTGCATGCGGCGATGCGGAATCACTGCTTTCTTTCCATGCGGTTCATCGGGCGCGAACCGCGCGTTGAAGGCCTGTTCGGCGTCGGCGAGTGCGGTCTCCACCTGCGCCCGCGCCGCGCCCGGAAAGAAATCGATCGCGGCAAGCGCCTCCAACTCGCGCCGGGAGGCGGTGAGTTGTTTGCGTGCCTCGGCTTCAGCGAGCTGCCGCAATGCACGGCGCAAGACCGCCAGGCGTTCGAGTCCTTGCGCATAAGCGTGGGTACGATCGAAGGCCGTGCGCAGTTCGGCTTCCTGCTTGGGATCGGTCGAGGTGAACGGCACCACGTGGGCGCTGCCGCCGGCGTGGCGCGCCTCGTTCACCCGGTCTTTGAAAAGCGTCCGCGCCGCATCGCTTTCGGGCAACACGTACACGCCATCGCGCAGCATCGCCGCGCCGGCGCCCTTGAGCGCCCGCCACAGCCGCATGCGAGGCGTCTGGCTGCGCCCCGGCAGCGACACCACCAGCATCAACCAGGTGGAGAGCTTTACGTCCATGTAGCGTATGCTACACCAGCGTCACAAGTGCTATAGACCCCCATGGGGGCTTCGATGAACGAAGTAGCCGGGGCGCCCGGACGGGCGCTCAATCCGCTGAACTGCCTGTTCGCCGCACGCGCATTGCGCGATTTCGGTGACAGCTTCGTCGCGATCCTGTTGCCGGCTTACCTGCTGGCATTGGGCTTCACGCCACTGGCAGTCGGGGTGCTCGCCACGGCGTCGCTGTCGGGATCGGCCTGCCTGACGATCGGCGCGGGCCTCTTGGGAGCACGCTACGGCTATCGCCGGCTGCTGCTGATCGCGGCCGGGTTGATGGTGGCCTCCGGACTCGCGTTCGCCTCCTCCCGGGACTATGTGGTGCTGCTGGTGATCGCGTTCGCGGGCACGATCAATCCCTCCGCCGGCAACGTCAGCGTCTTCGTGCCCTTGGAGCACGCAGCGCTGGCGCGCGAGGCGGGCGACCGGGACCGTACCCGGATGTTTGCGCGTTACAGCCTCGCCGGAGCGTTGGCCGCTGCAGTGGGTGCGCTGGTTGCAGGTGCGCCGGAGCTGGTAGCTCCACTCGGACTCGACCGGCTGAGCGCGATGCGCGGAATGTTCGTGCTGTATGCGTTGCTCGGCGTGGCCGGACGCTTGCTTTACGCACGCCTGCCGCAACGCCCGGTCCCGGCCGATGCCGCACCTTCAGCGGCGCTCGGACCTTCGCGTTCGATCGTGTTCAGACTGGCCGCACTCTTCAGCCTGGATGCGTTCGCGGGCGGCTTCGTGGTGCAGTCGCTGCTGGCCCTGTGGCTGTTCCAGCGCTTTCATCTTTCACTGGCCGCGGCCGGCGTGTTCTTCTTCTGCGCAAGTTTGCTGGCGGCCCTGTCCTATCCGGTCGCGGCACGTCTGTCGCGACGCTTCGGGCTGGTCAACACGATGGTGTTCACGCATATCCCTTCCAGCATCGCGCTGATCCTGGCCGCGCTGGCACCCACACTTGGGCTGGCGTTGGCGCTTCTGTTGGTGCGCGCCGCGCTCTCGCAGATGGACGTGCCAACCCGCTCGTCCTACGTGATGGCCGTGGTGACCGAGGCCGAACGGCCTGCCGCCGCAAGCTTCACCTCCGTTCCGCGCAGCCTCGCTTCGGCCGCGAGCCCGGCGATGGCGGGCGCACTGTTCGCAACTTCTGCTTTCGCGTGGCCGCTGTTGATCTGCGGTGGGCTGAAGATCGTCTACGACCTCCTGCTGCTGGCGCAGTTCCGCCGTCTCAAACCGCCGGAAGAATGCTAAGCCTTTCGAAGCTGATCCGATGGTTGCAAAAAGGCGATGCCTGGGACCGGATTAGTGGTCTTCGTGTTCTTCGTTTTCGTTCTCGTGGTTGGCCGGGGTGATGGCGCCCGTCCTGGCGTCTACGTGAACGTGCACCGACATGCCGTTCTTGGT
>DATCSF010000246.1:0-24558 GCA_036568625.1 Rhodanobacteraceae bacterium | reverse complement strand
GCCTACGCGCGCGCGGCTGCCGCGTCCCCATGAATCCGGCTGGGCTGGGCGGCGCGCCCGCACCCGAGCCGCAGCATCCCGCAAACGGCGCACACGCCGGTCCGCGGATCGGCTTCTGGACCTGCACCGCGCTGGTCGTCGGCAACGTCATCGGCATGGGCATCTTCCTGCTGCCCGCCTCGCTCGCGCCGTACGGTTTCAACGGATTGGTCGGCTGGGCCGTGGTGATGGCCGGCAGCCTGGTGCTGGCTGTGGTGTTCGCGAAGCTGGCGCGCGTTCTGCCCGATGCCGATGGGCCGTTCGACTACATCCGGCTCACGCTGGGCGAGGTGCCGGCGTATCTGGCGATGTGGGCCTACTGGGTCTCGGTGTGGCTGACCAACACCGCGCTCGCGGCCGGCGTGGTCGGCTACATGGAGGCCGTCGTCGGACCCGGCCACGTGCTGCCTCCGGTATGGCTGGCGTTGGCGTTGCTGTGGACGATGGTCGTGGTCAACCTGTTCGGCGTGCGCGCCGGCGGCGGCGTGCAGATCGTCACGACGGTGCTGAAGCTGGTGCCGATGGCGGCCGTCATCGCACTGGGCGCGTGGCTGCTGTTCTCGGCGCCACATAGTTACACCGCGCACCTGCCCACCACGCCGATTTCGCTGGGCGGCGTGGCGGCCACCGTGACCCTCACCTTGTTCGCGATGATGGGGATCGAATCGGCGACGATGCCGGCGGCCCACGTCGAGAACCCGGGCCGGACGATCCCGCGCGCGACCCTGGCCGGCGCGGTGCTGGCGGTGGTGGTGTACGTGCTGGTGTGCACGATCCCGATGCTGCTGATTCCGCAGCACGAACTCGCCGGCGCCAGCGCGCCGTTTTCGCTGCTGATGGACCGTTTGCTCGCGAACGACAGCGGACGCTGGATCGCGCTGTTCGTGATGGTGAGCGGGCTCGGCGCGCTCAACGGCTGGATCCTTCTGGGCGGCGAGTTGACGCGCACGATGGCGGCGGGCGGCGTGCTGCCGCCGATACTGGCCCGCAGCAACCGATTCGGCGCGCCGGTGTCGGCGTTGCTCGCGACCGGGGTGTTCTCGTCGGTGACGGTGGTGATGAGTTACAGCAAGTCGCTGGTCTCGGCGTTCACCTTCCTGGTGCAGATGGTGACCGCCTCCGTGCTGCCGTTCTATCTCGGCTGCGGCCTCGCGCTCGGCGTGTTGTGGTACCGCAGGGCGCCGGGCTGCCGCTCGCGGAACGTGCTGCTGATGTCCGCGGTGTGCACGCTGTGCATGGTGCTGGCGTTCATCGGCACCGGCCAGCGCGCCTTCCTGCTGACGCTGGCGCTGATCGCCGCGGGCCTGCCCGTGTACTTCTATACCCGCTGGCGCAACGGTTGCGTGGCGACGACCGCCGGGAACGCGGAATGAGGGACCCGCGTTACGACATCCTGTTCACGCCGGTGCGGATCGGCCCGGTCACCGCGAAGAACCGTTTTTTCCAGGTCGCGCATTGCAACGGCATGGGCCACGCGATGCCGCTGGCACACGCGGCGATGCGCGAGGTCAAGGCCGAGGGCGGCTGGGCGGTGGTGACGACGGAAGAGTGCGAAATCCATCCGAGCACCGATTCGACACCGTTCGTCGAGGGGCGGCTGTGGGACGACCGCGACATCCCCGCGCTGGCGCTGATGTGCGACAAGGTGCACGCGCACGGCGCGCTGGCCGCGCTGGAGCTGACCCACAACGGGCCGGTCGCATCCAACCTGTATTCGCGCGAAGTGCCGCTGGCACCGTCGCACCAGCCGAGCAAATATGGCTATCCGGCGCAGGCGCGCGCGATGACCTTGCACGACATCCGCGAATACCGGCGCTGGCACCGCGAGGCGGCGCTGCGCGGCAAGCGCGCCGGCATGGACATCATCTACGTGTACGCCGCGCACGACATTTCGCTGGCGATGCATTTCCTCGAACGCCGCCGCAACCAGCGCCGCGACCAGTACGGCGGATCGCTGGAAAACCGCGTGCGGCTGTTGCGCGAGCTGCTGGAAGACACGAAGGATGCGGTCGGCGATCGTTGCGCGGTCGCCGTGCGTTTCGCGACCGAGGAATTCCTGGGGCCTTCCGGCGTCGAACTCGCCGAAGCCCAGGACATCGTCGGCATGCTGGCCGAACTGCCCGACCTGTGGGACGTCAACGTCGCCGCCTGGTACAACGATTCGGTGCCCTCGCGGTTCGCCAGGGAAGGCGCGCAGGAACCGTTCGTCGCATTCGTCAAGAAGTTGACGACGAAACCGGTGGTGGGCGTCGGCCGCTTCACCTCACCCGACACCATGGTGTCGCAGATCCGCCGCGGCGTGCTGGACCTGATCGGCTGCGCGCGCCCGTCGATCGCGGATCCCTTCCTGCCGAAAAAGATCGAGGAGGGCCGCAACGACGACATCCGCGAATGCATCGGCTGCAACATCTGCGTGTCGGGCGACAACACGATTTCGCCGATTCGCTGCACGCAAAACCCGACGATGGGCGAAGAGTGGCGCAAGGACTGGCACCCGGAGCGCATTGCGCCGGCACGTTCTGACGTGCGCGTGCTGGTGGTTGGCGCCGGCCCGGCCGGTCTGGAAGCCGCCCGCGCACTGGGCCAGCGCGGCTACCGCGTGACGCTCGCCGAAGCGCGCAAGGAACTGGGTGGACGCGTCACCCGCGAAGCGCGCCTGCCGGGGCTTGCCGAATGGGCGCGGGTGCGCGACTGGCGGATCGGCCAGATCGGGAAACTCCCGAACGTGGAGGTGTATCGCGATTCGGCGCTGACCAGCCAGGACGTGCTCGATTTCGGAGCGCAGCACGTGGTGCTCGCGACCGGCTGTCATTGGCGCCGCGACGGCTATGGCCGCAGCAACGGTTCGGCGATCCCCGGATTCGATGGCAATCCGCGCGTGCTCACGCTCGACGACTTGATGGACGGGCGCCTGCCGGGCGGCCGCGTGGTGGTGTTCGACGACGATGGCTTCTACTACGGCAGCGTCGCCGCTGAACTCCTGCGCGGGCAGGGTTGCGAAGTCGGCCTGCTCACGCCCGACGACCTCGTCGCGCCGTGGAGCCTGCACACGCTCGATTACCGGCACATCCGCAAGCGGATGGCCGAACTCGGGATCGATGCGATGGTTTCGCGGAACATCGTGGACTACACCGATATGAATCTCACGATCGAAGACGTCTGGACGGGGCGGCGCTGCACGCAGACCTGCGACGCGGTCGTCGCGGTGACCGCGCGCCTGCCGGACGACGCCCTGCACCGGGAGCTGTTGCGGCGCGAGCCGGAATGGACGGATGCCGGCATTCGTTCCGTGCGCTGCATCGGCGACGCCGAAGCGCCCGGCCTGATCGCACACGCCGTGTACGCGGGTCACCGCTACGCGCGTGAACTGGAAGAACCCGCCGCCGGCGACGTTGCCTTCAAGCGGCACTTCCATACCGCGCGCGCCGACGACCTGCTGCGCGGTTGAGGGCGACCCCCCGGACTGCCCGCGAAACCGGTCGCGCGTTGCGTTCGCGCGGCAATCGGCGGCTCCGCCCGCTGATGCGATGTCCGCTCGCGGGGTGAAGACATATCGTCATTCCGGGGCTGCGCAGCGCAGAACCCGGAAGCTGCTTTGGATTGCGAAAGAGCAGATTCCGGGTTCAGCCGTTTGGCCCGCCCCCGGAATGACGACGTGTCTGCAGCGCGAACGAGCGGATGCGAAGTGGGATGGAATCCGGTGTCCAGGCGGATCGAATCTCCTTTCGCACGCGACACACGGATCGTTGTCCGCCGGCTCCGGCGTGTTCCGCGCCGCACGGCGGTGGTCGTCCGACGACCGGCACTATTTCCTTTTCGCGCGCGGATGCGCGGCGTCGTAAACCTTCGCGAGATGCTGGAAATCCAGATGCGTGTAGATCTGGGTCGTGCCGATGTCGGCATGGCCCAGCAGTTCCTGCACCGCGCGCAGGTTGCCCGAAGATTCCAGCAGGTGCGAGGCGCAGGAATGCCGCATCAGGTGCGGATAGACACGCCGCCACACGCCCTGCGCTCGCGCGCGGCGCTTGATCGCGGCGCGCACCGCGCCGGGCGTCAGCGCGTGGTCGCCGCGACCGCGCAGAACGGGGTCGTCGGCGCCAGCCGGTTGCGATTCGCGCAACGCCGCCAGCGCGTTCAGTGCCATGCGCCCGACCGGCACGATGCGGGTCTTGTTGCCCTTGCCGGTGACGCGCAGCAGGCCTTGTTCGGTGTCGAGATCGCGCCAGCGCACGCCGCACAGTTCCGACACGCGCAGGCCGCTGGAATACAGCAGCTCCAGCATCGCGCGATCGCGCAGTGCCAGCGGATCGCCCGCCGTGACCTCCACCAGTGCGGCGGCTTCGTCCACGTCCAGCACCTCGGGCAGCTTGCGGCGCACCTTGGGTGACCGCACGCCGGCTGCGGGGTTGTTCTGCAGCCTGCCTTCGCGCGCCAGAAAGCGGAAGAAGCTGCGGAACGCCGACAGCATCGCGCGCAACGAAGGCGGTTCCAGGCCGCGGCGATGCTGGTCGGCGACGAACGTCTGCAGCTGCTCGCTGCGCAGTTCGTTCCAGCTTGCAAGAGACAGTCCGTCGGCGAAACGTGTCAGCGTTTCCAGCGCATGCGCGTAGTTGCGCAGGGTGCCCGGCGAATAGCGCCGCTCGACCTTCAGGTATTCCAGGAAGCGCGCGGCGTCGGCAGCGAGCGCTGACATTTCATGCGGCCGGATACCGCGCGATCGCGGCGTCCAGCGCTTGCGCGATCAGCTTCAGGAACAGCGTGCCGATGCCGGGGTGGAAGCGGTTGGGGTCGCCGCTGCCGATCGCGAGCATGCCGGCATCGCCGATCTTCAGCAAAGCGGTGGATTGCACCTTGTCGACGTCCGTGCCGAACAGGCGATCGAGTTTCTCCTGCGCGAGCCTGCCGCACGCGGGTTCGCCGCGTGCAAGGAAGTCCGCAAAAGCGGGCAGGGCCTTGGCGCCTGCCGGCACGCAGGTCAGCCACCCGGCGCGCGGCAGTTCGGCCTCGCCGCGAAACAGCAGCACGCGAACCAAATCGGTATGGAAGTCTTCGTTGAGCGCCGCGACGAAACTCTTCAGGACGTCGGCGAGGTTGTTGTCGCGCAGCAGACCGACGGTTAGCGTGTGCACGCGCACCATCAGTTGCTCGTTGTCGCCCGCGATCGCGATCAGTTCCGCCAGCCGTTCGTTGAGCTCGTGGTTGCGTGCGCGCAGGGCTTCGAGCTGGTACGCCGCCAGCGATGCGGCGGGGCCGCGCTCGCGCGGCATCACGAGTTCCGCGGCGACATCCGGAAAGTTTTCCAGAAAACGCGGGTGCTGGCGCAGGTATTCGGCGATGTCCATCGCCTCGAGGCTTTGTTTCAGGGTCAGGTCGGCCATACTGGGCTCCGGTGGCATGCGCCAAGTTTCGTGAGTCGCACCGGTACGTGCAACATTTCACGCTGCAGCCCCTGGGGTACCGCCGCGACTGGGTCGTCAGGGATTGCCAATTTGAACGCCCCGGACCAAGGCCGGAGCAGGCGCGGCAGCCCGAAGGGCGAGCCACATGGATGCGGCGAGTGGCGCAGGGGATTAATCAGGGACTGCCAAGCCATTCGCCGTCGTAGACGAACGCCGCCGGGCCGGTCATCCACAGCGCGTGGCCGGGGCCGCGCCACGAGATCGACAGCGTGCCGCCCGGCAGTTCCACGCGCACGTCGTTGCCGACGCGACCTCGTTTGCGCAATGCGGCGACCGCGGCGCAGGCGCCGCTGCCGCAGGCGCGCGTCCAGCCGGCGCCGCGCTCGTGCACGCGCAGCTCCACGCGGTGCTCGTTCCGCACTTGCACGAAACCGGCATTCGCGCCGCGCGGGAAACGCGGATGCGCGGTGATGCGCGGTCCCAGGCGGTCGATGCGCGCATCCGCGATGTCGCCGACTTCCAGCACCGCGTGCGGGTTGCCCATCGATACCGCGGCGATTTCGATGCGCGTGTCGTCGATGTCCAGCGGATACGTGTCGGCGATTGCAGGCGCGTCGAACGGAATCCGCGCGGGTTCGAATTCGGGTTCGCCCATTTCCACCGCAACGGTAGTCGGGTCGATCAGGCGCATGCCGATCGTCCCGGCGGGACTGCGCAGCTTCGCCTCGTCACCGATCGCGATCGCCCCGGCGCGGTGCAGCCACCCTCCGATGCAGCGCGCGCCATTGCCGCATTGTTCGGCGCACGAGCCATCGGCGTTGCGGATCGCGTAGGCGGCGACGCAGGATGGATCGCGCGCTGCCTCGATGATCAGCAACTGGTCGAAACCGATGCCGGTGTGGCGGTCGGCCATCGCGTGGATGCGTTCGGGGTCGAGCGACAGCGGTGCAGTGCGTGCATCCAGCACGACGAAGTCGTTGCCGAGGCCGTGCATCTTGGTGAAGCGAAGGCCCACGTGTGCGTCAATCGTCGCCGGACGAAGCGGAGGCCGGCGTCGCAAGCGTCGCCGCAGGTGCGGGCTGCCCTGCGGACGCGGCCGGCGCGGGGGTCGAAGACGCGGGCGGTGGCGCTGCGGGTTTGGTCGGCAGGAACAAGGGACCTTTCTGCCCGCAGCCGGCAAGCAGCCCGGCACCCAGCAACAACAGCGACGCGGAAATCACGATGCGATGGCGCATACACGCAGCCCGTATGGCAAGCCGCCGGTGAGTATAAAGTGCGGGCCAGGGGCGAATCCATGACGGGCGGGCCGTCCCTGGTCCATTGCGTCCACTGCCAGGCGGTGGTTTCGAATGATGGGCTGCTTCGGCGGGCGCTGCATGGCCCGAAGACGTCGGCTCATGACGTGGCAGGGGTCAGGTTTTTCACATACCGCCAGGCGTCGGCACCGTCTTCGTAGAAACGCGGCAACCGCGTGATGCGCACGTAACCGCGCCGTGCGTAGAGCGCGATGGCGGCGGGATTGTCGGTGCGCACCTCCAGCCGTAGCGACGCGCAGCCGCGGGTGCGGGCGTCGGTTTCGGCCGCGGCCAGCAGGGCGCTGCCCAGGCCGCCGCCGCGCGCGTCGGCGCGCACCGCCAGCGAGTACAGCCGCGCGCCACGCGAACCGCGTCGATAGAACACCACCGCCGCGCCGTGGATGTTTGCGGGCGCACCGCTGACCAGCACCGTGACGCTGCCGCCGCCGATGTGCCGTCGCCATTGCGCGCGGCTGATGCGATCGCTGTCGAAGGTTGCCTGCTCCAGCGCGACCAGGTCCCCGAGGTCGGCGCGGGTGGCGCGGCGGATGGCTGCGGCATGGGTTTGCGGCATGCGCGCAAGCGTGGCGCGCGGGGCCTTGTGGCGCAAGCCTGAATCCGCGCCTGCCGGACGCTCCATGCCTCTTGCGTTTGCCACCCGCGTTGCCGAAACTGCGGTCCTTCCGGACGCCGCACCAGGCATGGTTGCCGCATCCGGCGCAATCGGGAAGCATGCAATGAGCCGGCTGGTCATCGTCGTCGAAAAAGCCTCCGACTGGGGTTCGTACTACCCGTCGGACAACGTCGTCACCGCGATGCAATACCTGCGCGAGCCGGTGGGCGGTGACGAACGCACCCACGTCATCAACTTGTGCCGCAACTACAAGTATCTCGGCGTGGGGCACTACGTGTCGTTGCTGGGCGAGGCGCGCGGCCACCGGGTGATTCCTTCGGTGCGCACGATCAGCGACCTGCGCAAGCGCGCGCTGTACAACCTCGACGTCGAAGATCTCAACCAGAAATTGGCCCACTTCCTGCCGGCTGGCGGACAGGACACCACCGACCTCGGCATCCTCGTCTACTTCGGCGTCACGTCGTATCCGGCCTTGCAGGATCTCGCGCGGCAGGTGTTCGAAACCTTCCCGTGCCCGCTGCTGCGCATCGAGTTCGAGCGCGATCGGGTGTGGCAGATCAGCGCGATCAAGCCGGTGGGCCTGCACACGCTGGACGACGGCCAGGAGGATGCGTTCGCGCAGGCGCTGGATGCCTTCTCGAAGCGCCTGTGGCGCAAACCGCGCGTCCGCAGGCAGTTTCGTTACGACCTCGCGATGCTGGTCAATCCCAAGGAGGCGATGCCGCCCTCGAACGGCCGCGCGTTGAAGCAATTCGTCGCCGCCGGCAGGGAACTGGGCATCGAGGTGGACCCCATCCACAAGCACGACTACCCGCGCCTCGCCGAATACGACGGCCTGTTCATCCGCGAGACCACCGCGCCCGACGATCACACCTATCGCTTCGCGCACAAGGCCGAGCGCGAGGGCATGGTGGTGATCGATGATCCCACTTCGATCCTGCGTTGCACCAACAAAATTTATCTGAACGACATGTTGCGGGCGCACAAGGTCGCCGTGCCGCGTTCGGAAGTGCTCTATCGCGAGGACTCGAAGCAGTTGCGCGAGGTGCCGGACAAGCTCGGTTTTCCCCTGGTGCTGAAGATCCCGGACGGATCCTTTTCGCGCGGCGTGGTCAAGGTGGACGATCTCGAGCAACTGGCCACGGCGGCGGCGCACCTGTTCCAGAGCACGGCGCTGCTGATCGCGCAGGAATTCCTGTACACCGAGTTCGATTGGCGCATCGGCGTGCTCAACCGCAAGCCGCTGTACGCCTGCAAGTACTTCATGTCGCGCGGACACTGGCAGATCTACAACCACAGCGCGCGCGGCAGCGCGCGTTCGGGCGGGTTCGAGTGCCTGAAGATCGAGGACGCGCCCGCTGACGTGGTCAAGCTGGCCGTGCGCGGATCGGCGGCCATCGGCAATGGTCTTTACGGGGTGGACATCAAGCAGACGCGCGATCGCACCGTACTGATCGAGGTGAACGACAACCCCTCGATCGACGCCGGCGTGGAAGACACCGAACTGGGCGAAGACTTGTATCAGCGCGTCATGCGCGAGTTGCTGCGCCGGATGGAGGCGAAGCGCAACGGCGTCGCGGCTTGACTGTGCGGTTGCCCATGATCGGCGCTTCGTTCGATGCCATGACATCTGTGGCGTTTATGGTGACCATGAACATCAGAACGGCCATCCGTGGCCTGATTTTCCGCAACAGCCGCTCCGAATGAAACGCGTCGATATGTTGGGCGTCGTACTGGTGAAACCAGCCGCGGCGAGCATGCACGCTTCGCAACGAGCAGCAGGAAAGGTGCGGCGACCAACCAGAATGCGGGTGACCAGCCCAGGGTCGCGTCGCGCAGCGGCAGGGGTGTGAGCCCCAACAGCACGATGCCGCAAGCGAGCCAGGTGGCGGCGGCAAGGGTCAGCGGGTCGAGTTCGATTGGGGTTGCGGTTGCGGAACGGCGCGGCATGGCGGGCTCCCGTCGGCGGTGGAGTGTCAGCTTGCATGCCGGCCATCTCGCGGTTTGAGACGCTTGGGGGCGATCGCCCCTGATCGCTGCTTCGCTGATCTGGCGCGCTTCCACCATTTTCGTGGGTGGTTGGAGACCGGAACGACCAAAGCCGCCATCCCTGGCCAAAAACTCCGTGGCCGACTTTTGGCGAGCGCTTCTAAACTTGGGCGATGATCGCCGTCAGCCGTTACGCCGTGTTCGGCCACCCCGTCGCGCATTCGCTGTCGCCGCGCCTGCACGCGTTGTTCGCGGCGCAAACCGGCATCGCGCTGGAATATGTCGCCATCGACGCGGCACCGGAAGCGTTCGCGCACACCCTGCGCGACTTTTTCGCGGGCGGCGGGCATGGCGCCAATGTCACCCTGCCGCACAAGGCTGCGGCCTTCGCGCTGGCGGATAGCCATGCCGCGGCCGTGCGGCGGCTCGGCGTCGCGAACGTGCTCACGAAGTTGCCGGACGGCCGCATCGAAGCCGGCAGCAATGATGGCGCCGGCATGCTTGCGGACATGCGTGCGCGCCGCGGCATCGAGCCGCAAGGGCGGGACGTTTTGCTGCTGGGCGCGGGCGGCGCCGCGCATGCGGCGGGGTTCGCACTGCTGGATGCCGGTGTGCAGAGCCTGACGATCACCAATCGCACGGGCGAACGTGCGCAGGCGTTGGCCGATGCCCTGGACGGGCCCCCGCGGGTGCGCGTCGTGCGCTGGGACGATCTGGCGCGTTCCCGCAGCTTCGACCTGATCGTCAACGCAACTTCCGCGGGCGTGCAACACGCCGCGCTGGCGCTGCCATCGTCGCTGGCCCACCCGCGCGCGGTCGCCTACGACTTGAGCTACGGGCCGGCCGCGCGCCCGTTCGTGGAATGGGCGCAGCGCGCCGGCTGCGCGTCGGCATTCGACGGATTCGGCATGCTGGTCGAAACGGCTGCCGCGTCGTTCGAACGCTGGCACGGCGTGCGGCCCGATGCCGATGCGGCATTGCAGGCAATCAGCGCAGGTAATCGTCCTTGAGCTCGACGTAGTGCCGCGCCGAATAGCGCAGCGCCTCGATTTCGGTGTCACTCAACCTGCGCGCGCAGCGCGCCGGATTGCCGATCCACAATTCGCCTTCGCCCACGACCTTGCCGGGTGCGATCAGCGCGCCCGCGCCGACGAATGCGTGGCGTCTCACCACCGCGCCATCCAGCACGGTTGCATGCATCCCGATCAGGCAGCAGTCTTCGATGGTGCAGGCGTGGATCACCGCCCCGTGGCCGATGGTGACGTCCGTGCCCACGATGCAGGGCAAGCCGCCCGGCGTGTAGGGACCGTCATGGGTGACGTGCAAGATCGCGCCGTCCTGCACGTTGCTGCGCGCACCGACACGGATGCGTTCGACATCCCCGCGCAGCACCGCGGCGGGCCAGATCGACACGTCCTCGCCAAGCTCCACGTCGCCGATCACGCTGGCGGCAGGATCGACGTATGCGCGTGCGCCGAGCTTCGGCACACGGCCCCGATGGGCACGCAGGTTGGTCATTGCGCTTCATCCATGCACGGATCACGATGCCCGCATCGTAGCGTCGCTGTTCGATGATGGATACGCAGCTCGCGCCGACGCGGTGCCGGATGCGCGCGTCGCGGGCAGCGCAGCATTCAACCGGGCACCCGGCCGGCGACCGCGGGGCTGCGTCCGCCCCGGAGGGGGCGGAACGCCGGTCACGTTTCTTGTTGTGCTGGCGCCGTCCCGTTGCGCAACGCCTCGCACGCATGGCGGTAGCCGATGTCGATGGCGCGATCGAACTCGTGCCAGTCGAACAGGCCGATCCGCTGCATGTCCGGACGCAGCAGCAGGTCGGCCATCTCGCGGCGTCGTGCGCTGCCCGTTTCCGAGTTGACCATGCCTGCCCGCACCAGGATCGCGAAGGCACTGGGCCTGCGATGCAGCGTGCGGCGTTCGGTCCACAGGGTGGGCAGCGGCGGCGATGCGGGTTCGTCCACACCGGCGCGCAGGGTGTCGTCGGCGCCGATGTCGACGGCGATCACGTGACCATGGTTCTCCTCGGCCAGGATGTCGGTGGGCAGGTTGTTGATGACCGCGCCGTCGACATAGACGTGGCCGCCGTGGAACAGCGGCGGCAGGATGCCGGGTACCGCGCTGGATGCGCGCAGCCAGCGCCACAACAGGCCTTCGCGGTGCACTGCGGTCGCGCCGAGGGTGAGGTCCGCCGAGACGCAGGCGAAGCGGATCGGAAGATCCTCGATGTCGATCTCGCCGAAGGCCTCGCGCAGCAGCATCGTGGTGCGCGCGCCGCGGGTCAGTGCCACCAACGGCAGGGTCCAGTCGCGGAGCGGCTTGCCGTCCACCATCGCGCGCCGGCAGGCTTCGCGCATCTTCGCGTCGTCCCACTCGTAGGCGATGCCCGCGCCGATGATCGCGCCGACGCTGGTGCCGACCACAGCGTCGATGGCAATGCCGGATTCGCGCAGCGCCTGGATCACGCCGATCTGGGCGAAACCGCGTGCACCGCCGCCCGACAGCACCAGTCCCGTGCTGTGGCCGGAAAGCAGTCGCGCCAGCCGCGCGATGTCGTCCCTGCGGCGCCAGTGGTGGTGGTGCAGTTCGCCGTCTCCGAGCTGCGCGCGCCAGGCACGCGCCGCGCCGTAGACGAACTTGCCCGGCGGATGGCGCAGTATCAAGTGCCGCGGGCGATGGTGCGTGAGGTCGGGGTCGCTCTCCGGAGCCGCCGGGAACGGGCCGGCCGGCGCGGCGCCATCCGCTGCGTGGGGCGCGAGCGTGGGGGCGTGTTCTGCGTCCACCAGCAGCAGCAGCGCGTCGGCTTGGCGCCTGCACAGCCGCCGCCACGACGCATCGCCGTCATCCACGTACAGCACGAAGCGTGATTCGGCTTCGCGCGCTGTGAACCAGTCGGTGTCGTGGTTGTGCCCGAGTCGTGCGTCGATCAACGTGCATTCGCCCCAAGCCAGCAGTTGACGCTGCAACGACTCGGCAAACGCATGCACGTCGAGGCCTGGATCGAACGGCAGGATTGCCAAGGTGCGCGGTGCGCTCGTCGCTTCGTCGCGGGTCCGCCGCAGCAAACGCTGGACGGCGGCTCGGGCCGCGCCGAGCATCGCGCGCGGATGCCTCGAAACCAGCTGGTCGAAGCCGTCGCGCGACAAGCACAGCAGCTCGGAATCGCGCAGCGCGCGCACGGTGTTGTTGCGCGACTCGCCGGTAATCAGGCCCAGTTCGCCCACCGTCATGCCGGCGGAAACCAGCCCCAGCAGGCACTGTGGCACGCCCGGCCGGGGTGCGCCGAAGACCCCGAGGCTGCCGGACTTCAGCAGATACAGTGCGTCCGGATCCTCGCCTTGCCGATAGAGCAGGCCGCCGCCCGGCAACCAAAACCACGCCATCTGCTCGAGCAGCGCTTCGAGCTGGTCGCGCCGCAGGTGTCCAAACACGGCCGTGCGTTCCAGCAGCTTGTGCAAGTCCGGGTTGAACCGGGTGGCCATGCGCCGATCCTAGCTTGATTTTGGGGTGCGGCAACGCCACGCTGTGGAATCCATCGGAGCGCCGTATGTCCCCCGAAAACCCCTTGCTCAGCGACGCGGCGTTGCCCGCGTTTTCGAAAATCCGCGCGGCCGACGTGGTGCCCGCGATCGACGCGATCCTGGCCGATTACCAGCGCGGCATCGACGCCATCACTTCGGCCGATGCGCGGCGCCAGTCGCAACCGGACATGTTCGATCACGTGATGCGGCAACAAGAGCGCCTGGACCAGCGCCTGGCACGCGCCTGGGCGCCGGTGTCGCACCTGCATGCGGTGGCCGACACCACGGAACTGCGCGCGGCCTATGAAGAGGCCGAGGAAAAGATCACCGATTTCGCGAGCGCGCTCGGACAGAACCGCGATCTGTACGCCGCGGTGCAGGCGGTCGCCGATGCGCCGGAATTCGCACAGCGTGCGCGCCCCGAACGCGCCCTGGTCGAACATGCATTGCGCGATTTCAAGCTGTCGGGGGTTGCGCTGGACGAGCCTGCGCGCACGCGCTTTCGCGAAATCGCCAACGAGCTCGCCAGACTCACCACCGCGTTTTCCAACGCCGTGCTGGACGCCACCGACGCCTGGCAAGAACACGTCGAGGACGCACGCGACCTCGCCGGCATTCCCGATTCGGGCCGCGCGGTGCTGCACGAATACGCGCGCGAACGCGAACTGGGTGGCTGGCTGGTCACGTTGAAGCAACCGTCTGTTCAAGCGGTGCTGACCTATGCCGACAATCGTTCCTTGCGCGAGCGCGTGTACTGGGCCTACCAGACGCGCGCCTCCGACCAGGGGCCGAATGCCGGCAGGTTCGACAACTCCGAACGCATGCAGAAGATCCTCGCGCTGCGGCACGAGGTGGCGCAATTGCTGGGCTTTGCCAATTCGGCGGAAGAATCGCTGGCCACCAAGATGGCGGCGACACCGGACGAGGTGCTGGCGTTCCTGCGCGACCTGATCGTGCGTGCCCGGCCGGTCGCGCAGCGCGAACTCGAGGAACTGCGCGAGTTCGCGCGTACCGAACTGCAGCTGGAGAACCTCGAAGCCTGGGACGTCGCCTACGCGTCGGAGAAGCTGCGGCTCGCGCGTTATGCCCTGGACGAGGAGCAACTGAAGGCGTATTTCCCGCTGCCCTCGGTACTGGAGGGCATGTTCCAGGTGGCGAGCCGCTTGTACGGCATCACGGTGGTGCCGGTGTCCGAAGGCGTGGACGTGTGGCACCCCGACGTGCGCTATTGCGAGGTGCGCGACGCCGACGGCACGGCGATCGCGGGCGTGTACCTGGACTTGTACGCGCGCAGCGGCAAGCGCGGCGGCGCGTGGATGGACGTGTGCCGCGCACGTTTCCGCGATGGTGGAAACCTGCAACTGCCGATCGCGTTCCTCACCTGCAACTTCGCGCCGCCGGCGGGCGAACGCCCGTCGCTCCTGACCCACGACGACGTGCAGACGATCTTCCACGAGTTCGGGCACGGCCTGCACCACATGCTTACGCGCATCGACCTGCCTTCGATCGGCGGCATCGATGGTGTGGAATGGGACGCGGTGGAACTGCCCAGCCAGTTCATGGAAAACTTCTGCTGGAACCGGCAGGCGCTGGACCTGTTCGCCAGGCACTGGTCGGGTGGCGAAAGGCTGCCGGACGCGTTGTTCGACAAGATGCTGGCCGCACGGCATTTCCAGGCCGGCATGTTCCTGTGCCGGCAACTGGAGTTCGGCCTGTTCGATTTCCTGCTGCACGCGGATTACGACCCGGCACAAGGCGCGCGGGTGATGGAGACGCTGGAGGCCGCGCGGCACGAAGCCGCAGTGCTGCATCCGCCCGCTTGGCAGCGCTTCCCGCATGCGTTCACGCACATCTTCGCGGGGGGTTACGCGGCGGGTTACTACAGCTATCTGTGGGCCGAAGTGTTGTCGGCGGACGTGTTCGGCGCGTTCGAGGAATGTGCCGTCCGGGAACATACCGTCCAGGAGCAGGCCGTCCGACACCACGCCGTCACGCGTCAGGCGGGCGCGGGCGGCGACGTGATGGATGCCGCCACCGGTGCGCGCTTCCGCGACGAATTCCTGAGCGTAGGCGCCAGCCGTCCGGCGCTGGAAAGCTTCATTGCCTTCCGCGGACGTGCGCCGCGACCGGATGCATTGCTGCGGTCCTACGGCTTCGCCGCCTGAACGTCGCGCTGCGCAGCGGGTTCGGGGGTTCACATACAATGCCGCGATGCGCATCGCCTCCTGGAACGTCAACTCGCTGAAGGTGCGGCTGCCGCACGTCGAACAGTGGTGCCGCGAGGCGCAACCGGACGTGCTCGCGCTGCAGGAGACCAAGACCGAAGACGACAAGTTTCCGTGCGGGGGAGTGGAAGCGTTCGGCTACCGCTGCGTGTTCTCCGGGCAGAAGACCTACAACGGCGTGGCGTTCCTGTCGCGCGAGCCGATCGAGGACGTCGTCGCCGGCATGCCGGGCTTCGACGATCCCCACCGCCGCGTGCTGGCCGTCACCGTCGGCGGCGTGCGCATCGTGAATCTTTACGTGGTCAATGGCCAGAGTGTCGGCAGCGAAAAGTACGCCTGGAAATTGAAGTGGCTGAGCGCCGTCACCGAATACCTGCGCGCGGAATTGCAGCGCTATGGCAGCCTGGTCGTGCTGGGCGATTTCAACATCGCGCCGGACGATCGCGATGTGCACGATCCGGAGGCGTGGCGCGGACAGGTGTTGTGTTCGGAGCCCGAACGCGCTGCGCTGCGGGGCATCCTGGACCTGGGTTTGGTCGATTCCTTCCGCGCTTTCGTGGAAGACGCGGGCCACTTCAGTTGGTGGGATTACCGCCAGGCCGCGTTTCGCCGCAACCTTGGCCTGCGCATCGACCTGATTCTGGCCAGCCAGGCCTTGCGCCAACACATGACCGCGGCGTCGATCGATCGCGGGCCGCGCACTTGGGATCGTCCGTCGGACCACGCGCCGGTGCTCCTGGAACTTGCGAACTGAAGGGCGCGCCCCGATCATTCAAACGTGGACGAGGCGCCCGCCATTCGCGAAATCATCGATGACGCCGAGCTCGAAGTGCTCGACCGCTGGCTGCGCGGCCACGCGCGCGATTCCGACGAAACCATGCTGCTCGATGGCGTGCACGGCATGCTGACCGCGCTCGCGATCGGACCCGATCCGGCCCTGCCCGAGGAATGGTTGCCCGAAGTGCTGCACGCGCCGTTCGAAGATCCGGAGCAGGGTGCAGCGGTGCTGGGGTTGTTGGCCAAGCTCAACGATTCGATTCCCGCCGAACTCGAAAGCGACATGTACGAGCCGGTGCTGGGCGAGGTCGCACCCGAACAAGCCGTCAGCAGCGACCTGAGCGCGGCCGGCTGGTGCGAGGGGTTCAGCCGCGGCATCGACCTGCGCGCGTCGATCTGGGAAGCGCGCCTGGCCGAAGACGGCGAACTGCTGGAAATGCTGAGTCCGATCATGGCGCTGGCCGTGGACGAGGGTGTCCTGGCCGCGGACGTGCCCATCGCCAAGCTCGACGACAACGAGTACGAGGCCTGTCTCGCGCAGATTCCGGAAGCGGTGGAGGCCGTTGCGCACTACTGGCGCGTGCGTCCGCCGACCGAGCGCGAGCGCACCGCCGGCGGGGGCGCTTCCAGCAATGCGTTTTCCAGCTTGCCTGCACGACGGGGCGGGCGCTGGGTGCATTAGTTTTTGCGATCGTCCATGATCGCGGCTTCGTTGAGTGGCGTTGCCGCCTTGTGGATTCACGCATTGCAAAGATTAGAACGGGCATCGATGCCTGACCTTTCGTCAACCGCTGCTCGCAACGCCTCGCTGGGTAGCCCCTTCTTGCTCCCCACGATCCTTCGAGGGTTCCCTGCTCTCGAATCCGGCTGCTGCAGATCGCAGCGTCGCGTGCGGCGAACGCTGTGTTCGCGTGGCACATATTGGTTTTGCGGCCGGGAAGGCGCATCTTGATGACATCCGAAACCTACGGAGTCGAGCCATGTCCTCCCGCACCATCACCCGCCGCGTGCGCGGTATTCCCACCTCCGACGGCGCCGGCGTCAAGCTGACCCGCGTGATCGGCCAGCCGATGCTGGACTCGCTGGACCCGTTCCTCTTGTTGGACGAATTCGGTTCGGACGCTGCCACCGATTACATCGCCGGTTTTCCCGACCACCCGCATCGCGGCTTCGAAACCGTCACTTACATGCTGGACGGGCGCATGCGCCACCGCGACAACCACGGCAATTCCGGCTTGCTGGAATCCGGCAGCGTGCAGTGGATGACCGCGGGCCGCGGCATCGTGCATTCGGAAATGCCCGAGCAGGAGCAGGGCCTGATGCGCGGCTTCCAGTTGTGGGTGAACCTGGCCGCGAAGGACAAGATGATCCCGCCGCGCTACCAGGACATCGCGCCGGCGAAGATCCCGACGGTCGAACCCGCGCCGGGCGTGAAAGTGCGCGTGGTCGCAGGCGAGCTGTCCGGCGCGCGCGGTCCGGTGGACGGCATCGCGATCGAACCCGTGTACCTCGACGTTGCGCTCGAACCCGGCGCGAAGCTGTCGGTGCCGCTGCCGGAGAACCACAGTGCGTTCGCCTATGTGTTCGAAGGCGACGCCGTGCAATTGGGCCGTGACACGCTGGGTCTGCGCGAACTCGGCGTGCTGTCGAAGGGCGAGACCGTCGACTTCGCCGTAGCCGATGACGCCAAAGCCGCACGCGTACTGCTGGTCGCGGGTCGTCCGCTGAACGAACCCGTGGCGCGCTACGGTCCGTTCGTGATGAACACGCCCGAGCAGATCGTGCAGGCTATGCAGGACTACCAGGCGGGCCGCTTCTGAGGGTTCTTAGCGGCGGCCCGCGCTTTTCGCCACGTTTCCGCATCGTCGAGCCGGCAACCCGCGACAGCCGCTGCGGTCGTTGCCGGTTTGCCTATTTGGCCGGTGCAAGTTGGGAAGAGGCGAACGGGTGGCGCGCGCGGGTTGCTGACGAGCTGCGGTGTGCGACCGCGCGAGGGCTTGGCGCATTGCACCACCGACGCCGCGTGAGATCGATGGACGGCACCGCCGTATTGAAAGCTATTCAACCCAGGTTTGCAGGAATATCGCTTTTCCGCTGGAAAATGTGCACATAGCATGCACCTTCACTCAAGTGTGGAGGTTGACCATCATGCCTGCATTGATGCGGAAACTCGGCGCCCTGGCGCGCCGTGAATCGACGCGGCGCGTACCCGGCAGCGTGGCGAAGCCGCCATCCGACCGTGTCGGGTCGGTGGAGCAGTCCGGCGAACGCGACGACGACCACGCAGGCGCGCCGGAGGCACGCCCCGCGAAAGGTGTCGCCGCGTCCCGGAAATGGGTGATTGCCGGGCTGCGGTGATACTGGCTCGCAACCCGTCCGCGACCGATGTCGGTTGATATCGGGCGCCGGTGCGACGGCGCCAGGGTGGCGGGCCGCCGCGTTCGCGCCGCTGGCGAGCACACAAAAAACCGGACGGCTTGCGCCGTCCGGTCGAGTCGCGCTGGCGGAGGGAGGGGGGTCTCGGCCGCGCGTACTTTGCTTGATACCTTGCGGTGTCAGCGCGCCTTCTTGGCGGGCGCCGCGGCTTCGTTGGCCGCCTTCAGGCTGTTGCGGGTCAGGTCGCCGAACTGCTCGATGGTCTTCTGCGCGATTCCCAGGATTTCCTGGCCGGCCGCGTAGGCGGCTTCCGCGGAATCACGCGCGAAGTCGAGGCCCTTCGGCCACAATGCCGTCACGTCCTGGATTTCACGGGCGTCCAGCGAATCGGCCACGAAGGCCAGATTCGACTTGGCCTGCGACTCCAGCGCCTTGACCTGCAGGCTCTGGATTTCGGCGATGCCCTTCAGCGCGCTGATCTGCGCCTTGTAGGCTTGCTCGGCGAATTGCTTGCCGAGATCGAGCGACTGCTTCTGGAATTGGCTGTACATGGTGTGCTCCCTCTTTGCAGGGGTCGGTAGGAACTGGTGCCTACTCTAACGCGTTTTATTGTGCAATGCAACATTACCGTTGATTCCATTCAGCTTGGAGACGTATTAGTATTTATTATCAGCATGTTACCGTTAGACGCTGATAATTACACACTGCTGCAATGCAGCGCTCGAAGGGTCGATAGGAGCGCTTGCAGGCCAGGGTTGCTCGTCGCGATAGCAAGGCCGAACGCCGTCCGCCGCCCGCAATGCTTGTGCGATGCAACGGTCCAGGGCACGAGGCGAGGTGCGCGACGCGTCGCGCAGGCTGTCTCCTGCATGATGCGTCGGCGCAAAGCGTTCAGGCGGATTCGAGCGCCTGCTGTGCGCGCCGTGCCCAGATGACGCTGTGGCGGTAGGCGACCTCGTAGAGGTTGGGCTCGACGAACCAGTTGAGGTGGTCGAATCGCCCGCTTTCGTAATGCTCCACCTCGGTGAGCAGTTCGCCGAGCGGACCGTCGTGGTGCAACAGCGCCTGCTTGACTTCGGAGCTCAGCGGCACCTGCCGCATCAAGTCGCGCATCGCGATGTCCATCAGCACGTCCAGCCGCGACATCAGGCCGACGATGAACGCGGTCATCGCGTCTGCGCGACTCGACAGTTCCGCGAGGATTTCGCACATGCGCCCGCGCACCAGCATGTTGCGCATCAGCTCGGCGGGTTTGCCCGGCTCGCCGTGTACCAGCAGCAGGTTGGCCCAGCGGCCGAGTTCGTTGGTGCCCAAAAGGCTGATGGCCCTGGACAGCGAGCTGACCTCGCAGTGCAGCCCGACCGCGGCGGAGTTGATCACCTTGAGGATGCGGAAGGAGAACGCGGCGTCCTTGATGGCAATCTGCTCCAGCGCCATCGGCGTGGTATCCGGGCGGTGCAGTTCCGACAGCAGTTCCAGCAGCAGCACCTTGTTGCTGGGAAGCTTCTTGTCCTTGACCGGCGTCGCCTTGACCAGAAAGTCGCCCTGGAACCAGGTGATCCCGAGCTCGGCGCAGGCGTAGAAATGGTCGATGGCATCGATGCCGTCGACCAGCAGCTTCGCCTGATGGAAGCACAGCCGGCGGGCGGCGTCGGCCACGCCGGCCATCCCGAGCTGCTTCAGCCCCAGGCGCACGACGTGGACGGTATCCAGCAGCGGCTCCAGGTCGCTGCGCTCGGGGCGATACCCGGCCAACGCCAGCTTGTAGCCGCGCTCGGCCAGCGCACGGAGGTGCGGATGAATTTCGTCCGCCGTACCGTCGGGCAGTGCGACTTCAAGGATGTACTGGCTTTGCGGCAACTGCAGGACGTCGGGCGAGCGCAACGTCGCGGGCGACATACGCAGCAGCGTGGGGACGGTTTCGATGCGACCGTTCTGGAAAACATCGGCATAGGTGCCGAGCACCGTGCTGCTGGTCAGGTCCGGCAGCGCCGTACTGCATTCGCCGTCCTGACCCAGCAGGACTTCGTAGGCGGCGACGGTCTTGTTGCGGGTGTAGACGGGCTGGAACGCCAGCAGGGTGCCGAGCCGTTCCTCGCTCGCCATGAGCTCGTGCGCAAGTGTCGACACGTTACTGACGTCCCAACCGGAGAAGGATCAGGCCTGCGAGGCGAGGCGGTTGTCGCCGCCGCGGGCCTGGCCGTCCGGACCGTACATATCCTTGCCGGCCAGCGTGCGCAGATCGTTGAGCAGGCGCTGATTGCTGGTCAGCCGAATGCGGATCAACTGCCCGTTGAAGTGGTTGAGCTGCGCTGCCTGCCGTGCACACTCGCGCATCCGCTGCCACGATTCGAGGCAACCCTCCGCGCGGGCGATCTGTTCGTCACCGGCCATCTCCGCATCGCGGCCGGGGCGTTCCCGGGCCGCCCGGCGGCGTGCCTCGAAATCCGCCAGTGCGGCCAGCGCCTGCTGTTTTTCGGCGGCCACTGCAGCCAGCGCTGCGCCGTCGATGCGGCCCTCGCCGAGCAGTTCGCGTTCGCGACCGAGCAGGCCGATCAGGTCTTCCAGACGGCCGTGCTGATCGCGCAGATCCTTCGCAAGATTCATTGATCCTTGCCCAACAGGTCGCGCACGCTGGCGATCAGGCGATCGGCGATGCGATCGGTGTCCATCTTGAGGCTGCCGTCGGAGATCGCCTGGCGCAATTCCGCCACCCGTGCGTGGTCGATGTCCTGACTGGCGTCGCTGCCGGCGCGGCTCAACTGGGTCGTGGAGCCTGCCTCGGCATTGCCCTGCGCCGTGACATTGCCGATCTTCTCTTTGCTTTTCGCCTGATCGATCCGGGTCGGAGTCGACAGGTGCGAAACATTGTCGATTTTCATGAGACGCTCTCCATCGGTTCGCCCTGCGTCCTGTCTATCGGCCCGGCCGGCCGGTTCTTGAGGGGCCGCGCAGGAAATTCTGCGGGACCGTAGAAAACCCAAAATGCTTCAGAAGGTTACCTTCACCAGATCGTTGCCTGCCACGACCCCGGTCAGCACCGAACGGCTGCTCATGCGGACACGTACGGTATCACCCAATGCCCCATCCTGTAGCGCTTCGCCCTGGCGGGTGACGCGGAATCCCGCGCCGATTGCCTCCACCGACACCGTGCGGTTGCGATGGATCAGCCACGGCGCCTGCAACTGCGAACTTTGCACCACGCTGCCCTTGGCGAGGGTGCGGGTGGTCACGCGTCCGACGGCGTCGGCATCATCGAGCACCGCCTGACGCGGAAGCTCGGTCAGGTCACCGCTGCGCGCCTCCAGCATCGCTCCGGTCACCAGTGTGCCGACCGGAATGGTTTCGGCGGCGACCCAGTAGTGCCCGATCGCGGTGACGCGCGCCTGCAAATAGCGTGTCTGACCATCGCCGCAACGTACCCCGACGGTCACGCGCCCCAGCAAACGCTGGCCCTGGCCCGGCAGGAACGGCTGCGGATCGGCGCAAGGTGGCAACGCGGCTTCGGGCGCTTGCACCGTGACGGTCACCTCGCCGAGGTTTTGGGTGGTGTCCTTGAGAAAATCCCGTGCGGCATCTTCCGCTGCGCCGGCATGCACGGCGCCACTTGCCAGCAGCAGGAGCGCCGGCAAAACGTACCGCGACAGGTTTCGTGCCTTGGCCATATAGAAGAACGCCTTCGGATTGCGCCACGATGCCTGTCCGGATGCGAATGGCGGGATCGTGACGAGCGCCAGTGTAGGCAGCCGCCACGCTTCGCGAGCCCCCGAATTGAACGCAAAAACCCGGTCTGTTTGTCCGATTGGACCGACGACCTTGCGCGTATTCTCGATCCTGAACTTCACCGTCGACGGCGCATCACGCCGCTCGCGGCGCAACGGGGGACGACCATGCTCGACAAGCTCGCTTCGGCACTGGACTTCGATCGTCAGGCGCTGGGCCTGCGCTTCGAACGGCAGAAGGTGCTGGCCAACAACATTGCCAACGCCGACACGCCCAACTACAAGGCGCGCGATTTCGATTTTTCCCGGGCGCTCGCCCAGGCCACTGCGCGCGAGGGTTCCCAAGGACAACTGGCCATGACCGCCACAGCGCCGGGTCATCTGCAAGGGGTCGCCTCCGACGATGGTGCGGCGCCCGCGATGCTGTATCGCGTGCCCGACCAGCCGAGCCTCGACGGCAACACCGTGAACATGGACGTCGAACGTGCCGCCTTCGCCGACAACACGGTGCGCTATGAAACCTCGCTGACCCTGATCAACAACCGCATTCGCAATCTCAAGGCTGCAATGCAGTCGGAATGAGCGCGCCGACGGAGATTCATCCATGAGCATGTTTTCGATTTTCCAGATTTCCGGCTCGGCCATGCAGGCCCAATCGCAACGCATGAACGTGGCGGCCAGCAACCTCGCCAACGCCGACAGTGTGGCCGGTCCCGATGGCCAGCCCTATCGCGCGCGACAAGTCGTGTTCGAGGCGCGCGGCCGCGACGGGCTGGCGGGCGTCGGCGTGTCGCAGGTGGTGGAAGACCCGACGCCGTTGCGTCGCGAATACCGGCCCGGTGATCCGAACGCCGACGATCAGGGCTATGTCAGTTTGCCCAACGTGAAGCCGGTCGAGGAGATGGTCAACATGATCGAGGCTTCGCGTTCGTATCAGGCCAACGTGGAAGTGCTGAATACCGGCAAGCAACTGATGACCAAAACCCTGACCCTGGGAGAAGGCTGATGGGCGTTTCCGCCGCGCAATCGCTCGACCCGAGCGTGTTGAACGCGATCAATGCGGTCGCGAGCAAGAAGTCGGATAGCGCGGCCGACCTGCAAAACCACTTCATGACCCTGCTGGTCACGCAGTTGAAGAACCAGGACCCGTTGAACCCGATGGACAACTCGCAGATGACTTCGCAGTTGGCCCAGATCAATACCGTCAGCGGCATCCAGGATCTCAACACCACGCTGAAAGCCATCAACGGCCAGATCAACGCCGGCCAGTCGCTGCAGGCCGCGGCGCTGATCGGCAAGGGCGTGCTGGTGCCGGGCGATCGCGTACTGGTCGGCAGCGACGGCACCACCACACCGTTCGGGCTCGAGCTTGGCGCGCCTGCCGACGACGTCCAGATCAGCATCACCGACGGTTCCGGCAAGGTCATGCGCAGCTTCGACCTCGGCGCACTGGACGCGGGTACGCAATCGTTCACTTGGGACGGCAAGCTCGACGACGGCACCCAGGCCCCGCAGGGCGCGTACACCGTTTCCATCAAGGCCGTGAGCGGCGGCCAGGCGGTGGACGTGACCGGACTCAATTACGCACTCGTCACCGGCATCAGCACTGGCCAGAACGGGCCACTGCTCGATCTCGGCGGCATCACCAATCAAGTGGGTCTGGGCGACGTGCGCCAGATCCTCTGATCCAACAACCGTTTTCCAAGGAGCGTACCCATGAGTTTTTCGCAAGCACTGAGCGGCCTCAACGCGGCCTCGCAGAACCTCGACGTGATCGGCAACAACATCGCGAATTCGCAGACCTACGGCTTCAAGGGTTCCAGCATCCAGTTCGCGGATGTGTACGCCGGCTCGCAGGTCGGGCAAGGCGTGCGCGTCGCAGGCGTGCTGCAGAACTTCGCGAACGGCACGCTGGAAACCACCGGGCGCAACCTGGACCTCGGCATCAACGGCGGCGGCTTCTTCCGCTTCAAGCAGGGCGACCAGGTGGTGTATTCGCGCAACGGCCAGTTGACGCTGACGCAAGATGGTTACCTGGTCAATGCCGCGGGCGCCAAACTCACCGGCTTTGCAGCCGGCGTCGGCACCGGCGGCACACCGGAAGCGCTGCACGTGCCGACCGATGCGATGAATGCGAATGCCACCACTTCGGTGAAGGCGGCGCTGAACCTGGACGCCGGCTCGCTCGCCATCGACCGCGCCACCGTGCCGTTCGACGCCACCGACGCCAGCACCTATTCGTACGCGAACACCGGCACCACGTACGACTCGCTGGGCGTGCAGCACATCATGACCACCTACTTCACCAAGACCGCCGACAACACCTGGGAGCTGCGGGTAGCGATGGACGGCACGTTCGATCCTGCCAACCAGGGCACGCTGGTATTCGATACCAACGGCGTACTGAACAAGGCCGCCAGCACGTTTCCCAACGTGACGTTCACCCCGGCCGGCGGCGCCGCGCCGATGAATTTCACGCTGGGCTTCGACGGCACCACCCAGTTCGGCAACGACTTCGCGCTGTCCTCGCTGGTGCAGGACGGCTACACCTCGGGCAGCCTGGTCG
>DATCSF010000245.1:0-3276 GCA_036568625.1 Rhodanobacteraceae bacterium | reverse complement strand
CGCATGGGATTTGTCATAGTCCAGTGAAATGCCATCGTCTTCGTAGAGGTCGAACTTGCCGTTGCCCGATCCGTAAACATTCACGATCAGGTGATCCAGCGGTTTCGCGTTCGACCATGCGAAATCCGCGGGTTGCTCGGGAATGATCGCGCCATCGCGCACGAATACGGGCGTCTGGTCCACTGCATAGTGGGCGGTGAATGACTTGCCGCCGTCGTGATGCCTGCCGTCGAAGAAGCCGATCCATTCGCCGGGCGGCAGCCAGACCGTGTGCTGCCCGCTCGCATCGAGCACCGGTGCGACCAGCATTTCGCTGCCGAACCAGTATTCGTGCGGATGTTGGTACGCCTCCGCGGACTCCGGATTTTGCAGATACAGCGGGCGCAGGATCGGCAATGACTTCTCGTGCGCGATCCACGCGTAGGTGTAGATATAGGGAATCAGTTGCGTGTGCAGCGTGAAGTATTTTTTGACCAGCGCCATGCCGCGCTCGCCGTAGGTCCACGGCATGCGCAGGTTGCTCTCGCGCGGGTTCTCGTGTGCGCTGTGCAGGCGCAGCAGCGGACTGAACGCGCCGAACTCGATCCAGCGCGCGTACAGGCTGAAGTCGATCTTGCCACCGTGAAATCCGCCGATGTCGTGGCTCATGTACGGGATCAGCACGTTGCCGCCGCGCACGGAATAGGCGGCCTCGTAGGCCAGCACCGGCCATTCGGAATAGGTGTCGCCGGTGAAGTAGGCCGGGTAGCGCTCGCTGCCCCAGCCGCCGTAGCGCGAGAGGATGAACCCGCGTTGCCCGGTTTCCTTCTGCATATGATCGTAGAAGACGCGGTTGGTCCAGAGCTGCGGGTCGAGTCCCCGCATGTCCGCGGCGCCGCTGCCGCCATCCACCCACCAGAACGCCACGCCCTGTTGCAGCAGCGGTCCATGCAGGTGGCGCATGGAGACTTCCGCTTGTTGCTGGTTGGAGAGATCGAAATAAATCCGCGGCGGCGGCTTGACGTCGCGAATCGCGGTCAGGCCATTCAAGTAACCACGGCCGTATTCGTTCGGTTCGATGCGCAACGCGATCTCGAGTGTCTGGCCCTGCGCGTAAGACGTGATGTCGGCGAAGGTCAGACGCTGCGGCCAGCGCACGTGGCTGTGTTCGACTTCATGTCCGTTGACGTAAAGCCGGTAATCCCTGGCTTGCCGACTTAGATACAGGTAAGTATGCGGGGGCAAATGTGCGGGCAGGCGTACCTGCGTGCGATACCACGCAATCCCGGCGTAATCGCCGAAGCCCTGTTTCGCCGGCGGCGCATCGGTGCGGATGGGTTTCCAGTCGACCTTGCCGGGGTCGGGCAGGTACCAGCGTTCGCGGACGCCGATGTCTCGCGGATCGGTCGCGAACATCCAGCCGCCGGACAGGTCCAGATCGAACGAAGGCTTCGGCGGCTGCGGCGCTCCCAATGCCTTCAACACGGCTGGCGCGTGGCTGTCGTCGTGCGACAGGATGTTTTCGTCGGTGTTCGCGTAACCGGGGTGATCGTTCAGGGAGATTTTGATGCCGCGGGAGTGCATCCATTCCAGAAACTGCTGCGGATGCGGGATCAGCGGGCTCCAGTCGTAGCCGCCCTGCCAGCCGTAGTTGTGCCACGCGAAATCCAGCACCAGCGTGTCCAGGGGAATCTGGTTCTGTCGGAAGCGACTGACCTCGTCTTCGAGGTGTTGTTCGTCGTAGCGTTGAAACGCCGGCGTCCGGACTTCCGGATCGCTAGGGAAGTATTCGAAATTGAGGTCCGTGATCATCGGCCCCAGCACGTAGCGCGGGATCATCGGGATCGGTCCGCACAATTCGGCGTAGGCGTCCAGAACCTTTGCGTAATCGTCGCGGGCGTAGGTGAACAGGTACCAGTCCTGCCCGCCCTTCGAATTGCGCGGCTCGATCCATTGCGCCTGCGCGTTCCACAGCGGCGTCGTGCTGTCGTCGATGAACGCGAAGCCGTTGCGGCTCAACAGACCCGGTTCGGCTTTCGGCAGCAGCACATTGATGCCGGGGATGATGTCGTTGACGGGGCTGGCCAGATCCTTGCCGTCGGCGGGCAGGTTTTTCGCACTGACGTTGTCCAGCGAATAGGTGAGTCCGCCGAGGTTGCCATCGTCCACCTGGCCCGGATGCCAGGCGTGGGTGCTGCCGTCGGCCTTCCATTGCACCCGCAGATTGGTTGCGGTGAACGCCCCCGAATGCAGTCGATACCTCAGCGTCAGGCCCTCGGTGCTCGCAATGAGCCAACCGTTTTCCACTTTTTTTCGCAGATCGACATCCGGCCAGTCGCGCTTCTCGACCACCGCGGTCGGCGCATCGACGAAGCGTCCGGTCGGCGAATATTCCATCCTCACGAGAGACGCTGTCAGGAACTCGAAGCGCGCGTTCCCCGCCCGTACCGCGGTCGTGGCCTGCGCAAATCCCGGCGCCAGCAGCGCGATGGCAAGCAGAAAAACCGCGAATCGGCCGAAGCCACTGCGAAGGTTCATGCGAAATCCCCATCGACACAAAAGATTGTTCGGAACACGGGATGGATCGGAGCCGGGATGCTTACGGCGATCCGCCCGCATTCGGCGGTACTGCATTGAACGCGATCACGACGCGCGGTTCGTCGCTGTCGTGCGGTTCCACGAAATGTTCCATCCAGCACGGAAACAGCACCAGCAGGCCGGCTTCCGGTGCCAGACGGATGTCGCTGTAGCCATTCGGCACCGCGCCCTTGGCGTAGCCGTGCACCACCCCGGGCCGCGGGTCGCGGAACACGAAGGGTCCCGAACCCGGCGGCACCTTGAGGTAGAACGAGCCGGACAGCAAGGAACCTTCGTGCACGTGCAGGAAGTTGAAGCCGCCGCGGTCGTGCAGGTTCACCCAGGACTGCAAATCGAAACGTATCGCCGGAATCCCCATTTCGCGCAGCGCGCTGGCGCAGCCGGCGCGCACGACATCGCGCAACGACGCAAATATCGGCCGCTCGAGAATGGCCATGTCCTCGCTGTTCCAGCCGCCGCGGTTGGTGCGCCCCGCGGGTTTCGGACTGGCCGCGCGCATCCGCAACACCTCTGCGACCCATTCGTCGAGACGGTTGCGCAGGGACGGCAAGCGCGCCTGCCAGATGCGCGTCGGAAACAGGTCGAAGGGTTGCAGGGCGGGCGCCGCGACGGGGGCGCCCAACGACGGCTGCATGATCGTGACCGTCTTGTCGCCGATGGTTGTCACGCTGTCTCCCGCGGTGCAACATGATGGGCGCG
>DATCSF010000244.1:0-2021 GCA_036568625.1 Rhodanobacteraceae bacterium | reverse complement strand
GTACTCGTTCGTGTACAAGACCTTCTTCCAGGTCTTGCCGCCATCCAGCGAACGGAAAATGCCGCGCTCTGCGTTCGGGCCGTAGACGTGTCCCATCGCCGCCGCGAACACGCGATCCGGATCGTGCGGATCCACCGCGATCATCGCGATGTCCTGGGTTTCTTTGAGGCCGATGAACTGCCAGGTCTTGCCCGCGTCGGTGGACTTGTACATGCCCATGCCGGTGGCCTGGTCGGGCCGGATGGTGCTCTCGCCGGTGCCGACGTAGATCACGTTCGGATCGGAAACCGACACCGCGATCGCGCCGATCGAGCTGGTTGGTTCGTCGTCGAAAATCGGCTGCCAACTGTTCCCGTAGTCGGTGGACTTCCACACACCGCCATCGTCGTTGCCGATGTAGAACACGTTCGGCTGGCTCGGCACGCCCGCGATCGCGCGACCGCGCCCGCCGCGCAACGGTCCGATCGGCCGCCACTGCATCTGCGAAAACAAGCCTTCGTCGAACGTGCGTGCGTGCGCGCCGGTTTCCCAGAACACGCCGCAACCCGCCGCGGCCACGATTCCCAACGCAAGCAGAACGCGCTTCATCGCCGATGCCTCCCTGACGCGGAAAACCCCGGCTCCGGGAATGGAGTCAGGCAACCTGGCATAAATACCACGTCGAGGCGCTCGGCTCATCCCCCATTGGTTGGGTTGTCGTGGTGCCTTCCGCCGCTGACGCGTTCGCGGTGTTCGAGATCGCGTTCGGTGAAGACATCGGCGTAACCGTGTGCCACAAGCAGTTCGCGGACAGCCGGCCCCTGGTCGAAGCCGTGTTCGAACATCAGCCATCCGCCCTCGTGCAAGTGCGCACGCGCGTCGCGGATGATGATCCGGATCGCATCGAGGCCATCGCTGCCGGACGCCAACGCGGCAGCCGGCTCGAAACGCAAATCGCCTTCATGCAGATGCGGATCGCCCTCGGCGATGTAGGGCGGATTGGAGACGATCACGTCGAAGTGGGCATCGCCCAACGGCGCGCACCAGTCGCCTTGCCGAAATTCGACGTTGCCGATGGCGAGTCGCGCTGCGTTCACACGCGCGACTTCAAGCGCCGCGTTGCTGACATCCGTTGCGACAAGCTTCGCCCGCGGACGCGCCTTCGCAATGGCCAGCGCGATCGCGCCCGAGCCGGTGCCGAGGTCGGCAACCGCGCACGCCGCATCCCTTGGTATGCATTGCAATGCGCAGTCCACCAGCAGTTCGGTTTCCGGGCGCGGAATCAACACGTCCGGCGTGACCTGCAACGCCAGGGCGTGAAAGCCACGCGTGCCCGTGAGATAGGCCACCGGTTCGCCGTGCGCGCGACGTGCGACGAGATCGCGAAACGCGGCGGCGTGCGCCGGATCGATGGAATCGTCGGCATGCGCGACCAGCCACGCGTTGGACACGCCCAGTACATGGCGCAACAGAAGCGCGGCTTCCCGTCGCGCTTCATCACCGGGCAGTGCGCGCGTGCCCTCGTCGAGCCACGCGCGCACCGTCGTCATTGCGCGATCGACGCAGGGTGCTGGTGCGCTTTCAACGCACCGCACAGCACGATCGACTCGTGCGTCTGCGCAAGGCCGCGCTTCAAGCCCGGCACCTGTCCGAGCCGCGGCTGGAAGTAAGCCTGCATGCGCTGCGCTTCGACGTCGCTGCAGCCGCCGCCCGCGGCAATGGACGGCAGATAACCGCCCGAGAACACGCCGGTGCGCGCGACGATCTTGTCGTAATGCGCGGTGAACCAGTGCCACAGGCCGTCGCGTTCGGTCACGGTGTCACGATCGTTGTGCAGCAGCATGCCCATCTCGCCGACCTTCACCTGCGGCGACAGCGCGAAGTCGCGCACCACGTTGGCCTGAGCACCCTTGGCGTAGCTGAGCGCACCCAGCATCGCATTGCGCTTGACCGGATCGGTGGTCTTCGGGATCGCAGCGATCAACTCATCGACTGCGGGTTTGCCCTTCTCTTCCACCGCCACCGACAGCGCGGTGCGCAGC
>DATCSF010000243.1:0-13588 GCA_036568625.1 Rhodanobacteraceae bacterium | reverse complement strand
GCTCGGCACCCGCCAAGCCGACAAGACGCAGGATCTCGAGCGCGAACAGGCGCGCCAGGCGATCGCCGCGCGCAAGGGTCAACAGGCCTTCGAACAGTTCCTGCGCGACCTGGAGTCATCGGCATACATCAGCATCCGGGTTCCGGAACTGGCCGACGCCTCGGCGACCGCCGGCAACGAACCGCAATGATGACTGAGCCGGCCCCGGCCGGCTCGCACCGGCCTGCGTATCTTCCGAAACTGGCCATCACCGGCGGCGAACCCGCCGGCGTAGGCCCCGAACTGGTCGCGCGATTGGCGGCAACGCCCATCGCTGCCGATCTCGTCGCAATCAGCGACGCCGGCTTGCTGGAACGCGCCGCGCGCCGCTGCGGCGTTGCGCTGAGGCTCGAGCCGTACGATGGCCAACCGCGTTCGTTGCGCGCTGCAGGCACCCTGCGCGTGCTGGACGTAGCGCTGCGCATCGCTGAAACGCCTGGCCAACTCGATCCGCGCAACGCGTTCCACGTGTTGAACACGCTGGCGCAGGCAGCTGATGGGTGCCTTGCCGACGAGTTCGCCGCGGTGGTCACCGCCCCGGTCCAGAAATCGGTGATCAACGATGCTGGAGAGGCGTTTTCCGGGCACACCGAATTTTTCGCGCGGCGCGCCGGTTGCGACGTGGTGATGATGCTGGCGTCGCCGGAATTGCGCGTGGCACTGGCCACCACCCATATGCCGCTCGCACAGGTGCCGGCTGCGATCACCGGCGAATCGCTGCTGCGTACCGTGCGCATCGTGCACGCGGAATTGATCGCGAAATTCGGCATCGCCGCGCCGCGCATCGCAGTGCTGGGCCTCAACCCGCACGCGGGTGAAGGCGGTCATCTGGGCCGCGAAGAACTCGACACGATCCTCCCCGCGCTGGAAGTGCTGCGCGGCGAAGGCATGCAACTGATCGGTCCGCTGCCGGCGGACACCGCATTCGTGCCAGCGCTGCGCGCGCGCTACGACGCGGTGCTCGCGATGTACCACGACCAGGCCCTGCCGGTCCTGAAATCGGAAGCCTTCGATCGCACCGTCAACATCACCCTTGGCCTGCCGTTCGTGCGCACGTCGGTGGACCACGGCACCGCGCTCGATATCGCCGGCAGCGGCCGCGCCGATCCGGCCAGCATGATTGCGGCAGCGGACATGGCCCTGCGCCTTGCAGCGCAGCGCGCGGGCGCCTGAGCCGCAATGTCCGCGCGCCCGAAGAAACATTTCGGCCAGCATTTCCTGCACGAACGTGGCGTAATCGAGCGCATCGTCGCCGCGATCGCACCGCAGCCGGGCGACCGCATCGTCGAAATCGGCCCCGGCGAAGGCGCCCTCACCTTGCCACTGCTGCGCGCCGCCGGCCGCATGACGGCCATTGAACTCGATACCGAGTTGATCGAACCGTTGCGCGCGCGTGCTGCGGAAGTGGGCGAGCTCGACATCATCCACGCCGACGTGCTGAAGGTGGACCTGACCGAACTTGCGCGCGGCGGCAAGCTGCGCCTCGCGGGCAATCTGCCCTACTACGTGTCCAGTCCGATCCTGTTCCACTGCCTCGCGCATGCCGATGTCATTGCCGACATGCACTTCATGTTGCAAAAGGAAGTCGTGGACCGCATGGCGGCCGAATCCGGCAACAAGGTGTACGGGCGGTTGTCGGTGATGCTGCAGCTCGCGTGCAACGTCGAGCCGCTGCTCCGCGTTGCGCCGGGCGCGTTCAGACCGCCACCGAAAGTGGAATCGGCGGTCGTCCGGCTTGTGCCCTTGCCTGCGGCACGACGGCCCGAGCCGAGCCTTTCGCGTGCGATCGACGCCGTCGTGCGCGCCGCATTCAGTCAGCGGCGCAAAACACTGTCCAATGCGCTGCGGATGCTGCTGGATGCCGACGCGATACGCGCCGCCGGCATCGATCCGCGCGCACGCGCCGAAAGCGTTCCGCCGCGGGGTTTCGTCGCGCTGGCACGGCAAGTGGCTTCGGCCGGCTTGCAGGCTGCACCGAAACTCGCACACAATGACACCCAATGAGTCCCCGACCGACCACCACCGACAAACCGAACAAGCCTCGCGAACCCGAACCGCACGCGGTCGAGATCGGGGTCGAGGCGCGTTACGTGGCCGATCAGTCCAAGCCGGAAGCGAACCGCTACGTGTTCGCCTACGAGATCACGCTGCGCAACCTCGGGATGATGCCCGTGCGCCTGCAAACCCGCCACTGGGTCATCACCGACGCCAGCGGCAAGGTGGAGGAAGTGCGTGGTCCTGGCGTGGTGGGCGAGCAACCGCGCCTGCAACCGGGCGAGGAGTACAGCTACACCTCCGGCGCGGTGCTGGAAACCCAGGTCGGCACCATGCGTGGCGCCTACCTGTTCCACGCCGACGACGGCACCGACTTCGAGGTTCCGATTCCCGAATTCGTGCTGTCGGTTCCGCGCACCCTGCACTGATCGAGCCGGAAGCCGCGCATGGCCATCTACGCGATTGGCGATGTGCAGGGTTGCTATCCGGAATTGCAGCGTCTGCTGGAACGCCTGCGCTTCGATCCGGCATCCGATAGCCTGTGGTTCTGCGGTGACCTGGTCAACCGTGGCGGTGAATCGCTGGAAGTGCTGCGGCTGGTGCACGGCCTGCGCGAGCATTGCATCGTCACCCTCGGCAATCACGATCTGAGCCTGCTCGCAATCTCGATGCGCGAACCGGAAGCGCGCGCACGCACCAACCCCGATCTGCGGCGGGTGCTGGAAGCCGAGGATGCCGATGTGCTGATGGAATGGTTGCGTGACCAACGCCTTGCACACCACGACGAAACGCTGGGCTTCACGCTGGTGCACGCCGGACTTGCACCGTCCTGGACACTCAAACAGGCGCTGCACATCGCGCGCGAAGTCGAGCGCGCATTGCGCGGACCCGGCCATCGCGCGCTGCTGCAACGGATGTTCGGCAACCGCCCGTCGCGCTGGTCGGCGAAGTTGCACGGCCACGACCGCCTGCGCGCCGCGATCAACATCTTCACCCGCATGCGTTATTGCGACGCCCACGGACGTATCGATTTCGATGCCAAGGGCACGCCCGGATCACAACACCCGGGGCTGTATCCGTGGTTCGAGGTGCCCGGCATGAAAACGCGCGACACCCGCATCGTCTGCGGACACTGGTCCGCGCTTGGCCGCTTCGCCGGCCTCGGCATTTACGCCATCGACACCGGTTGCGTGTGGGGCGGGAAACTCACCGCGCTGCGGCTGGACGGCGAGGAACCGCAGTTCACCGCGGTGGATGCGGAGCCGCACCGCAAACGCGCGTAGGTTGGGCTGACGCCGGCTTCATCTGCGGAAGCCCAACATCGTTCATTCATTGGGCTTCGCGTATGCTCAGGCCAACCTACAAGCGAAGTCGGGGCGTCAGCGAAGCCCCGTCTCGTTGCGCGCGATCACCATGCGCTGGATTTCCGAGGTGCCCTCGTAGATCTCGGTGATCTTGGCGTCGCGGAAATAGCGCTCCAGCGGCATCTCCTTGGAATAACCCATGCCACCGTGAATCTGCACGGCCTGGTGGGTGATCCACATCGCCGCCTCGGATGCAGTGAGCTTGGCCACCGCGGCTTCGGTCGAGAAACGCGCCCCGGTTTTCGCAGATTCCTGTTTCAGCCACGCCGCGCGCAAGGTCAGCAGCCACGCGGCGTCGAGCTTGCACTTCATGTCCGCGATCTTGGCCTGGGTCATCTGGAACGACCCGATCGGCTGGCCAAAGGCCTTGCGGTCGCGCGAATATTCCAACGTCGCCTCGTAGGCGGCGCGCGCAAGGCCGACCGCCTGCGAGGCGATGCCGATTCGGCCGGCATCCAGCACGCCCATCGCGATCTTGAAGCCGCGGCCTTCCTCGCCGATCACTTCGTCAGCCCGCGCGTGGTAATCGTCGAACTCTATTTCGCAGGTCGCCGAGGCGCGGATGCCGAGCTTGGGCTCGGTCTTGCCGCGGCCAAAACCCTTGCGCGAAGTGTCGACCATGAACGCAGTGACACCGCGCGAATGCTTTTCCGGATCGGTCATCGCGAACAGCAGGATGTATTTCGCGACCGGCCCCGAGGTGATCCAGCTCTTCTTGCCGTTGATGACGAAGCTGCCGTCCGCTTGCCTGGTCGCGCGGCAACGCATCGCGGTAGCATCGGAACCCGACTGCGGTTCGGTCAGCGCGAACGCACCGATGGCTTCGCCCGACGCGATCGGCGTGACGTACTTGTGCTTCTGTTCCTCGCTGCCGAATTTCAGCAGGCCGTTGCAGTAGAGCGTGTTGTTGACGCTCATGATGGTCGAGTGCGCGCAGTCGGCGGCGGCGATTTCGATCATCGCGAGGACGTAGCTGATGGAGTCCATCCCCGCGCCGCCGTACTCGCTCGGCACCTCGATGCCCATCAACCCCAACTTGCCCATTTCGCGGATGTTGTCGAGCGGAAATTCGCCAGACTTGTCGAAGTCCGCCGCCACCGGTGCGATGCGCTTCTGCGCGAAATCACGCGCGATCGACTGGATTTGCAATTGCTCTTCGGAAAACTGGAAATCCATCGCAACACCTCATGATCATCGTGTCCCGCGCGTCGTCGCTTGATCCGCGCGGCAATCCAACCGCGCATGATAACCGCGCGCCCAAATCCGTCGCCAAGCCGGTCCGGAACTTTAATTTATCTCTTTATCCTGATATAAAGATGGAATGCTTGACCTGGTCTCCGCCACTGCCTTGCTGAGGGTGCTGTCCGACCCCACCCGGGTGCGGTTGCTCGCGTTGTTGCGGCGCGAGGAACTGACTGTCGCGGAATTGTCGTCGGTGCTGAGGCTCGCGCAGCCACGCGTTTCCACGCATCTCGCCAAGCTGAAGGAATCCGGACTGGTGCGCGACCGTCGCGCGGGCGTGTCGGCCTATTATCGTTTCAACGAAAACGGTTTCGCCGGCGCTGCCGATCTGTTGCGCGCGCTGGAAGACGGCGTGGATGATTCGCTGCTGGACGCGGACGCGCAACGTTTGCCTTCGGTGCTGGCGGCGCGTGCGCGTGATCGGGGCTGGGCCGACAGCGTGGCGGGCGACATGGAGCGCCACTACTCGCCTGGCCGCACCTGGGAAACCTTGGCGCGCACGCTGCTGCAACTGCTGGAGACCGGCGACGTGCTGGACATCGCCTCGGGCGATGGCGTGCTCGCCGAATTGCTGGCGCCGCACGCGCACTCGATCGCATGCGTCGATTCCAGCGCGACCGTGGTCGCGGCCGCGCGCAAGCGCCTGAAGGCTCACCGCAACGTCGAAGTGGTCGAAGGCGACATGCACGAACTCGACCTGGGCAACCGCAAGTTCGACCTCGTGCTGATGATGCATGCACTGACCTACAGCGATCGCCCGCAGCAGGCCATCGCCGAAGCGGCGCGCGTACTGAAACCCGGCGGACGCCTGTTGGCCGCGACGCTGGCGAAGCACGCGCACCGCGCGGCGGTGGCGCCGTTCGACCACAAGAACCTCGGCTTCAAGCGCGAAGACCTGACCGCGTTTGCGCGCAGGTCCGGCCTTGAAGTGCTGCACTGCGAACGCATTTCACGCGAAGCTCGCTCGCCGCATTTCGAGGTACTCAGCCTGCTGGCAAAGAAGCCGGGCTGACCGGCCCCTCTCCGTCGGGAGAGGGGTGAAGGTCCGGGTGATTCCGATGTTTCGCAGACAGCGGACCTTCACCCGGCGCTTCGCGCCCCCTCTCCCCAAGGGGAGGGGAAAGCAAAAGGAGAGCAATGAATGAACAACCTGCCTTGGCTTCACCCCGATCGCGTCAGAAAACTCAACGACGCATTGTCGCAACGCATCCTCGTGCTCGACGGCGCAATGGGCACCATGTTGCAGCGACGTGAATTGGACGAAGCCGGCTACCGCGGTGGGCGATTCGCGAACGGTTGCGATGCGAAGCACGCGCACGAACATGCGGGTGAACACGCCGACGCCCAAGGCTGCCAGCGCGACCTCAAGGGCGACAACGACCTGCTGTCGCTGACGCACCCCGAAATCATACGCGACATCCACGCCGCATATCTCGATGCGGGCGCGGATTTCGTCGAAACCAACACCTTCAATTCCACCTCGATCAGCCAGGCGGACTATGCGCTGCAGCATCTGGTGCATGAATTGAACCGGGAGGGCGCGAAGCTGGCACGCGAAGCTTGCGACGAAGCCGAGCGCAACGCGCCGGAGCGGCCGCGCTTCGCGATCGGCGTGCTGGGGCCAACCAGTCGCACCGCATCGCTGTCGCCCGACGTCAACAACCCCGGCTTCCGCAACGTCGACTTCGACGAACTCGAAAATGCTTATGCCGATGCCACGCTCGGCCTGATCGAAGGCGGCAGCGACATCGTGATGGTGGAAACCATTTTCGATACCCTGAACGCGAAGGCCGCGCTCTCCGGTATCGCGCGCGTGTTCGAGGAACGCGGCGGTCGGCTGCCGGTGATGATCTCCGGCACCATCACCGATCGCTCGGGACGCACGCTCTCGGGCCAGACCGCCGAAGCCTTCTGGTATTCGGTGGCGCACGCGCGGCCGTTGTCCATCGGGCTCAATTGTGCGCTGGGTGCCAAGGACCTGCGCCAGCACATCCAGGCGCTCGCGCGCGTCGCGGATTGCTGCGTCAGCGCGCACCCCAACGCCGGCTTGCCCAACGCGCTCGGCGGCTACGACGAGACGCCGGAGGAGATGGCAAAGACCCTGGGCGAATTCGCCTGCGACGGCCTGCTCAACATCGTGGGCGGTTGCTGCGGCACGACGCCGGAGCACATCGCCGCGATCGCTGAAGCAGTGCGCGGCTTGTCGCCGCACAAGTTGCCGGAGCCGCGCGAAGCCGCGGCATGAGAAAGAAGCGAAATTCCCCGCCTTTGTCATTCCGGGCCCGGCAGCGCAGCGCGCGGGCGGAACCCGGAACGACGAATACCGAAGAGACACCGTCCCCATGACCGCAGCACCCCACTACACCCGCCTGTCCGGCCTCGAACCGCTGGTCATCACCCCCGACACGTTGTTCGTCAACATCGGCGAACGCACCAACGTCACCGGTTCGGCCAAGTTCAAGAAACTTATCAAGGAAGACCGCTACGACGAAGCGGTGGAAGTTGCGCGCCAACAGGTCGGGAACGGCGCGCAGATCCTCGACGTCAACATGGACGAGGGTTTGCTTGATTCCGAAGCCGCGATGGTGAAGTTCCTGCGGCTGATCGCGGCGGAGCCCGACATCGCACGCATTCCCGTGATGGTCGATTCATCGAAATGGAGCGTGATTGAGGCCGGCCTGAAATGCCTGCAGGGCAAGGGCGTCGTCAATTCGATCTCGCTGAAGGAAGGCGAAGAAAAGTTCCTCGACGAAGCGCGCAAGATCCTGCGCTACGGCGCCGCCACGGTGGTGATGGCCTTCGACGAGCAAGGCCAGGCGGACAGCGTCAAGCGCCGGCTGGAGATCTGCGAGCGCTCGTACAAGCTGCTGACGGAGAAGGTGGGCTTCCCGCCCGAAGATATCATCTTCGATTCCAATATTTTCCCGATCGCCACCGGCATCGAGGAACACGCCAACAACGCGGTGAACTTCATCGAAGCCGCCAAGGAATTGAAGAAGCGCTTCCCGCACTCGCACATCTCGGGCGGGGTCTCCAACGTGTCGTTCTCGTTCCGCGGCAACAACGCGGTGCGCGAAGCGATCCATTGCGTGTTCCTGTACCACGCGATCAAAGCCGGCATGGACATGGGCATCGTCAACGCCGGCCAGCTTGCGATTTACGATGACCTCGATCCGGAATTGCGCGAACGCGTCGAGGACGTGGTGCTGAACCGCCGGCCGGATGCGACCGAGCGCTTGATGGAAATCGCGGAAAAGCACAAAGGCGGGAACGGGGAACAGGGAACGGAGAACGAAAACAAGCTGGCGTGGCGGGAATTGCCGGTCGCCAAACGGCTGGAACACGCGCTGGTGCACGGCATCGACCAGTTCGTGGTCGAGGACACCGAGGAAGTGCGCAAGACCGTCACGCGCACGCTGGACGTGATCGAAGGCCCGTTGATGGACGGGATGAACGTGGTCGGCGACTTGTTCGGCGCGGGCAAGATGTTCCTGCCGCAGGTGGTGAAATCCGCGCGGGTGATGAAGAAGGCGGTCGCCTATCTGCTGCCGTTCATGGAAGAGGAAAAGAAGAAGAGCGGCGACGTCGGCAGGTCCAACGGCAAGATCGTGATGGCGACCGTCAAGGGCGACGTGCACGACATCGGCAAGAACATCGTCGGCGTGGTGCTGGCCTGCAACAACTTCGACGTCGTGGACCTTGGCGTGATGGTGCCGGCGCAGAAGATCCTCGACACCGCGATCGCCGAGCACGCCGATATGATCGGGGTGTCCGGCCTGATCACGCCATCGCTGGAAGAAATGGCGCACGTCGCCAAGGAAATGAAGCGCCAGCACTTCAAGATTCCGCTGCTGATCGGCGGCGCCACGACGTCACGCGCGCACACCGCGATCAAGATCGAGCCCAATTACGAAACCGCCTGCGTGTGGGTGAAGGACGCCTCGCGCGCGGTCGGTGTCGCGCAGTCGCTGGTCTCGAAGGAACTCGTGGACGGTTTTCTGGCCAAGGTGCGCGCCGAATACGCCGAGGTGCGCGAACGCCACCGGAACCGCGGTCCCGCTAAACGGCTGGTTTCGCTGAAGGACGCGCGCGCCAACGGCTCGAAGTTCGACTGGAAAACCTATGCGCCGCCAGCGCCAAAGCAACCCGGCGTCACGGTAATCGACGACATTCCGATTCCCGAACTACTGAAGGTGACCGACTGGACGCCGTTCTTCCAGGCATGGGAACTGCACGGTCATTACCCCGCCATCCTCGGCGATCCCGTGGTTGGTCCGCAGGCCACGGAGTTGTTCAATGATGCGCAGAAGATACTGGAGAAGATCATCGACGAAAAATGGCTTCGCGCGAAAGCCGTGATCGGATTCTGGCCGGTGTCGCGCATCGGCGATGATCTGGAACTGGTCAACGGCGAAGAAAGGGTGATGCTGCACCACCTTCGCCAGCAGGCCGACAAGCCGGTCGAACGCCCGAACCTCTGCCTTGCCGATTTCATCGCGCCCAAGGAAACCGGCGTCGAGGATTGGATAGGCGGTTTTGCAGTCACCGCCGGACTCGGCATCGAGGAACACCTGGAACGCTTCAGGAAGGACAACGACGATTATTCGGCGATCATCCTGAAGGCGCTGGCCGATCGCATGGCGGAAGCGCTGGCGGAATGGACGCACCGCGAAGTGCGCAGGAAGTATTGGGGTTTCGCGCCCGAAGAGAACCTCACCAATGAGGACCTGATCGCAGAGAAATGGCGTGGCATCCGCCCCGCACCCGGCTATCCCGCCTGCCCCGATCACACAGAAAAAGCCACCCTGTTCCGCCTGCTGGATGCGACGAACAACGCCAGCATCGAACTCACCGAAGGCTTCTCGATGTATCCCGCCGCCGCGGTGTCGGGCTGGTACTTCAGCCACCCCGACAGCCAGTACTTCGTGGTCGGGAAGCTCACCAAGGATCAGATAGAGGACTACGCGGAGCGCAAGGGCTGGACGTTGGCCGAAGCCGAGCGCTGGCTGTCGGCCAACCTCGATTACGATCCGGATTGATGCATGCCTGCCCGCAGCGGCGGCCGTTACGCCGCGGCGCCGCTCGCCTTGTCGCTGTCGGCATGGCGCAGGTGCATGCTGACGTTGTACAGCGCCACGAACATCGGGAACAGGTTGGAAATAATGCCCACCGAATCGTTCTTGCCGAAGATGAAGTAGGCGAGCAGCAGCACGCTGCCGCAGACCGACATGTACCAGAACAGCACCGGCATCACGACCTTGCGATGCTTCCTCGTGGCATAAAGCTGTACGAACCACCGCGACGCGAAAATGGCGGTACCAAGAAACCCCACCACCTTCCAGGGCGTAATCTGGAAATTGAGCAAGGCATGCAGGATGTGTTCCATGGCGGGCGTCCGGGGAAGTCGAGCGACGGATTGTAACAACGACCCTGCCCTCGATTGACCGGAATACGCGCCGCCCGTAGACTTGCGCGTTCGCATCACGGCTGGGCGGTTAGCTCAGCGGTAGAGCACTGCCTTCACACGGCAGGTGTCGCAGGTTCGATCCCTGCACCGCCCACCAGCACCAGGCATTCGCGAAAGGCCGATTCCCGGGGAGTCGGCCTTTTGCTTTCCGTGCCACTACCGCGAGTGCGCTCAGGAACCGTGCGTACCGGATCACGCGGTGTTCACGCGTTCGGGGCTACATCCATGTTTGCGAGCAAACACGGATGATGATGGCCGCGAATTCGACGCGAGTTCCACGGCCGTCGCCAGGACGCACTTCATGGCCAACACCGAGTCCGACGCCGACTGGGAACACGCGCACGATCTGGAGATATGTCTCAGGGGCTCGTGGACCCTGCTACTGGCCACGCACCGGCGGCGGCGCCTCGCGCGCGAACTCGGCGAACTCGACGCTCCGCACAACTACCGCTGGAACCTGCAGCACGTGGATGCGCTGGACAGTGCGGGCGCGCGTTTGCTGTGGGACGTGTGGGGCCATCGATTGCCGGACCATCTGGAATGTCACGATTATCACCGTCGCTGGTTCAGATGGCTCGCGGACACCCGCTTCCCCGAGGCGCCGCCACCGCATCGCCTGGACGACGCGATAGCACGCGCCGGCAACCGCGTAATCGGTTTTGCGAAAGTCGCGGGCGGCATCCTGTTGCTGATCGGCCAGTTAATGGTGGACGGGGCCAATTGCGTGCGCCATCCGCGCGTGATCCCGTGGAAGGAAACCACGGCGGCGATCTACCACATCGGTGCCACGTCGATGCTGCTGCTGGGCTGCGTGGGTTTTCTGATCGGCGTGGTGATGGCCATACAGATCGGCATGGCGCTGCAGCAGTTCGGCGCCGCGACGATGATCGTCGGCATGATGGGACTGGCGGTGCTGCGTGAACTCGGCCCGGTGATCTGCGGACTGATCCTGGCGGGTCGCTCGGGTTCGGCGATGACCGCCGGCATCGGCGCGATGCACCTCACCGGCGAATACGACGCGCTGCGCGCGTTCGGATCTTCGCCCAGCCTGCGCTTGGCATTGCCCCAAGTGGTCGGCGCCTGCATCACGCTGCCGCTGCTGGTCGTATGGACGGATTTCGCCGCCCTGATCGGTGGCGCCGTGACGGCGCAGGCGAACCTGGGCGTGGGGTACCGGCAATTTCTGGCGCAATTGCCCGCGCAGGTACAGATCGTCAATTTCTGGATTGGCCTGGCCAAGGGTGCGCTGTTTGGCATGACCATCGCGGTGGTCGGCTGTTACTTCGGCATGAATGCATCTCCCAGCACGGAGGCCATGAGCCGCAACACGACCTTGTCGGTCGTGACCAGCCTGACCCTGATCCTGCTGTTCGACGCCACCGCCGGCGCGCTGCTGACGCATGTCGGCCTTTTGTGAGCAATCGATGATCGCCACCAATTCCGGAACCGACGCGGCGGTGATCCAGGTGGAGAACCTGCACTCGCGGCTCGGTGGCCAACCGATCCATCGCGGCCTCGATCTCGAAGTCACGCGCGGCGAAATGATGGCGGTGATCGGCGCCTCCGGCTCGGGCAAGACCACCCTGCTGCAGCAGATCATCGGGCTGCAGCGACCGGACCGCGGCTCGATCTGGGTGTTCGGGAAGACGCTCGACGAGCTTGAAACCTGGGAAGCGCGACTGCTGCGGCGCCGCTGGGGCGTGCTGTTCCAGCAATCGGCGCTGTTCAGCGCCATGACCGTCTACGACAACCTTGCCTTCCCGGTGCGCGAGCTGCGCAAGGAAGGCATCCATGTGGACGAGGACACGCTGCGCGCAGGCATTGCCCTGAAGCTGCACATGGTCGGGCTTGCCCCCGAAGACGCGTGGAAATACCCGTTCGAGCTTTCCGGTGGCATGGCCAAGCGTGCAGCGCTGGCTCGCGCCTTGATGCTGGAAGCAGAATTGCTGTTTCTGGACGAACCCACGTCCGGGCTCGATCCGGGCTCCGCGTCCGAATTCGACAGACTACTCGGCGAACTGCACAAGGAACTCAACCTGACCGCCGTGATGATCACGCATGACATCTACAGCGTGGCCACCTTGAGCGATCGCATCGCGGTGCTGGCCGACGGCAAGCTGATCACCGTCGGCACGCTGGAGGATGTGGCCCGCTTTGAACATCCGTTCATCACGGATTTCTTCCGCGCGCGCGAGGGCGAGAACCGCCTGCAATCCCTCGCCACCGGCCGAGCAAACTAGGATGGAAAACCGCGCGCACGCCTTCATCGCCGTGACGTTCCTGGTGGTGTTTTCAGTCGGAGCCGTGCTGATTTATTACTGGCTGGCCGATCGCCAGGACGAACCGCTGGTCTACGAAATCGTCACCAGCCAATCCGTCGGCGGCCTGGCGGAACAGTCCGACGTCCGCTTCAAGGGACTGGTGGTCGGCCACATCGCCAAGCTCGGGTTCGACCCGGACGACCGCTCGCGCGTAGTGATGCGCCTGCAGCTCAAGCGCGACGCCTACGTTACCCACGCCACCTACGCGGTGGTGGCGATGCAGGGCTTGACCGGCGGCAGCGTGCTGGAACTCAAACTCGGCGAGGGCAGCCGCGCGCCGCTGGCGACCAGCGACGAACATCCGGCGCGCATCCCCATGCGCCAAAGCCTGCTCGATTTCCTCATGGGCTCCGCGCGCAAGGACATGCAGGATCTCCAGGACGTGCTGGCCAGTGCGCGCAAGGTGCTCGACGAGAACAACCGCGAGCACATCGCCGCCTCGCTGCAGCAGATCGACGTGGCCACCCGCAAGCTCGCCACCATCGAGACGCGGCTGCCCGCGCTGCTGGACAGCGTGCAGCACGGCGTGGTGCAAAGCCACGCGCTGCTGGCGCACGCCGACGATCTCGTGCGCGCGGCGCAAACGCCGGTGCGCGACGCCGCCAAACTCGAGGCATCCATTGAGGCACTCGCGCAATCGAGCCGGCAGTTGAGCGACAAGCTCAACAGCCAGACTGTGCCCGGTTTCGACGCGCTCAGCGAGAGCCTGCTGCGCACATCGCAGCAATTGGACGAGTTGTTGCGCGAATTGAAGGCCAAGCCGCAAAGCCTGCTCTTCGGTCCGCCCCGGCATCCGCCTGGACCCGGCGAACCGGGCTTCGACGACGGCAGCAAGAAGGAGCACCGGCCATGATTCGAAACGGCTTCGCCGTTGGCGCATGCATGCTGATGCTTGCCGGCTGCAGCCACGTCGCGTCCCGCCAGGCGTTCCCCAGGCATTACACGCTCACCGCGCCGACAGCACCGCTGGCGCAATCTCCCGCCAGCGGGCCGGAACGCAACGCGACGCTGCAGGTGGCACGCATGGCCGTGGCGCCATGGCTCCAGGGCACCGATCTGTACTATCGGCTCGACTACCTGCACGACAACCGCATCGCCGCGTACGCGCAATCGGACTGGGTGGCACCGCCGGCGCGGCTGCTCGAATCCATGATGCAAAA
>DATCSF010000242.1:0-6331 GCA_036568625.1 Rhodanobacteraceae bacterium | reverse complement strand
GGCGACAGACGGCTCAACGCATAGCCGAACGTAAGCGGGCCTTTCAACCCGCCCGAAGCCGGATCGAACGCGGCTTGCGCGGGATCGACCGGCGTGGTCTGGCTCCAGCTTCGCGGGCTCGATTGCAGGATCGGCTGCACGTTCCATGCCCCGTTCGAAAGCGCGGCCAGTGCCGCCGCGCGCGGAAACAGCGTGTTGGCATTGAAGCCCTCGCTGATGGTCTGCGGTGGATAGTGCGTCGCGACCAGCATGCGCGGATCGCCGACGCCATCGGTGCCTTGCGCGTCGAGCAGCGTTCCTTGCAGGCGCTTGATGCCGAGCGCCTGCACCAGCGGCGTGAGTCCCAAATCATCGGCGCCCGGTTCGGTGAGCCATAGCAGGTTGCCGCCGTCGGCAACGTAGTCCTCGAGCTTTTTCACGGAACCCGGCAACAGCGCCGCCTGCGGGCTCGCCAGCACCACCAGGTTCGCGTTGCGCGGCACTTCGGCGGCTTCCGCGAGGTTCAACGGTAGCGCGCGAACCCCGCGAGAGGAAAGTCGCTGCACGAAATCGCCGAGGTCGGCCGCATTCTTGCCGATGGCGTCGCGCTCGCCGTCCCCGGTGACGAACGCCACCAGCTGCGTACCGCCGCGCGCCAGCCGCACCAGCGCGTCGGAAAAATCCTGCTCGTCGAGTTGCATGACGGGTTGCGAGCGGCCGTTCCACGCCAGTACCAGCTCACCGTCGGCGGTGATGCCGGCGTCCTGCGTCGCGATGGGATCGAGGTCCGGATCGACGAACTTCAAGTCGAGGTCGGGCTTGAAACGCCGATAGCGGTCGATCAGCAGGCGGGTCTTGGCGCGCAGCGTGCCGGGCCGCGCGTAGCTCGTGACCTCCAGCGGGCCTTCCAGTTGTTGCAGCAGCGACCGGCTTTGCGGCGCGATGGTGGCGCGCGCGCCGGCGCTCCAGTCGGCGGTGAAGGAAAAACGCACCGACAGCGCGGCCAGGCACACCGCGATCACCACGCACAGCAGCGCGTACAGCCAACCTTGCCATGCGTGGCGCATCAGCCGTGCTCCCGTTCCGCGCCGACGCGGCGGATCGCGAGCGCCAGCGCCAGCGCGATGATCAAGACGAAATACACGATGTCTTCACTGCGCAGCAGTCCGCGCATGGCCGCTGCCAGATGCGTGTGCAATGCGAGATAACCCAGCCAGCCGCTTTCGCCACCGGCGATGCGCACGCCGGCGTCGATCAGCGACAAGCCCTCGCCGATCAAGAGCGCCGCGGTCGCGGCCAGCGCAGGCTCCGGTGTGAACGCCGAAGCTGCGATGCCGATCGCGGCGAGCGCGGCGACGCACAGCGCACCCGCGATCAGCGCCGCCGCGAACTGGCCCCAGTCGGGATGCGCCGCATGCGCCAACACCAGCGGCATCGTCGCGACCAGAATCAACAGCAGCCACAGGAACACCAGCCGCGCCATGAACTTGCCGAGCACGATCTGCGCGCCGGAAGCGCCCGCTGCCATCAGCGATGCGAGGCGCTGTGCGCTGCGCTCGCCGGCCAGCGCCTGCATCGTGATCAACGGCGCGATCACCAGGCACAACTGGATGTAATTGAGCAGGTACGGTGCCACCACCCTGTCGGTGAAGCCGGGACCGGCCACCCCGCCGGGCACCGCGGGTTGCGCGTGCATGAAAGCCGACAGGCCCAGCAGGAATTGCCACGCCATCATCGCCAGCACGATGCCGGCCAGCGTCCACGCGAACGGACGCACCGCGAGGCGCTTCAGGTCGATGCGCGCGACCGTGAACGCGCTCATGCGGCGGCGCCCGCCGGTTGCGTGGCGATCGCGCGGAATTGCGCGTCGAGCTGGCCGCGCTGGCCATCCAGCGGGGCTTCGTGGCGGACACGCCCGTCGTGCAGGATCACCACGCGGTTGCACATCGCCTCCACTTCGGCCAGCACGTGGCTGGACAGGATGATGCCGCGCCCGGGTTTGAGCTTTTCGATCAGCTCGCGCAGTTGCGCAGTCTGCACGGGGTCGAGGCCGTTGCCTGGTTCGTCCAGCACCAGCAGGTCGGGCTCGTGCAGCAGCACCTGCGCGAGGCCGACCCGGCGTTTCAGGCCGAGCGACAGTTGCCCGCAGGTGCGGCGCGCGACTTCGCCCAATTCCAGGCGCGCGAGCTCGCGTTCGCAGGCGGTCCTGCGTGCTGCATTCGACAGCCCGCGCAGGCGTGCGCAGGCATGCAGCGCCTCGGCCACGGTCAATTCGGGCCACAGCGGCACGCTCTCCGGCATCCAGCCGATACGGTCGCGAATGGCGCGGCGATCATCGCTCGCGTCTTTCCCATCGATGCGCACGCTTCCCGAGCTGGGTCGCAACGCGCCCGCAATGATCGCCAATGTCGTCGATTTGCCGGCGCCGTTCACGCCCAGCAAGCCCAGTACGTCCTCGCGCCGCAGGCTGAATGAGAGATCGTGGAGGACCTCGCGCCCGGACAACCGGCGGCCCACGCGATGGAGTTCCAGCAACGCCGGCGATGTCGCCATTCGATTATTTGCACGCGAGGGGCATTGAAATAATTGTTGCGGTCATCACATAGTCAAGGCAAGCCTGTGGCGAGGACGGTGCATCTGCCGTAGACTCGTCGGTACCGGGTCCGACTTCTTCCGCCTCTTCTGCCGCCCATCCCACGATGTTAGACGCCTTCCTGCAATTTGCCGCGCACGGCCTGGCCAACGCCGGCTGGCTCGCGATGCTTCTGTACGTGCTGGTCTCGACCCAGCTCACCATTTTCGCCGTCACCCTGTACCTGCACCGCAGCCAGGCGCACCGCGGCGTGGATTTCCATCCCCTGGTGTCGCATTTCCTGCGCTTCTGGAATTGGCTCGGCACCGGCATGGTGACCAAGGAATGGGTCGCGGTGCATCGCAAGCACCATGCGCATTGCGAGACCGCGGAAGATCCGCACAGTCCGCAGGTTGCGGGCATCGGCAAGGTGTTCTTCGAGGGCGCCGAGTTGTACCGCGCCGCAGCCGCCAACGAAGCGGACCTGCAGAAGTACGGCCGCGGCACGCCCGACGACTGGATCGAGCGGCATCTCTACACGCCGTATCCGTACCTGGGCGTCACGCTGCTGGCGATCATCGACATCGCCCTGTTTGGCGTGATCGGCGGCGCGGTCTGGGCGCTGCAGATGGCGTGGATTCCGTTCTGGGCCGCGGGCGTCGTCAACGGTCTCGGCCACTGGTGGGGCTACCGCAATTTCGAAACCGCAGACAAGGCCACCAACCTCACGCCGTGGGGCGTGTGGGTGGGCGGCGAGGAGCTGCACAACAACCACCACGCGTTCCCGAGTTCCGCGAAGTTCGCGTTGCGCAAGTTCGAGGTCGACATTGGCTGGCTGGTGATCCGTGGGCTGGAAAAGGTCCGGTTGGCGAAAGTGCTGCGTGTCGCCCCTTCGCTCGACGAACGTCCGAACGTATCCCTGCCCGACATGATTACGCTGAAGGCCCTGTTGACGCACCGCTTCGAGGCCATGACCGACTACTACAGGACGGTCATCAAGCCCACCGTGCGCGAGCAATCGAATGCGGAAGGCACACGTCACTTCGGGGCAATGCCCCGCCGCCGGCTGCGCCGCGCGCTCGCCAATGGCGGACGCTGGCTGGACCAGACCGGCAAGGCGCGTCTGGCCAGCATCGTGGAAAACCGCCCGCGCCTGCAGCAGATCAGCGAATATCGCGCGCGCCTCGCCGCGTTGATGGAACAGCGCAAGCCCGAATCAGCGTTGGCCGCGTTGCAGCAGTGGTGCCGCGAAGCCGAAGCCAGCGGCAACCGCAAGTTGGTCGAGTTCGCCGCGAGGTTGAAGCGTTATGCGGTGGCGAGGGCGTAGGCGTAATTTGTGCGATCATCCATGGTCGCTGCACCACCTGCCTCAAGCTCGCTGAAACGGCATCGCTCTTGGGGGAGACCACCGTGGCTCTCCTTGGCCTGACTTTTCACAACAGCCGCTTCGAACATGTATGCAAAACCCGCCGCAAGGCGGGTTTTTGCTGCGCACGGCCCGGAATGACACAATGCGCGTCGATGAGCGCCCTGTGGCACCCCGCGATGCGCGCCGATTGGCTTGTGCTCCGACGCACGGGGGCGATTGCGTTCGTGCGACTCATCGGCGCTCCCGCATTGCTGTTGACGTGCTGCACGGCCATCGCGTGCGGCGACTTCTACGGCGGTTACGGATGGTGCCTGGCGGCCGGCGCGTTGCTTGCCCTGGGCGGCAGTCATGCGATCACGTACCGACGATTGCTGGGTGCCCTGGAGCGATGGCGGTTCGGATGGTGCGGCGCCTTGCCGATCGCGCGGGGCGCAGCGGCGAGCACCGTGTTGCTGGTCACGTCGGTGGCGTTGCTGGTGTCGCTCGCGTTCATCACGGCACTGCTGCTGGGCGTCGCCACGGCTGCCCCGCATCGCGGGGATCTGGTTTACGCACTGGCGGGAATCGAGCTTGCGCTGGTCGTGGGGACCGCCGTTGCGGTGGCGCGTGTGTTCCGTCGAGGGGTGCTTGCACGGGTTCACCAAGCGGACGGCATACGTGAGCCCTTGTTTGCGCTGCCGTGGTTGAAGGATTCTCGCCTGCCGCATCTGCTCGACTGGCAGCGCCGCGCCGCGATGGTGCGATGGCGGCGTGGCGGCAGCTTCGTGATGGTCGGAATCGTGCTGGGCGCGGTGCCGAATGGGCCGTCCATTCCGATGGTGGCGGCCCTGGTCCTGCTGGTGCTGTCGTGGTCATGGTTGGCGGTGGCGATGCGCGCCAGCGCCGATGCGACCACGACCGCAGTGCACCTGCTCGGCGCAACGCCACTGGATGTCGGTTTCGCGCGCGCGGCTTCGCTTCGCTATCCGCTGGTTGCCGCGTCGTGCGGGCTGGCTTCGATGGCCGTCGGTGCGATTCTGGGCGGGCGCGCTGCGATCGCGCTGGCATGGGTCGTCTGCGCGGCCGCAGTTTCGGCAGGGCCGCTTGTTGGAATCCTTGGCTCAACGCGGCCTCCGGATTCCAGGGCATGACGGCTTTGCTTCGCGTCGCCCAGTTGCGCGTTGCTCACGGCGACGCACGCGTGCTGGACGGCATCGACCTGGAAATCATGCGTGGCGAATTCGTTGCGCTGATCGGCCCCAATGGCGCGGGCAAAACCACCTTGCTGCACGCCATCGCCGGTATCGCGCCGTTGTGCGGTGGGACGGTCGGCATCGCCGGGCACGACGTTGCGAAAGCCCCGCGAAAAGCGAAATCGGAGATCGGGTTCGCAATCGATCCGCCAAGCCTGCCGGCGTTACTGACGGGCCGTGAATGCCTGGCCCTGTTCGCGGGCGCGCGCGGATTGCCGGCCATCCCACCGGCCACGCTCGCACTCGGCGAAACCCTGTCGCTGACGCCAGTGCTGGACCGGCGCATCGCAAGTTATTCGCTCGGAATGCGGCAGAAGCTCGGTATCCTGCTGGGCTTGCTTGGCGAGCCGCCCTTGTTGTTGCTGGACGAACCGTTCAACGGGCTCGATCCGCGCAGCGCCCTGGCATTCAAGACGTACCTCGCCGCCCTCATTGCGCAGGGCGACACCAGCGTGTTGCTCGCCACGCATTCGTTGGACACCGCCGAACGTCATGCGACCCGGGTCGTGCTGCTGATGGATGGACGCGTGCGGCGAGCGTGGGATGCCGGCGAATTGGCGGCGATGCGCGAGCAGCCGGAGCGTTCGCTGGAAAAGGCGATGGCTGAGGCGTGTGGGGTGTGACTGCGAAGAAAACTCGCCCGAGGGATCTGCTGTTGACGTCGTTTCGTTGTGGTCCCGGAAAAAATTCCGCCAGCCTCGTTCGATGATCGGGCCGCAACCCACCTGATCGGCGAGCGAAGGCCCGTTTCGGGCGACTCGTGATCGGGGCCGGCCTTGCAGGATCCCGGTGTGTTCGTTCAAGCGAACCCGGTGCCAAGACAGGGGGCCATGGCAGCCGCTGTGGTGCGTCCGAATATCTTACAGTCGGACCGGTACGGGCTCTCCGCGGCAAACGATTGATACGGGGATGGATTTTTCGAGAAGAACGGGCGCCATTGAATTTCCGTGTGCCGGAATCCCTGACAGTTCACACGTCGTTTTGTGGCTCTGGAAATGCATCGTATTGATACATGGAAGATTATTTTGTGGCACAAAAGTTGCGGTGTCATAGAGGGGCTAACCGCATGGAGGGACACCCAATGCGCGTACTTGGTTTTCTGGCGCTCACCGCGCTTTTCTCGGCCAACGCTTTTGCCGTGCCGATCCACTGGAACACATGGACATCCGCCTCGTCCGG
>DATCSF010000241.1:0-6791 GCA_036568625.1 Rhodanobacteraceae bacterium | reverse complement strand
CGCCCATTCCAATGCCCGGCCACGACGGGCGGTGGCCACGTCGCCGTACTGCGGAAGTCCAGTCGAGAATATCCCCGTTCTGCCGACCGGCGCCGGTATCGCCGATGAAGCCGACGTACGCCGTACGGGTGCCCAGCAACGAGCCGATGTCGATCGAAAAATCCTCGATCGCATGAAACGTTCCTGCGGGGAGGCTTTCCTGCCGCGGCAGCGAGACGGGCAGCCCGTAAAAACGCAACCCCCCGTTTCCGGGGGGCTGCATGTGTCTCGCTGCGAAGACAGCCGGTTCAGCAGTAACGGCGCCGCATGCCAAGGAACACCCCGATCAGCAGCGCGCCGAGACCGAACATGCCCAGTGATCCCAGTGCTTCCGGTTCAGGCACAACCACATGGCAGGGGCCCTCGGATGTGCCGAGGGTGCCAGTGCCCGATACGATAAAGCCACTGCAGTCGCCCGTGATGCCTTGTATGTGGGCGAAGGAAAGCCACCCGCTGCCGTTGGCCACGAAGGGCGAGGTACCGTCCAGCGCGCTGTCGAAGGTCAGCAGATAGGTAGCTGTATCGCTTCCGTCAAAACGATTCTGGGAAGTCCAACCGAAGCCAAGGTTGAACCCGCCGGGGACTGGCCCGGAGTTGACCCCTGAAGTCAGCACGGTGTCCGCGCAGGTGCCACTGGTGCAATTGAAGCTGGCAAGGGTTTGGTCAATGTTGAAGCCCCAGCCGGTCACACCCATCGCACCCTGCACGAAATCCGAATCGCTCAGGTTCGACTGCAGAACCAGGGTACCCGTGGTCGAACCCACGTCGTAGGTGAAGGTCGCCGTGAGCCACGGCGCCGGGCCATCGGGCGTGTTGCCGGTAAAAACCTGGTCCAGGTTGATGGTCTGGGAAACCGGGACTGCAACGGCAGGTGTAGCCAGTGTAAACAACGCAATGGCCGCAGCCGACATGAATCCGAAGATCGCTCGCTTTTTCATACACTCTCCTTGGGCACTGTTTTATATGGCTGGCCCTACATCAAATAAAGCAAGTCATGTGCCAATTTATAATTGGCTGTTTTCAAAAAACTTATTTGAAATTTAACGGTGCCTGGGCGTGGAATATGTAATGGTTCCCGACATCCGCGCAGGCGTCCGCACTAATCTCAGTCGATTGTTTTTTCAAGGATTTCATGCACTGCCAGCAACGCGATTTCAAGTGTAATGTTTCGCGACAAAATACCGGTCTGCTCCACCGCCGGTCCATGTCATCGAGCGCCTGTCTCTGCTCGCGGGCCGAGGGATGTTTGCGATGCGGCGGAATTGAAGATCCATATGCGCGCACGCGGGCGCCGCAACCATGGTGTTCGTGGTTTTGCGCCTTTTTGACGGGCGCCGATGCGGGGCCGACCCCCGCTCACGGTGGCGCGGAGGGTTCCTGTTCGATCAGGTCGCGCAACGCCGCCTGCATGCGCGCGTGCACGCGCACCAGCGAACCCCACAGGAACCACACCGTGAAGGCGCCGATGGCCAGCAGCGCCACCAGCACCCCGCGCGGTGGCAGGATGCTGCTGCCCAGTGCGCTCACCAGCAAGGCCATGCCGGCCAGCGACGCCAGCGGCACCAGTTTGCCCAGTACCCGGCGCAGCCCCGCGGTCCGCACGCCGTGCACCTGCTCGCTGATACCAAGCTCGGCCAGCAGCATGCCCAGTGCGTCGGCTTTTCTATACACCGCGACAAGCATCGGCAGCGACACGAACAGCGCGATCGCCCAAATCAGCGAGCGCCGCGCGACCGGTGACAGCGGCAACTGCGGCCACCAGCGTGGCAGCATCGCGCTGGCAAACGCGCCGATCGCGAACACCGCGCACACCAGCACCAGGTTCACCGCGATGTGCCACAGCAGGCGGCGCAGCATCTTCGCCAGCATGGCATCGCGTTGCACCGATGCGGTGCCGCCGATCCATTCGTGGTAACCCTGCGCCAGCGAACGCACCGATGCGGGGGTCGCACGACGCAAGCCGGCCAGGATCGCGGGTTCCGTGCGCAGCAGCAACGGGGAAACCAGCATGCATACCACCGCTGCCGTCACCGTGAGGGGATACAGGAATGTGCCGACCGCGCCAGCCGCAATGCCCAGCGCTGCGATCACGAACGAGAACTCGCCGATCTGCGCCATCGTCAGGCCGGTGCGCAATGCTTCGCGCGCGCTGCGGCCCGCGCACACGAATGCACCCACGCTACACGCGAGCGTCTTGCCCACGATCACCGCCAAGGCCAAACCCAAGGCCGGCCCAATCCACGGCAGCATCTGGGTCGGGTCGAGCAACAATCCGATCGCGACGAAGAAGATCGCCGCAAACATGTCGCGCACGGGCCGCACCAGCCGCACGATCCGGTCCGAACAGCGCGCCTCGGCCACCACCACGCCAGCCAGGAACGCGCCCAAGGCCACGCTGAAACCTTCCCACACCGCCAGCAGGCAGGCACCGAAGCATATGCCCAGCGCGGTCACCAGCAACGGTTCGTCGCGCCCACGCCTGGCCAGCCAATCCAGCAAACGCGGCAGCAGCAGAAGGCCCAATACCAGGGCCACCGCGACAAACAACAGCATCCGCCACAGCACCGTGAAGGCAATGTCGGTGGTGTCGGCGCTGCCTGCCGCGATCGCGCTCAACACCGTGATCAGCACCACGGTCAGCACTTCTTCGGACACCAGCATGCCGACCATGCCGGTGACGAAAGGCTGCCCGCGCCAGCCGCGGTCGCCGACCGTGCGCAGCGCGATCATGGTGGACGAAAAACAGATCACGCCGCCAAGAAACAACGCCTCGCGCGCCTGCATTCCCGCCAGCCGTCCGATCTCGATGCCCACCCACAGCATCATGCCCACTTCCACCAACGCGGCAAGCATCACGCCTGCGCCCAACGCACGCAGCTTGCGCAGATTGGAGTCCAAGCCCAGCGTGAACATCAGAAGCACCACGCCCAGATTGGCGATCGATTGCATGGTGCGCTGGTCGGTGATGAACCGCCACGGCATGTGCGGACCAATCAGGACGCCGGCCACGATGTAGCCGAGCAGCACCGGCAGCCGCAAGCGCGGAAACACCACCACCACCACGCCTGCCGCCAGCATCACGCAGGCCAGGTCGCGGATGAACTGGATTTCGTGCAAAACATCCCTCCCGCGGGTCATGCGCGAAATGATTTTCAGGCAAAAAAATCTTGACGCTGAAACCGCCCGCACCTATTCTTGCGCGTTCCCAGCGTGGGGCCATAGCTCAGCTGGGAGAGCGCTACAATGGCATTGTAGAGGTCGCCGGTTCGATCCCGGCTGGCTCCACCAAATCCCCACGCTGTCCCCATCGTCTAGAGGCCTAGGACACCACCCTTTCACGGTGGCGACCGGGGTTCGAATCCCCGTGGGGACGCCATGGCTGTTGCCATGGCACGCGGTGATGCAAGTAAAATGTGCGACCCGGCAAATGCAACAAGCCGGACACGAAAATCAAGTGCGGAGCGGTAGTTCAGCTGGTGGTTCCGCGAACGATTGCGAACGTCCAGTGAACGTTCGCGTGAAGCGGAACCGGTGAGCCATGGATGGCGAACGGCAGTGCCACCATGGATGGTTCAAGGTAAGACGGAACAATGCGGAGCGGTAGTTCAGCTGGTTAGAATGCTGGCCTGTCACGCCGGAGGTCGCGGGTTCGAGTCCCGTCCGCTCCGCCAGTTCTGATGCGCTTTTCCAGGCCCGCTATGCGCGGGCTTTTTCATGCCTGCGCAATCACGAAAGCGCGCAAACGTGCCATTGGTCATGGGCAAAAGTGCGAGGCCTTGGGTAGGATGGCCGTTCCTCCCAACGAGTCCGCAATGATGAAAGCTTCGCTGACGCTGGCCCTTGCGCTGACCGGCCTTCTGGCCGGTTGCGCCAGTTCGACCGACGCCAACAAGGAATCCGAATCGAGCGCTGCGCCGTCGCAAGCCGCAGCCGTCGATTCGGGCAATCCGTTCTTCACCGAAAGCCCGCTGCCGCTGCACTTCCCGCAGTTCGACAAGATCACCGATTCCGACTATGCGCCTGCATTCGATCGCGGCATGGCCGACCACCTCAAGGAAATTGAGTCGATCACCGACAACGCCGACGCGCCGACCTTCGACAACACCATCGTCGCGATGGAGAAGTCCGGCCAGATCCTCGATCGCGCCACCACCGTTTTCTTCAGCCTGTCGGGCGTCGAGAACAATGACGCCAAGAAGGCCATCCAGGCCGAGTACGCGCCAAAACTCTCGGCCCACCGCGACGCGATCATGCTGAACCCGAAGCTGTTCGCACGCGTGCAGAAGTTGTACGACAGCCGCGACGCGCTGGGCCTCGATGCGCAGGGCGTGCGCCTGGTCGAGCGCTACCACGACGACTTCGTGCGCGCCGGCGCACAGCTTTCCGACGCCGACAAGGCACGCCTGAAGGAGATCAACGGCGAGCTGGCGAAACTCGGCACCGACTTCAGCCAGAACGTGCTGGCCGAAGTGAACGATTCGGCCGTGGTGGTGGAAAACCGCGACGAGCTCGCCGGCCTCACCGATGCGCAGATCGATGCTGCCGCCAAGGCGGCGAAGGAACGCGACCTCGACGGCAAATACGTGATCGCCCTGGTCAACACCACGATCCAGCCGGTGATCGCGCAGCTCGACAACCGCGCGTTGCGCCAGCGCATTTACGAAGCATCCCTGGTCCGCGGCAGCCGCGGCAACCCGTACGACAACACCGCGATCGTGTCGAAGGTGATGAAGCTGCGCGCCGAGAAGGCGAAGATGCTGGGCTACCCGAACTGGGCGGCGTACGGCCTCGCCGACCAGACCGCGAAAACGCCGGAAGCGGTGAACGACATGCTCGGCAAGTTGGCGCCGCCGGCGGTGGCCAACGCCAGGCGCGAAGCCGCCGACCTGCAGGCGATGATCGACAAGACCCAAGCCGCCAAGGGCGAACCGACCTTCAAGCTGGCCGCGTGGGACTGGTCGTATTACACCGAGAAGGTGCGCGCCGACAAATACGCGTTCGACGAGAGCCAGTTGAAGCCGTATTTTGAGATGAAGAACGTGCTGGAGAACGGCGTGTTCTACGCCGCCAACCAGGAGTTCGGCATCAACTTCAAGCAGCGCACCGATCTTCCGGTCTACAACCAGGACGTGCTGGTGTACGACGTCTTCAACGAGGATGGCAGCCAGCTCGCGATCTTCCTGTTCGATCCGTACGCGCGTCCGTCCAAGCGCGGCGGTGCGTGGATGAATGCGTACGTCAGCCAGTCGGAACTGACAGGCAACCTGCCGGTGGTCGCCAACCACCTCAACATCACCAAGCCCGCCAGCGGCCCGACCCTGATGACGTGGGACGAGGTCACCACGATGTTCCACGAATTCGGCCACGCGCTGCACGGCATGTTCTCGAAGGTGAAGTACCCGTACTTCTCGGGCACCAGCGTGCCGCGCGATTTCGTGGAGTTCCCCTCGCAGGTGAACGAGATGTGGGCCGATTGGCCGAGCGTGCTGGCGCACTATGCCAAGCACCACGAAACCGGTGCAGCGATGCCGAAGGCACTGCTGGACAAGGTGCTGGCGACCTCGAAGTTCAACCAGGGCTTCGCCACCACCGAGTACCTCGGCGCCGCGATGCTCGACCAGAGCTGGCACCAGATCGGTGCCAACAAGGTGCCCGAAGCCGGCGGCGTGATGGCGTTCGAGGCGGCGGCACTCAAAGCCAACGGCACCGACTTCGCGCCGGTTCCGCCGCGCTATCGCACGCCCTACTTCAGCCACATCATGGGCGGCTACTCGGCGGGCTACTACGCCTACATCTGGTCGGAAGTGCTGGACGCCAACACGGTCGAATGGTTCAAGCAGCACGGCGGCCTGACCCGCGAGAACGGCGACCGCTTCCGCGCGAAGCTGCTGTCGCAGGGCGGCAGCAAGGATGCGATGGAACTGTTCAGCGACTTCGCCGGCCACGCGCCACGCATCGAGCCGCTGCTGGAGCGCCGCGGCCTGGATTCGAAGGACGGTTGATTCGGAAAATTCCGTAAGCACGAAATCAGGCCCGCGAAAGCGGGCTTGGTTTTTTCGGTAGCGACGCACTGCCCCCCGTTCGCGTTGAACGCAGCTCGCGCGCAGCGAGCGGAATCGAAACGCGACGTGCAGGCACTGCAAAATCGACCATCACTACATTTTTGCCCATGTTATGGGCAAGCGAGTAACGCAGCAGCGTCTGCGCCGGTCCGCGCTCAGGCAGCCTCGGACGCGGACCGCAAGCGTTCCAGCGTCGCCAGCGAATGGCCCTGCTCGGCCAGGTATTCCAGCCAGCGGTTGAGGAAGCCGTTCATGCGCAGGCGATGCTGCACGACATTGCGCGCAGGCGTCAGCGGACCCAGCACTTGCCACAAGTCGCGGCCGGGTTCGCAGTGCAGCGCCTCGGTCATGTGCGCATCGAGATAACTGCGAAGCTGCGCGGACGGCGCGGGATGGCCGGTGGTCTCGTCCAGCAGCACGTAGCTCAGGCCGAGTTCCAGCGTGTAGGGGTGGCGCTCCTGCACCGACAGGTGCACGTCGAGGCCGTCGCCCACGGATGAAATGTATTCACCGACAGTGAGGCGTTCAGGCGCGAACAGCCGGGCGAGCCTTTTATGGTTTTCGGCGTACAAACCCATCAGCCAATCGAAACGGCCGGGCAGGAATGCCGCCGCGAACGAACGCCGGCGCGAGGTGGAGGGACGATGGATGACCACGGATTGCATGGGTCGATATTAGCGCATGAATTTC
>DATCSF010000240.1:0-19619 GCA_036568625.1 Rhodanobacteraceae bacterium | reverse complement strand
CCACGATCGGCGCGCCGAATTTTGCCTTGCTGCGCGAGCACGACGTCACGGTGATCACCGTGCCCGACGCGGAAACGCGCACGACCATGCGTTTACTCTGGGCCGAACTGAAGCAGACCGTCGAGCCTTCCTCGGCCATCGTGCTGGCTGCGCTGATGCAGCAACGCGAGCGCTTCCGTGGCTTGCATGTCGGTTTGGTCCTGACCGGGGGGAACGTCGATCTGGATGCGATCGACTGGGGATCGGGTGTGTAGCGCCGACTCGCTTTTCTCGTCCAACTGACGCATTCCCGTTACTCCACCGTCACCGACTTGGCGAGGTTGCGCGGCTGATCCACGTCGGTGCCACGCAACACCGCGACGTGATAGGCAAGCAATTGCAGCGGCACGGTGAGCACCGCCGGCGCGATGAAGTTGCCGCCCGCGTCCACCTTCATGAGCTGGCCACGTTTGCCGTTCAACGACAGGTCGGCCTGATCGTCGGCGAATACGTACAACTCCCCGCCGCGCGCGCGCACTTCTTCCAGGTTAGATTTCAGTTTTTCCAGCAACTGGTTGTTGGGGGCAACCGCGATCACGGGCATATCTTCGTCCACGAGCGCCAGGGGACCGTGCTTCAGTTCACCCGCGGGATAGGCCTCGGCGTGGATGTAGGAGATTTCCTTCAGCTTGAGCGCGCCTTCCATCGCGACCGGATACTGCGCGCCGCGGCCCAAGAACAGCGCGTGACGCTTGTCCACGAACGACTCGGCCAATTGCGCGATCGCGGGCGCCAGTTTCAGCGCGTCCTCGAGGCGACGCGGCAGGCTGGCAAGTTCGCCGACCAGTTGCGCAAGACGGCTGGCGTCGGCGCCGCGCAGCCGCGCGAGTTCCAGCACCAACAGCGCCAGCGCCGTCAGTTGCGTGGTGAACGCCTTGGTCGAAGCGACGCCGATTTCGGGGCCGGCGCGGGTCATCAGGGTGAGATCGGATTCGCGCACCAGGCTCGATTCCGGAACGTTGCAGATGGCGAACGAACCGAGATAGCCGCGCTGGCGGCCGTCGCGCAGCGCGGCCAGGGTATCGGCGGTTTCGCCCGACTGCGAGATCGCGAGAAACAACGTGTCGGGCATCACCACCACGTTGCGGTAGCGGTATTCGCTGGCGACCTCGACGCTGCACGGGACGCCCGCAATGCCTTCCAGCCAGTAACGCGCGACCATGCCGGCGTGGTAGCTGGTGCCGCAGGCCACGATGTGCACGTGGCGCACGCGCTTCAACAGCTCGTCCGCATCGACGCCAAAGATGTTCGGCAGGATGCGGTTGTCGGCGAGACGGCCTTCCAGGGTGTTGGCGACTGCACCGGGTTGCTCGAAGATTTCCTTCAGCATGTAATGCCGGAACTGTCCGCGCTCGACGGCATCCATCGACAGATCGCTCTCGCGTACCTTGCGCGTGACCGGAGCTCCGTCGGCGGCATGGATGGCGAGCGCGTCCGGCGTGATCTCCACCACGTCGCCTTCTTCCAGATACACGATGCGGTTGGTGACCTGGATCAGCGCCTGCACATCCGAACCCAGGAAGTGCTCGCCGATGCCGACACCCACGCACAACGGGCTGCCGCGGCGCGCGCCCACCACGTGGCCCGGGTGATCGCGGTGCAGCACGGCAATCGCGTAGGCGCCGCGCAAGCGACGGATCGCGCCGCTGACCGCTTCGCGCAGGGATTTGCCGTCCTCCATGAGCTTGTGGACGAGGTGCGCGATGACTTCGGTGTCCGTGTCGGACGTGAACGCGTAACCCGCGGCCTCTAGTTCGCTACGCAGCTCCGCATGGTTCTCGATGATGCCGTTGTGCACCACCGCGACCGTATCGCGCGAAACATGCGGATGCGCATTGGCTTTGTTGGGCGCACCGTGGGTGGCCCAGCGGGTGTGGGCGATGCCGGTCCACCCGTGCAGTGGCGTCGCCCGCCACAAGGCATCCAGCTCGGCGACCTTGCCGGGCGCGCGCAGTCGGATCAGCCGGCCCTCGTCCAGCACCGCCAGGCCCGCCGAGTCGTAGCCGCGATATTCCAGCGCGTGCAAGCCCGCCAGCAGGATGGGCACCACATCGCGCTGGGTGCAGGCGGCAACGATTCCACACATGGGATGCGAACCTTCTGGGGTTGAAAAAAACCGAAAGATACAGGGATTGGCGCCTGAAAGCCCGAGGCGGCCATCTGCCCTCGGCACGTTTCGTGCTAGGGGCTTTTCGGTTTGTCCAAAACTTTGAACGGGGTCTCATTCGTAGTATAAAAGCTGTCCGCTTTGTGACCGAAGCGGCGGTGCAGAGACCCACAGGACGGGGGTAGCGACATGTTCAGGTTGTTGCGACAACGGGCGCTCAAATGGCAGCTCCTGTTGGTACTGGTCGAAATTGTCCTGCTGGTAGGCTGCGTCTATGCGGCCGTGGTGCTGCGTTACTGGGGCGACCTCGATACCCAGGTCGCGTTCGGCCGGGCCCTGCAGTGGCGCGCGCCGCTGGTGTCGGTGATATTGATTCTCGCGATGGCGGCCCTGGGCTTGTACCAGGTGCACCTGCGGGCCGGCTGGCTGGGCCGGTTGAGCCGGCAGGGCGTGGCGTTCCTGCTGGGCTGGGTGGCGCTGACGGTGCTCTATTACGTGATTCCCTCGAGCTATCTTGGGCGGGGAGTGCTGGGTATCGCGCTGGCGCTGGGCTATCTGATGGTGGCGCTGTGGCGCATGACGTTCCTGGGTTTCGTGGACGCCGACCTGTTCAAGCGCCGCGTGGTGATGCTGGGTGCCGGCGAACGTGCGGCCGAAGTCGTCCGCAAGATGCGCCGCAAGACCGATCAGCGCGGCTTCAAGATTCTGGGTTACGTCCCGGTCGACTCCGATCCGGTGGCGGTTCCCGCGTCCTCGCTGCTGCACCCAGATGAAAGCCTGTATGGCTGGATCATGCGCCTGGGCGTAGACGAGATCGTGGTCGGCCCCGACGATCGCCGCGGCACCCTGCCGGTGGGCGCGCTGCTGGAGTGCAAGCAGCGCGGCGTGGCGGTGACCGAGCTGGCGGAGTTTTTCGAGCGCGAAGCCGGCAAGATCAAGATGGATCTGACCAATCCGTCGTGGCTGGTGTTTTCCGAAGGCTTCAACATTTCACCGGTACGCCGCACCATCAAGCGCGCCTTTGACCTTTCGACGGCATCGCTGGTGCTGCTGGTGACGTGGCCGTTCATGCTGCTGACCACGCTGGCGATCCGCCTGGAATCGGGCCGCGGCGCGCCGATCCTGTACCGGCAGGAACGGGTGGGCGAAAACGGCACACCGTTCCCGGTGATCAAGTTCCGCAGCATGCGCACCGACGCCGAGCGCGACGGGGTGGCGCGCTGGGCCAGCAAGAACGACGACCGCGTGACCCGCGTGGGCCGCTTCATCCGCAAGACCCGGCTGGACGAGCTGCCGCAACTCTGGAACGTGCTGCGCGGTGACATGAGCATCATCGGTCCGCGTCCGGAGCGCCCGCAGTTCGTGGACGACTTCAACACGCGCATCCGCTATTACTCGCTTCGGCATTGCGTGAAGCCGGGCCTGACCGGTTGGGCGCAATTGCGTTACCCGTACGGCTCTTCGTTCGAGGATGCCGAGGAAAAATTGAAGTTCGACCTGTTCTACGTGAAGAACCACAACTTCGTGTTCGACCTGGCCATCCTGGTGCAGACCGTCGAGGTGGTTTTGTTCGGGCGTGGCGCGCGGTAAGGCCGCGCCCTGATTTCCCGCGACCGCCGTGACCAACGCCGGGGCGTGAACGGCCTGGTGTTTTGGTGCCCAGGCCCATCGGCGACGAATGGCGTGGTGGCGGCATCCCCCACGACCCATGCACGTGAGCGGCCTGCGACGACCCCGTGCCGCGATCGCGCCCACTACTGGCAGTCAGGTGCACCGGCATGCGCCCGCGGCAACATCGCGCAAATCCGGCGCAGCGAATGCCCGGCACCTTGCCGCTGCATGACTTCATGACACTTGTCGTCCGACGTTCTATGCGTCAATGTTGCGGACCCAACGGGAGATGTGAGCATGGCCGACCCTCTGCACGTGATCGTCCTCGCCGCCGGCGAAGGCAAGCGCATGAAGTCGATGTTGCCCAAGGTGCTGATGCCGCTGGCGGGAAGGCCGATGCTGGCGCACGTGCTGGACACCGCGCGCGCGCTGCGTCCGGAGGGCCTGCACGTGGTGTACGGGCATCGCGGCGAGCAGGTGCGCACCGCCTTCGCGCGCGACACCGACATCCACTGGGTGCACCAGTCCGAACAGCGCGGCACCGGCCATGCGGTGCGACTGGCTTTGCAGGACATTCCCGATCCCGCGCGAATCCTGGTGCTGTACGGCGACGTGCCGCTGCTGCGCTCGGAGACCCTGACCGAGCTGGTACGCACGCATGCTGAACTGGCTGTGCTCGCGGCCGAACTGGACGATCCATCCGGTTACGGGCGCGTGTTGCGCGACGGCCTGGGTCGCGTGCGCGCGATCGTGGAAGAAAAGGACGCGGACGAGGCGCAGCGCGAGGTGCGCATCGTCAATACCGGCGTCACCTTCGCGGAATCGCCGCAATTGCGCCGCTGGGTCGACCGGCTGGCGCCCGACAACCAGCAGGGCGAACTCTATTTGACCGACGTGTTCGCGCAGGCTGCGGACGACGGCACGCCGGCGGACGTGGTGATGACGCACGATCCGATCGAGGCATTCGGCGCCAACGATCCCACGCAGCTCGCGGAACTCACCGCCTACCTGCGCCGTCGCGACGCGCAACGACTGATGTTGGAGGGCGTGCGTATCGCCGATCCCGCGCGTTTCGATTTGCGGGGACACTTCAGCCACGGCCGCGACGTCGAGATCGACGTGGATGTGATCCTGGAAGACGGCGTCACCTTCGGCGACGGCGTGAAGATCGGCCCGTTTTGCCGGCTGTGCAACGTCAATCTCGCGGCTGGCACCGAAGTGCTGGCGCATTGCGACCTGGAAGGCGTCACGACCTATGGCGCCTGCCGGATCGGCCCGTTCGCGCGCTTGCGGCCCGGCACCGAGCTTGCGGCCGGCGTGCACGTCGGCAACTTCGTCGAAACCAAGAAAGCCAAGCTGGGCGAGGGCAGCAAGGCCAACCACTTGACCTACCTCGGCGACGCCAAGGTGGGCTCCGACGTCAACATCGGCGCGGGCACCATCACCTGCAACTACGACGGCATCAACAAGCACGTCACCGAAATCGGCGATAAGGCCTTCATCGGCTCCAACACCTCACTGGTCGCGCCGGTGAAGGTTGGCGACGGCGCCACCATCGGCGCGGGCTCCACCGTCACCGCCGACGCGCCGGCCGACAAGCTCACCCTGGCGCGCGGCAGGCAAACCACGATCAAGGGTTGGCGGCGGCCGGACAAGTAACACCGCGATGAGAGTGCAGTTTCGCGGAACCGTTCGAGTTCCCTCGGATGAAACCCCGGAATTGCACGCCGACGCCGGTTTTCAGACTCCGGTTTTCAGACCCGGGTTTTTCAGAACCGCCAGCCGTCGATCTCGACCAGCAGTTCGCGGCGGCAGATGTCGCCCTGCAACAGGATGCGCGGCACCGATGGATCGAGGTGCCGCGCCAGCGCCGCGCTGACATCCTGGGCATCCTGCGGGCGGCGCACGTAAATCTTGAGCGGCGAGGACGCGTCGAACGCGGGCAGCGCAGCCCGCCCCAGCAAGGCGCGCAGGTTCGCGACGGCCTCGTCGGCCTGCGCTGCGACGTCGTCGGCATGGTGCGAAGCATGGCCGATCACGGCGGCGGTGCCGGAAATCGCGAGCGCGCCACCGGGCAGCCGCATTGCACGCGCGAAGCTGGGGGCGGTCGGGCCGTACTGGCGCGGATACTTCCAGGCGCTCACCTGACGCGGGTTTTCCTGCGCGCGACCGGGCTCCGCCGCACACAGCGCATACACCTGCAGCAAGCCGCCGGGCCCGTGGTGCCCGATCGCGGTGGCGGCGGGGTAACGGGTGATGCCCCGCGCAGCCAGACCGCGGGCGCGGCCGCTGCAAAACAGGCGATAACGTTCGCGATCACCTTCACCCGCGTTGATCGCGCCGAGGTAGTTCCAGATGCGCTGCAAATGCTTTTCCGGTGAAGCTGCCACGTGCGCGAGCAGAAGATCGTAGGCGCGTTCGCTGGCGGCTTCGATACCGCCGCAAGTCTTCTCGTCGATTTCGACGGCGACGAATCGCCAACCGCCACCCGCCGCCCATCGCAATCCGCCGGAGGTACCGCCGGCGACCGTTGCATCGACCAGCCAGCATTCGTGCGACGCATCGACGCCCAGCCGCGGCAGTGGAATTCGCAAGTGGCGGGGGTCGGAGATCGGGCGCCCGGCCGTGCCAAAATCGAATACGGCGAGCATATTCGGGGCCTCCAGCAGGCTTGCAACAGGCGTTCCCCGATATGCCACGCGCAAGGCCGGACTCTTCATGCGATCCCTTCCAAATCGTTGCCCCGCATGGCTCCGCGCATGCCGATCGATATCCTGTGTCAAACTGTTCATGTTACACTAAACGGTTCATTCGATGACATTGCGGAGCCGCGGAGCATGACCCAGCAAACCCCTGCGGAGCAGGAATTGGCGAGCCTGATCGTCGAGAACCTCAATCTCGAGGACGTCGCGCCGGAAAACATCGATCCGGAAGCGCCGTTGTTCGGCGGCGAGCTGGGACTGGACTCGATCGATGCGCTGGAGCTGGCGCTGGCGGTCTCCAAGCGCTACGGCATCCAGTTGCGCTCCGACAACCCGGACAACCGGCGCGTGTTCGGTTCGCTGCGCGCGCTGTCCGAGCATATCCAGGCGCATGTGGGCGATCGCCCCTGATCGCCGTTCCGTTGTCTTTGCGATCATCCACGATCGCCGCGTAGGGTGGCGTCCGGACTCTCTTGCAGGCTGACGCTGTCTGCTGCGCCAGAATGCCGATCAGGGGGCTGGTTTCAACAACAGCCGCTCGAATGAGACATTGACGGCCGCCTTGAACCGCGCTTCCTACTGCTGTTGCGGATCGTCGGCGTTGCGGAATTTCGCACGCAACGCGCGATAGTGCTCCAGTTGCGCTGCGAAGCGTGACCTGGTCGTAACCAGATCGGCGCGCCGCTGCGCCAGCGCCGCGCGCTCGTCGTTCACGGTCCGGCGCTGCTCGGCAATGCGCTTGTTGATGTAGGGCGGAATCGGCTGCCCCGAATGTTCCAAGTCGGCCGCGTGCGCCAGCAACTCAGTGAGCGAATCTTCCTGGCTGTGCAGATTGGTTTCCAGCGAGTCGATGTCGGTCTGGACTTGCTGAAGCTGGGCTCGTTGCGACTGTTGCAGATCCTTGTCGGTGGGATACGCCGCCAACATCTGGGCATCCTGGAGCTGGCGTTGTTGCGCCGCGCGCCTGGCCGCGGTCTCGCGCGCGGCAACCGCGGCCGCGGCACGCCGTTCGGCGGGCGTGAGTTCGCGCTCGATGTGGCGAACCACCAAGCCTTGGCTGTCGACGATGTCATAGCCGCCGGCCAATGCCGAAGAAGGAATGGTGTCGCTGAAATGCACGACGCCCGACGCGTCCTTCCAGCGGTAATGGGTGGTGGGCGTGGGCGGGGACGCAAACGCCGGCACGCACAGTCCGCAGGCCAGCAGGACGGTGACCGGCAGGCTGAAGGGGAATCGACGCATCACGATCTCCGGAGAACAACCCAGTATAGGCTCGGGAAGGCCCGTGTAACTTGCCGCGCTCCGACGTCACGCAATCTGCCTGCGCTTGCGAGGTTCTACTTAAGGCCCCCCACAATCATGCAAGATGCGGGCCGGGTCGGGATTCACGCCGGCCCGACGCCAAAACGCTCACGATAGGCCTGCAGCCGCTCGCGCTGGGCAGCCAAGTCCGGCCGGGAACCGGCATATTCCATCAGATCGGCAAGTCCGACGATCGCGATCACCGGCACCCCGTGGTCGCGCGCCAGTTCCTGTACCGCGGAAAGGTCGCCCTGCCCGCGTTCCTGCCGGTCCAGCGCCACCAGCACCCCGGCCACCGTTGCGCCCGCGCCGCGGATCAGTGACAGCGATTCACGCACCGCAGTGCCGGCCGTGATCACGTCGTCCACGATCAACACCCGCCCTGAAAGCGGCGCGCCGACGATCACGCCGCCTTCGCCGTGGTCCTTGGCTTCCTTGCGGTTGTAGGCCCACGGCACGTCGCGAGCGTGTTCGCGCGCCAGCGCCACCGCGGTCGCCGCCGCGAGCGGGATGCCCTTGTAGGCCGGGCCGAACAGCATGTCGAATTGCATGCTGCTCGCGACAAGGGCGGCGGCGTAGGCGGTGCCGATGTCGGCCAGCGCCGCGCCCGTGTCGATCTTGCCCATGTTGAAAAAATACGGACTCTGCCGGCCGGATTTCAGGGTGAACGCGCCGAAGCGCAGCACACCGCGCGCAAGCGCGGTATCGAGGAAGGCTTGTTGGTGGCGTTGGAGCACGGGACTCGACACTCGGGGCGCGGGACCCGAATGATACGTGGCAAAGAGCCGGTGCGTTTCCCGTTGCAGGCGCCGCGCACCGTCGGCAGAGGGCGCGGTTTTGCTTTAGGCTTTCCCGAGTCCCGGCCCCGAGTCCGCAGCATGCGAATCATCTCCTTCAACGCCAACGGCATCCGTTCCGCCGCCAACAAAGGCTTCTTCGACTGGCTGCGTCAGCAGGACGCAGACGTGGTGTGCCTGCAGGAAACCAAGGCGCAGGAAGCACAACTGATCGGCCCGGCGTTCCGTCCGGACGGGCACCACTGCTTCTATCGCGATGCAACGACGAAGAAAGGCTACAGCGGCGTCGCGATCTACGCGAAGCGCAAACCCGACGAGGTGCTGAGGACGATTGGTTGGAAGCCATTCGATGACGAAGGCCGCTACATCGAGGCGCGCTTCGGGAATCTGAGTGTGGTGTCGCTGTACGTGCCGTCCGGCACCTCCGGTGAAGAGCGCCAGCAGTTCAAGTTCGAGGCGATGAAGAAACTGCGCGGGATTTTCGACGACTGGCTCGCCACCGGCCGCGAATATGTGCTGTGCGGCGACTGGAATATCGTGCGCAGCGAGCGCGACATCCGCAACTGGAAATCCAATCAGAAAAACTCCGGCTGCCTGCCGGCAGAACGCGCATGGTTGAACGCGCTGATCGCGGATCCGCACGGTGATGGCACGCCTGCGCCGAAGCACGGGTGGATTGACAGCTTTCGCGTGGTGAAGCCGGACACCGAGGAATACACGTGGTGGTCCAACCGCGGCGCCGCACGCGCGAACAATGTCGGCTGGCGCATCGATTACCAGATTGCGACGCCAGGCATCGGTCGCCGCGCACGTGCCTGCACGATCACGCCGACGCCGCGATTTTCCGATCATGCGCCCTTCGCGGTGGACTATGCCGACTGAAACCGTGGCTGGCGATTCAGTCGACAGCGTCCGCGGGCGCAATTGGCGCATCCTCAGCATCGGCCTGCTCGGATTCTCGTCGGGCCTGCCACTGGCGCTGTCCAATCCGACGCTGCAGGCGTGGTTCACGACCGCGGGGCTGAGCCTCAAAGACATCGGCTGGGTCACGCTTACGGGCACAGCCTACGTATTCAAGTTTCTGTGGGCGCCGGCGCTCGATCGCTTCCAGCTGCCGTGGCTGGGGCGCCGGCGCGGCTGGATCGTATTGATGCAGGCGATTTGCGGTGCGGCGCTCATCGCGATGAGTTTCCATACGCCCCAGGGCGCCGCCGTGGTGCTGGTGTGGCTCGGGGTGCTCGTCGCCTTCAGCTCGGCGACCCAGGACATTGCCTACGACGCGCACCGCACCGATCTGCTCCGGCCCGAAGAGCGCGGCTGGGGCATCGGCTTCATGCAGGGCGGCTACCGCGCCGCGATGGTCGTGTCCGGAGCGCTGGCGTTGATCCTCGCGCAACACGCGGGCTGGGCCTTCACCTACCGGCTGATGGGCGCCCTGATGCTGGCGATGATGGCCATCACGGTGCTGTCGCCGAACGCACCCGATGAGAGGCCGGTCCGCCGCTTCACCGACGCAGTGATCGAACCATTCGTCGACTTCTTCGCGCGCTATGGCTGGCTGGCGCTGGCATGGCTGGCGTTGATGGTGCTCTACAAGATCAGCGACGCATTCGCGCTCTCGCTGTCGACGACCTTCCTGCTGCGGGTCCCGCATTTCACGCTGACCCAGCTCGGTACCATCAACAAGGTATTCGGCCTGCTCGCCGGGCTCGCGGGCGCGATGGCCGGCGGTTGGGTGGTGACGCGGATCCGGCTGTTCCCGGCGCTGCTGGTACTCGGCGTTTGCCAGGCGCTGGTCAATCTGGGGTATATCTTGCTGGTGCACAGCGGTCCGGATTTGCGTCTGCTGGCGATGGTGGTCGGCGCCGAGAATTTCTTCAGTGGCCTGGGCAGCACGGCATTCGTGGTACTGCTGACCGCTCTGTGCAACGTTCGCTTTTCGGCAACGCAATTTGCGTTGCTGTCGGCACTGGCAGCCGTCGGGCGCGTATTTCTTGGGCCGCTGTCGGCCTGGGTGGTTCCGCAGGTCGGCTGGTCGCAGTTCTTCATCATCACGGCGTTGTCAGCCATCCCGGGGCTGCTGCTGGTGATCGCCCTGCGCCGGCCCATCGCATGGGCCGAACAAGAGCGGCCGCGGTAGGACCGGTCATCTGTGTCACGCAGGGGGCACTGCCCGCCGTGTGATGGCGTGGCGGACGATGTCCGCCCTACACATCTGCCCCGCCGCCTGCGGCGAGCGGTGCGTAAATCGCTCCCAGCACGCGCGGACCGCGCGCGCCGGTGACCGACGGCAGGTTGCCGGCTAGGTTTTCCAGGCGCGCACGCGCGAGCCAGGCGAACCCGGCCGCTTCCACGAAATCCGGATCGAGGCCGAGTGCCGCGGTGGTATCGACTTCCAACTTCGGCAGCTCGGCACGAAGCGCACTCATTAGTGCGAGGTTGTGGACGCCGCCGCCGCAGGCATACACCGCCCGCACGTTGGGCGCATGCGCACGCAGCGCATCAGCGATGCTGCGCACGGAAAGCTGCAACAGCGTCGCCTGCACGTCCGCCGCATCGAGCCCCGCGGGCAAATGCGCATCCAGCCAGTCGAGATTGAAGTGTTCGCGTCCGGTGCTTTTCGGCGGCAGTGCCGCGAAGTACGGATCGGCGAGCAGATGTTCCAGCAGCGCCGTATCCACGCGGCCGCTGCGCGCCCACGCGCCACCTTCGTCGTGCGGCGTTCCACGCTGTTGCTGCGACCAGGCATCCAGCAGGCAATTGGCAGGGCCGGGGTCGAATCCGCGTACCGGCTGGCCCGGAACCAGCAAGGTGACGTTGGCGATGCCGCCCAGGTTCAGGATCGCGCGCGGCGCCGCGGCATCCGCCAGCATCGCCGCGTGCAACGCCGGCAGCAGTGGCGCCCCCTGTCCACCCGCGGCCATGTCGGCGCGGCGGAAGTCCGCCACCGTGACGATACCGGTGCGTTCGGCGATCACGTTCGGGTCGCCCATCTGAAGCGTGAACGGGTGCGGAGCGCTGGGGCGATGGCACACGGTCTGGCCATGCGAACCGAGCGAGACGATTTCGCGCGCATCGACGCGCGCTTTGCGCAGCAACGCCAACGCCGCCTCGGCGAACTGGCCGCCGAGTTCGACGTCGAGGCGTCCATAAGCCTCCAGCGTGACCGCGGCGGCATTGCGCGCCAACGCAAGGATGCGCGCGCGCAGGTCGTCGGGATACGCGAACGTGCGCGCCGCGATCACTTGCATCCGCGGCGCGAAGCGCACCAGCGCGGCATCGATGCCGTCGGCGCTGGTGCCGGAGATCAAGCCGAGATAGAGCGGCGACGCGGTTCGCGCCACGGCAGCATTCAATTGGTGGCGGCCACGCTGGCGCGTTCGTCGTTCACCCGCGCAAGGCGCTGGGTGGCATTGTCGATCATCTGGATGCGTGCCACCATCGGCGCGGTTTGGGCCCGGAACGCGATCATCAGCTTGGCGGACAGCGGCTCCGGCTTGGGCATGGTGACCGTCAGCGGATTCTCGGGCCTGCCGTTCACCCGCACTTCGTAGTGCAGGTGTGGCCCGGTGGCCATGCCGGTCTGGCCGACGTAACCGATCACCTCGCCCTGGGTCACGTGCGACCCCACGTGCAGGCCCTTGGCGAAGCGCGACATGTGGCCGTACGCAGTGGTGTACTTCGGCGTGTTGCGGATGGCGATGAAATTGCCGTAACCGTGCGAGCGGCCACGGAAGGTGATCACGCCATCGCCGGCCGCATGGATGGGCGTGCCGGTCGGCGCCGCATAATCGACACCCTTGTGCAGGCGGGTGTAACCCAGGATCGGATGATGGCGCATGCCGAAGGTGGACGAGATGCGGGTGAAGGCGACGGGCGTCCGCAGCAGACCTTTGCGCAGCGGGCGTCCATCCTGGCTGAAGTAGGCGACACTGCCGTCGGACTCCTTGAAGCGGTAGGCGGTGTAGCGATGGCCATTGTTGATGAACTCGGCCGCGATGATGTTGCCGGCGCCCGAGTACTTGCCGTTGCGATAGATGTCGTCGTAGACCACGGTGAAGCGGTCGCCTTTTTTCAGATCCTTGATGAAGTCGATGTCGTACTTGAACACGTCGGCGAGCTTCAGCACCGTCGTTTCGGAAAGCCCCGCCTTCTCGCCCGCCGCGAACAGCGAACCTTGCACCTCGCCGTGCGCAAAATGCAGGCGCCGTTCGACCGGCAACGTGGTGACCTGCGCACGCAGGCTGCCGTCAGCCTGCGCGGTCAGGGTGACCTGCGTGGCGGAATCGGGATCGTAGCGGAAGCCTTGCAACTGGCCCTTCGCATCCGTCATGAATTCGAGCTGATCACCCGGATGCAACGTTTTCAGCGCACCCGTATCCTTGCCGCTGGCCATGACCGCGGCGAGATCGGCACCGCTCAGGCCTTGTGCCTGGAAAATTTCGGACAAGGTCTGCCCCGGCTCGACTTCGACGACTTTCCACGACGTCATTGCCGACCGCGGAGCTTCCTTCGGGGCGGGCGGCAATCGCAGCGCCAGCGTTTCGCGCGTCACCGGCTTCACCACGGCCTCGCGCTGCATCACTTTGGCCCACGCAGGAATGCCGAGCAGCGTCAACAACGCCAGCAGGAACGCGCCGCCGCCGAGCACCCAGCGTTCACGCGTCCAGCGCAATGCGCTCAACGGCGCTTCGGCATGAAACGTCCAATGCGCGCAACGTGCATAGAAGTGGGAATGACAATGACGGGTCTTGCGACGGATCGCCTGACGACGCACAACATGAGGGGTGACACGACGGAGGTGGCGATCCATCGGGGATCCATTGGAAAACGGGCAGGGACGCGCGACGAGCCGTACCATATCGCCATGCGAAAGCGTGCGTCAATGCCTTTCCGCACAAAGATTTGCACGCGCTTTCGCAGTTAACACATAATTAACCACCACATCACCTTCACGCTTTGACCGAACCCGCTTTCACGCGGGCCGCCACCCAACTCCCGCCGGAAATTACATGTCTTCGACCCAGCAAGCCCTTGCGCTCATCCACCGCGGTGCGGTGGACGTATTGAAGGACGATGAACTCGAGGCGCGTCTTGCGCTTGGTCGTCCACTGCGCATCAAGGCGGGTTTCGATCCCACCGCGCCGGATCTGCATCTTGGCCATACGGTGCTGCTCAACAAGATGCGTCAGTTCCAGGACTTGGGACACACCGCGATTTTCCTGATCGGGGATTTCACCGGCATGATCGGCGATCCCACCGGCAAGAACGTGACGCGCAAACCGCTGACACGCGAGGAAGTGCTGGCGAACGCCGAAACCTATTCGAACCAGGTGTTCAAGGTGCTGGACCGCGAGCGCACCGAAGTGCGCTTCAACTCCGAATGGTTCGGCAAAATGAACGCGGCGGACATGATCCGGCTCGCCGCGCAGCACACGGTCGCGCGGATGCTGGAACGCGACGATTTTGCCAAGCGCTACGCGGCGCAGCAGCCCATCGCGATCCACGAATTCCTGTATCCGCTGGTGCAAGGTTACGATTCGGTGGCGCTCGAGTGCGACGTCGAGCTCGGCGGCACCGACCAGCGCTTCAACCTGCTGATGGGCCGCGGCCTGCAGGAACATTTCGGCCAGCCGCCGCAGATCGTGCTGACGATGCCGCTGCTGGAAGGCATCGACGGCGTGCAGAAGATGTCGAAGTCGCTCGGCAACTACATCGGCATCGACGAGCCCGCGATCGACATGGTCACCAAGACCATGAAGATCGGCGACGAGTTGATGTGGCGCTGGTTCGAACTGCTGAGCTTCGAGGTTTCACTGGATGAACTTGCGACGATGAAGCGCGACGTCGCAAGTGGCGCCTTGAACCCGCGCGACGCCAAGCTGCGCCTCGCCCGCGAACTGACCGCACGCTTCCACGGCGCGGCCGAAGCGGAGAAAGCCCTCGCCGGCTGGCACGCGGTGGTGCGCGGCGAGGGCGACACCTCGTCGCTGCCAGTGAACGAGATTGCGGTTCCCGCGGCGGGCTTGCGTTTGCCGGCGCTGCTGACGGCGGCTGGACTCACCAGCAGCAACTCGGAGGCCAACCGCAAGGTGAAGGAACGCGCCGTGCGCATCGACGCGCAAGTAGCGGAAGATCCGCAACGTGTTTTTGCCGCCGGCTTCGAAGGCGTGCTCCAGGTCGGCAAGCGCAATTTCGCGCGCGTGAGACTGCTGGAGTTTTGAAGCCAGTCATGTTTGTCGACGTACCCAGCCGCCATCATGCACACCTGCGCTGGGTCACGCCTGTACTGGTGGTGACGTGCGTCGCCTGTTATCTGTGGCTGATGCTGTCAACGCCCGCGACGCGTTACGCGGTGCTTGGCAACTGGGGTACCGTCCCCGCGCATCTTTTCCAGCACGGCAGGGCGCTGGAAGGCTGGTCATGGCTCCGCCCGCTCACCTCCCTGTTCATGCACGCCGACTGGATGCACCTGCTCGGCAACATGTTGTTCCTGGTGATCTTTGGCTTGCCCGCGGAACGCGCGCTCGGTTCGCGCCGCTTCCTGGCGCTGTTCCTGATCGGCGGCGCATTCGCCAACCTGATCGGTGCGTGGACGCTGTCCGGACAATTGCGGCCGATCATCGGCTGCAGCGGCGCGGTGTCGGCCATGCTTGGCGCGTATCTCGCGCTGTTTCCGCGTGCGCACCTGGGCCTGGTGCTGCCGCTGGGCTTGTACCTTCAATTCATCCGCGTGCCGGCCGCGCTGCTGATCGGCATGTGGGTACTGCTGCAACTGCTGTTCACCTGGGCGGGGCCGGGCTTCGGCACCGTGGTGTGGTGGGCGCACCTCGCCGGTTTCGGTTTCGGCATCGTATTCGCGGTGATCTCGCGCGACGCGGTGGAACGACGCCTTCGCCAGCGGTCATATTGATTGCGATCATCCCTGATCGCCGCGTACCGAAGAAACTCGCACACGCATCCCCGATCCGGATGTCGAAACATCAGAATGGCCTTCCGTGGCCTGACTTTCCACAAAAGCCGCCACGCTCTGGCGCGCGAGTGCTGCACGCGCGAAACGTTCCAGCAAGGCGCGCGCGGCTTCGGTTTCGCGCACCTCGGCACCGAGCGCCGCGGGATCGAAGCCCTCTTCACGCAAAACATCGGCGCGCGCGGCGATGTAGGCACGCATGCACGCCGCGCTGAACTCCGGATGGAACTGGGTCGACAGCGCTTGCGGCGAATATCGCAACAGTTGATGCGGGTCGCGCTCGGAACGCGCGAGAATCTCGGCTCCTGGCGGCGGCACCAGCACCGACTGCCGATGCGTGGTGTGCGCGGGAAACGGCGCGGGCAAGTCTTCCGGCCAGCCACCATTGGACCCTTCGCTGCGCTCGATGCCATACGTGCCGATTTCGCGTCCGGCCGGCAACCAGCCAACCGTGCCACCCAGTGCCTGCGCCATCAACTGGTGCCCGTAGCACACGCCGAACAAAGGCGTTTGCGCCGCCATGGCCGCGCGAATCCAATCCGCCGTGCGTTCGCTCCAATCGGTACGCTCCGTCACCATCGCGGCGGAGCCCGTGATTACCGCGCCAGGAACTTCATCCGGGCGCGGCAAGGCTTCGTGTTGATCGACGCGCACCACGCGCATCTGCGCGGGTTGCAGGCGCATAGCCTCGCGGAACCAATCGGCGAAGCCGCCGAACGAGGCGCGCACGGAATCCGGTGCCTCGCCGGTCTGGATCAAAAGCAATGGACGCATCATTTTGACCGCGGAATGCAATGCGCGCAGCATAGCGCGGGCGACGCATCGTGCGCCCGCGCGCGCATCGTGACGAAAGCCCCTTGCGCAAACCCTGTGCTTCAAGCATCAATGCCGGCCTGGGCGCGGACACCCATTGCCCAGCACTCTGTCCGCCCGATCCCGGATCACATTTTTTCCAGCAGGAGTATCCCTTCGTGAAATGGCTGATGATTTCGATGGCGGCGCTGGCTTTCGCCGGCCCCGCGTGTGCCGATACCACCGATTACGCCCCGACTTTCGATGCCCAGCGTCTTTCCGCCGAGGTGAAGACGCTGTCCTCGGATGCGTTCGAGGGCCGCGGCCCCGCCACCGCGGGTGAAACCAAAACCATCGATTACGTGGTTGCGCAGATGAAGGCCGCCGGCCTCGAACCCGGCGGCGATCTCGTCGCGGGCAAGCGACAATGGACGCAAGCGGTGCCGCTGGCGCGCTTCCAGATCACCGGCACGCCGGGGATCGCCATCAACGTGGATGGCAAGCCGCAGAAACTCACCCAGGGCAAGGAAATTGCGCTGCGGGCCGCGCAGGACGGCTCGCGCCGGGTCGACATCGAGAACGCGCCGCTGGTGTTCGTGGGCTACGGCGTGACCGCACCCGAGCGCAACTGGGACGACTTCAAGGGCGTGGACTTGAAAGGCAAGATCGCCGTGGCGCTGGTCAACGATCCCGACTACGAAACCGGCAAGGGCGATTTCGGCGGCAAGGCCATGACCTACTACGGCCGCTGGACTTACAAGTACGAGGAAGCCGCACGCCGCGGCGCGTTGGGCCTCCTGATCGTGCACGAAACCAAGCCGGCCTCGTACGGCTGGCCCACCGTGCGCAATTCCAACACCAACGCGCAGTTCGACATCGTGCGCGATGACCCCGCGGCCGCGCACCCCAAAGTCGAAGGCTGGATCCAGCGCGATCTCGCGGTGTCGCTGTTCAAGCGCGCGGGGCTGGATTTCGAAGCACAGAAAAAACGCGCACAGACTCGCAACTTCAAGCCGGTGGTGCTGAAGGGCGAAACGTTCTCCGCGCACTACGCCGTCGCGGTGGACAAGATCACCTCGCACAACATCGTGGGCCGCGTCACCGGCAGCAAGCATCCCGATGAAACCATCATCTACAGTGCGCACTGGGATCACCTCGGCGTCGGCGCGCCCGACGACACCGGCGATCGCATCTACAACGGCGCCGTCGACAACGCCACCGGCACCGCCGCATTGATCGAGATGGGCCGTGCCTTCGCGCACGCGCCGCGTCCCGAGCGCAGCGTGGTGTTCCTGGCCGTGACCGCCGAGGAAAAAGGTTTGCTGGGCTCGGAGTACTACGCCAGTCACCCGCTGTATCCGTTGGCCACGACCGTGGCGAATATCAACACCGACGCCTTGAGCCCCGGTGGCGTCGCGCGTAACTTCTCGATTTCCGGCAGCGCCAAGCTCGGCCTGCTGGATGACCTGATCGCGGTCGCCAAGCGCCATGATTTGACCTTCACGCCCGACGGTCATCCGGAAGCGGGCTACTTCTTCCGCTCCGATCACTTCTCGTTCGCCAAGCGCGGCGTGCCGGCGCTCTCGTTCGGATCGGGCGAAGACCTGGTGGACGGCGGCAAGAAAGCCGGTGAGGCGCAAGGTCGCGAGTACCGCGTCAAGCACTATCACCAGCCGTCCGACGAATGGCAGGCAAGCTGGACGTTCGCGGGCATGGCGCACGACCTGCCGATGCTCTACGACCTCGGCATGCGGCTGGCCAATTCGCGCGAATGGCCGAACTGGTCTGAGGACTCGGAATTCCGCGCGGCGCGCGACAAGACCGCCGCCGAACGCCGTTGAGCTGCCGATCGGTGCAGGCTTCTGCCTGCACCGTCCGCCTGCACCGATTTTGAGGAGCGCCAAGGACGGCGCGCCTTGCGAATTTCTTTGCTCGTCATTCCGGCGAAAACCGTAACCCAGCGACTTTGCTCTTGCTTTCTGACGGGATCAATGGCGCAACTTGTAGGACGGGTGACAACCCGCCTTCCGTATGGCGGGATTGTTCGCATCACCCCTGATGCTCACCCTCGCTACGCTCGGGACGGCCTCCGGCCGTCAGTCGTTCCGGACGAATTTGTCGTTGCGCTACTGCCGCCCTGCTAGCTTCAAAAGACAAGTCTCTGGGTTCCGGATCGCGCCCGCTGCGCGGGCTTGTCCGGAATGACGAGGACGGAGTGACGCGTCAGAACGGCAACGTGAGCGAGCTGTCGCACGCCAGGATCTGCGCGCGGAACGCATCCTGGATGCGCTTCAGCGCGGTCGGATTGTCGGCGTCGAAGCGCAGCACCAGCACGGGCGTGGTGTTGGACGCGCGCACCAGGCCCCAGCCATCGGACCAGTCCGCGCGCAGGCCGTCGATGGTGGTGATGCGCGCCCCGTCGAACTGTGCGCGCTCGCGGAACCGTGCGATGAAGGGATGGTTCTGGCCTTCCTGCATCTGGATGTGCAGCTCTGGCGTGGACACGCCCTTGGGCAGCGTGGCAAAAATCTGCTCGGGCGTGCGGCCTTCGGGATCATCGGCCAGGATTTCCAGGAGGCGCGCGGCGGCATACACGCCGTCGTCGAAGCCGTACCAGCGCTCGCGGAAGAAGAAGTGCCCGCTCATCTCGCCGGCGAGTTGCGCGCCGGTTTCCTTCATCTTGGCCTTGATCAGCGAGTGCCCGGTCTTCCACATCAGCGGACTGCCGCCGGCTTTCAGGATCAACGGTTGCAGGTGGCCGGTGCATTTGACGTCGTACAGGATCGTCGCGCCCGGATTGCGGGTGAGCACGTCCTGCGCGAACAGCATCAGCACGCGATCGGGGTAGATGATTTCGCCTTCCCTGGTGACGACACCCAGGCGATCGCCGTCGCCATCGAAGGCAAGACCGACATCGGCGCCGGTTTTCTGCACCATCAGGATCAGGTCGGCAAGGTTCTTCGGTTCCGACGGATCGGGATGGTGGTTCGGGAAGTTGCCATCGACTTCGCAATACAGCGGAATCGGTTCGCAGCCGATTGCCCGCACCACGCCCGGCGCGGTGTCGCCGGCGATGCCGTTGCCGCAATCGACCACCACTTTCAGCGCGCGCCCGGTCTGGATGTCCGAGGCGATCCGCTCGATGTATTCGGGCTGGATGTCGTACTGGCGCAAGCCGCCGTGGCCTTCGGCGAGGCGGCCGTCGACGATGCGCTGGTACAAGTCCTGGATCGCGTCCTCGGCCAGCGTTTCCCCGCCGATCACGATCTTGAAACCGTTGTAGTCGGGCGGGTTGTGGC
>DATCSF010000239.1:0-2661 GCA_036568625.1 Rhodanobacteraceae bacterium | reverse complement strand
CGGCAGGCGTCTACCAGAAAATATGGCCGTGCCAGCAAGGCTTCGACTTGTTCCAGCGTGAGCAATCGTTGCACCCCGCGCGAGATCCGGCGCGCCGCCGGTACATCGAGCGCACGAGCCAGGCCCGCGACTTCCGCCGCGAGGGCAGGGATGCCGGCCCGGTTCGCTGCCAGCCGGGCGCGATTGAGTGCGTCTCGCGCCGCGGTCGCATGGATGCGTCGCATTGCAATGCCGGCGGTACTCAGTTCGTGGATGGCCCGCAGCGCGGGCGGCACTGACGCCGCATCCAGGCTGGCAAGCGCGCGCTCGGCTTCGTCGAGACGACCGATCAACAGCAGGCGCCGGGTGGCAAGATAAAGCGCATAGGCCGCATTGGTCCGGTCGCCGTGCGCCTCCAGCGTCGCGCGCGCCGCATCGAGTCTTTTCTCGGGCCAACGGAGGTCGCGTGACGCGAACGCGATTTCCGCTTCGGCGATCGCGCAACGCGCACGCGCCACGGATTCCTTCCGACCGAACGCACGTGCGGCACGCCGCACCAGCGCTTTCGCGCGATCGAAGTCGCCCAATTGCGCCATCGCGACGCCGCGCAATGCCAGCGCGGGCGCGTCGTCGCGCAGCGCGATGCGCTTCAGCGCGGCCAGCGGATCACCCACCGCCAGCGCTTGCGCCGCGGCCGTGATCAGCGAATCCATTTTCTATCGCGCCACATTTGTCACTCCCACCGTCGCAACCGCACGGCCTAATCTAACCCACGACGGTCAATCAACCGCCACCGCGGCGGTGGACCGAACCGAGGAGACAATCATGACGACGCACAAAACCGGAACGCACGAAGAATGGCTGAAGGCGCGGCTCGACCTGCTCGAAGCGGAAAAGGATTTGACGCACAGAAGCGACGAACTGGCACGGCGACGCCAGGCGCTGCCGTGGGTGCGGGTCGACAAGGATTACCGGTTCGACACCGACGATGGCAAGGCCACGCTGACGGACCTGTTCCGCGGGCGCTCGCAGTTGCTGGTGTATCACTTCATGTTCGGGCCGGATTACACGGCAGGGTGCCCGTCCTGCTCGATGATCGCCGACGGCTTCAACGGCTTCGCCGAACATCTGGCCAATCACGATGTGATGCTGTGGGCAATATCGCGGGCGCCGCTGGCGAAGCTGCGGGCGTACCGGCAGCGGATGGGTTGGACGTTCCCGTGGGCGTCCTCGTTCGGCAGCGATTTCAATGCCGACTATGGCGTCGGGCTGAGCGAGCGGCAGCAAAGCGAAGGGTACGAGTACAACTTCCGCAGGAATCCGCCCATGTCACGCTCGACGCCGGATGCTCCGAACCAATTCGCAAAAGCAAGCGGGGTTGATGGGCGGACCTATTTGCGCGAACTGCCGGGCATGAGTGCATTCGCACTGGATGACGGCGCCGTCTATCACACCTATTCCACCTACGCCCGTGGCCTGGACGCTTTGTGGGGTGCCTACCAGTGGCTCGATCGCGCTCCGCTGGGCCGCAACGAGTCAGACGGCATCTGGTGGCGCCGGCGCGACGAGTACGGGCGGGTTGAAGCGGCGTGACAGGCACCACACGCCGCCGTGACGCTTCCGGAGGCATGCCCATGAGCGGGATCCACGGCACCGCGTGCACCCGCGGAACGGCGAAAGGCGGCGCCGCTGGCTGGCGGTTCGCCGCCGCCGAATGGCTGCATCTCGCGGCCGCGCCGACCTTCATGGCCATGGCGCTGCTGACGGGCATTGCCGACGGCAGCACGATGGACGTGCTCTGCGGCGCATCGACCCACGGCATGCCGCTGAACGCGATGGCCACGATGTACCTGCTGATGGGCGTCTTCCAATCAACACCCTGGCTGAAGTTGATCCGGGACCGGGGAAATCGCCCTTCAGGATGAGCGAACTTCCACGTGCCCGCGCCCTCGAACGTTGCTGGTCAGCCAAGGCAAAAACGGGTTTGCGGAACCCGTGATCCAGGGGGCGCTGGAAGCGGCGGTGCAGACACGGTTGAGCGGTTGCAGAACGGCACGTCGACGGCACCGCAGCGGCTGCCAACTTTCGCCGCGACCCGCAACGCTGGCGCGCCGGCCTGCAGCCGGCTCAGGCAAAGGCAAACACGTCGACGCCCAGAAGAATGAATCCAGCCACCGCCAGCAACATGTGCAGGTACATCAGCCAACGCGGCAGCGATAGGGCCCGCTGCTGATAGGCGAGGTTGAGCACCGTCCCGCCGCCCGCCGCGACCACGAACAGGATCAACGCCACGATGGCGAGCCGGGATACGCCGAACGCGAAGGTGGCGTACAGCAGCAAGGTCAACCCCGCGGCCGCCGGCAACCCATGGGTCATCGTCAGCCAGGCCGGTGGATTGTGGCCGCTCGTTTCGCGGATTCCGACCATGCTGACGCCGAGAAGCGCAGTGACGGCGAAGAGGATGAAGGTTGTCAGAAGCATCTCAGCGATTCCGGCCCTGGGTACCAGTGGAGCAGCGGTGACGTGAAGGATGCGTGGACGCGTCGGCGCGACGGGGCCTCACGCACAATTCACGGACGCAAGGTCTCGCCGACGGGTTCGCAAACCCCTCCGCGAATGGTCGCCATGCGCGGACCGAGCCTGATCCCTTGGGGCCCGGGGCACGCGGGAGGAACCCTCAAG
>DATCSF010000238.1:0-6104 GCA_036568625.1 Rhodanobacteraceae bacterium | reverse complement strand
GGCATATACGGCGCGTAATGCCGCCAACGTTCGATAGACCGCGTGTTCACCGGTTGCCGTGCTTGCCAGAGGCTGGCGGTGCTGATGGGCGATGTCGTCGCCTCGGGCGATAACGGTTCGTTCGCATCAGGCGCCGGCAAGCCCACCCATTGTGCGAGATCGGCGATCGTTGCCAAAGGTTCCGCCACCAGATCCTCGTACCTGACGGTTCGGATTGCATCGGCGTAGCGTTGCCGCCAGTGGTCCATCAGCCGGTCGCAATCGCGCATTACGACGGCGATATCGTCGAAATCGTAGGCATAACCTTGCACATCTTCAAGGAAGCACTGCATCCACAGCGACAACGCGGTATCACGCGCGTTGCGTTGGCAGCGGATGATTTTTGCGTGCGGAAACATCGACAGCATCAAGTTGAGATAGCGGAAATTGAGTGGTTGCTTGTCGATGAACCAGCGCGCGTCGCCGGCGTCGTCCCGTCGCGCCTGCGCCGCGTACATTGCGGCGGCGTCTTGCAGGCTTCCGCGGCCGAGGGGTTGCTCGGCGATGCGGGCAATCCACGGCATTTCGCCCCGATTACAAACTCCTGGATAGCGCGAAAGGAGCCTCGCCAATAACGTCGTGCCGGAACGCGGCATTCCCACGATGAACACCGGGGTGAATTCCGTGGAAGGTTCGAGGGCGTGGGCGATCGGTTTCGAGGCAAGCCGCGCTTCGACTGCGCGTCGCCACGCCTTGCGCGACCATTTCGTCAATCTGTGCGCGATGCCATTGCCTTCGCGAAAGTGCCGCGTCGCCCGTTCGCAGTTGCCGACATCGTCGTGCGCTTTGCCGAGCGCAAAGTGCAATTCCGCACGCGCCTTGTCGGAAAGCCTCTCGCGATGCAGGCCATTCCGGAACAATGCGAAATCGGGATGTTCTGCGTTCCCGTAGCGCTGCGCCGACGACAGGCCGATCGGTATATGCCATTCCCATGCCCGCTCGTCGTGCTCGAGCGCAAACAGATAATGCCGCCGCGCCAGCTCGAAATTGCCCAGCTGGATCTGCAGCATCCCGGCATAGGCATGCAGACGTGGATCATATGGATTGGCTTCGATCGCTACTGCAGTGATCGAAGCGGCATCAGCCTTGCAGTCACAATCGTCAAGCAACTCGATTGCGCGGATGGCGAGATCGGCATCGCGGCAATCCGATGTGCGCGCGAAACAGGTGCGAAGGGTTGACGCGGCGGCGGCCGCTCGCCCCTGTTGCTTCAGCATGTCCGCGAGCGTGAACGCAGCGACGACATCTGTGACATCACGTTCGAGCAGCGCATGCAACAGCATCTCTGCTTCCTTGTCATGGCCGGTTTGTTGGAAGAGCCCGGCTTGTGCGCGACGCAATGCCGTCGACGCTGGATATTCTGTGAGTGCCTGGTTCAGGGCCACCTGTGCAGAGGGGAGTTGGCCTTGCAATATTCGGGCGCGGGCCTCGTCGAGCCATGCCTGTTCAGTGCGCGTGGCAGGCAAGGTTCAAGCCCCAAACAACGGTAGGCCCAACAAGGCGCGCAACGGATCAAGCAAGTCGCCGTAGCGTTGCGCGTGCGCTGTATCTGCCTGCAACGGTTGTCTGACTTGGGTTGCACTGGGCGAGCGTACTTCTCGGCTGGTCTCGTGGAAGCGCAGGCAGCCTTCTTCGAACGGCAGGTTGCAGAAATCCAGCAGTTTGCGGATGCCGGCCCCGGGGTCGGCGACAAGCGCCTCATATTCGTGTTGGTACACATGTCCTGCGTGCAGCGAGGCCCAAAGCTTCATGCTGTGATGAAAATCCCGCCAGTAAGCTGCGAGATCTTCCGGGGTACGGGTGTACTCGTTGTTGTAGAGATGCTGGCGGTAGCAGGAAAAGCAGGTTTCCAGCGCATCACGGGTACAGATGACGATATGTGCGCCAGGCAGCATGGCCCGGATGGCGCCGGTGTACATCCAGTTGTTGGGCAGCTTGTCGGTAAAGATCGGCCGGCGCCGACGCCAGTGCACGGTACGCTCGAGGTATCGTTCGCCCAGCCGTTGCCAGTCCGCCGGTTGCATTTTCGCGGTCCAGCGTGGAAACGGCTGGCGGCGCCTGAGCGATTCCTCGGCCAGCACCTGCGGCAGGTCGGGCAGTTCGCCCGCGCCCTCAACTTGCGAATGCGAGGCGAGGATCTGTTCGACCAGGGTGGTGCCAGAGCGCGGCATACCGACGATGAATACCACCTCACGTCCGAGGTTCTGGTTCTCGGCTCCGACGGGAGGTGGAGTGAACGCCCGATTGACAGCATCGACTGCGGCGGAAAACCCGGGGGCGTTCCAGTGCTGGCGCAGGCGGGCGATGGCATTAGCGCGGTTCAGTTCGTCCAGCGACTCACCGTAGCGGCCCTGCTCGTCCAGTGCCTTGGCCATCGCGAAGCCAATCGCGATGCGATCATTGTCGCCCACACGATCATTACGCAAGGCGGACCGCATGCGGTTGATGTCGTCTTCGGTCAGTGCCCCGGTACGCAGGTCCGCGAGGCCCCACCACGCCATCCCCGCCCACGGCCTGTCCGACAGGACTTTTCTGTATTCAGCAGCGGATTCTTCGACGCGCCCTTGCATCCGCAGCATGTCGCCGAGCAATGCGCGCGCGTCCATGTTGTCGGGCGCGAGTTCGACCGCGCGACGCAACGATTCCACTGCCTCTTCATTGCGCACGCAGCGAGTCAGCATTACGCCCAAGTTGTACCAAGCGGTCGCCAAGCCGGGTTGCAGTTCGCAGGCGCGCCGCAGGGCGCGTATCGCGCCATCGAAGTCTCCGCCGGCGCCCAGCACCGTGCCGAGGGTGTTGTGGTAGAGCGCATCCATCGGGCGCAACGCCATGGCCTGCTCCATCGCGCTGCGCGCAGCAAGATGGTCTCCACGCAAATTGAGGATGCCCGCGTGCAAGCGCAACACTTCGGGATGATTCGGGTAAGCGATGAGCGCGGGCTGGAGTTGCGCCTCGGCCTGGCTTGCGCGTCCCAATGCGAGTGCCTGGGCGGTGGCTATGACCTGCTGTGCGGCTGCGTTGTCCAGCCCTTCGAGGCGTGGTGCGGTCATGTCGGCGACCTGGACGCGTGCCGGTCGATGAAACCGGCCATGGAATGGGCGAGGTTTTGGTTCATGCGGCGGATGGTCGGGACCAGACTGGTTATCATAAAGGAGGGTACTCTCTCGGGTGCGAAATGCCGGCTTCTCCCGCCAGCGCTGGCGATGCGAAACTCGATGCAGCCCGTGCCTTGTGGCAACACAACGAAGTCGCGCGGGCCGAGGCGATTCTGCGTGAAGCGTATGCGCGAGAGCCCGTCCGCGAGGATACGGCGACACTGTTGGCCGAGGTGCTGCGCAGCCAGGGCCGGTTTTCGGCCGCTTCGCAAGTCTTGCGCGAAGTGTGCAGGGCAAACGCCTTTGAGCCTTCGCTGTGCGTGCGCGCCGCGCGTTTTGCACAGCAGTGCGACCGGCATGGCATCGCGCGGGCGATATGCGACGAGGCGCTTGCCGGCGGTACGGCGACCCCGGACCTGCTGGTCATGGCCGGTCATCTCGCGCGCGAATTGGGCGATTTCGCGACGGCTCGCGCTCACTACCTAGCGGCGCTGGAGGCCGGTATCGATCTGGAACGAAACCATGTGCTCGGTGCGTTGGCCAATACCCGGCGTTATACCGACCCGGCCGACGCAGAAATCGCGCGGTTTGCAGCACGTTTCGCCGATGGGCGTTGTTCCCCGCGCTCACGCGCCTCGGCGGGGTTCGCCCTCGCCAAGGCGCAAAACGATCTTGCCGATTACGCTGCGGCTGCAACCACGCTGCGTGCGGCCAATGCGATGGTGCGTGCGGCGCGGTCGTGGGACGCCGCGGCATGGGAACGTTTCGTGGCTGCACGGCAAAGCGAATCGGTAGCGCTCGTAGGTGCAGCGCCCGCACACGATTTTGTTCCGGTGTTCGTTGTCGGCCTGCCGCGTACCGGGACCACATTGACGGCAACCCTCCTGGTGCGCACGATTGCTGCGCGCGATCGCGGTGAGTTGCGCGCGCTGCGTTTCATCGCGGATCAGCTGGTTGTGGGAGGACACCTCGCCAACCCGGCGGCGGTGGCGGAGGCGGGCAATCTGTACCGGACGCTGGCGGTGCAGGACGACCAGAAGACCATGTGGTACGTCGATCAGGATCCATTGAATTTTCGATGGCTGCACATCGCCGCTGCAATGTTCCCGCAAGCGCGTGTGATTCACCTGCGGCGCGATCCACGCGACACCGCGCTGTCGCTGTGGAGCCAGGACTTCGCTCATCCCGATATGGCATTCTCGAATGAGTTCGCGGACATTGCGGCATTCATGCATGGGCATGATGCGCTGATGCAGCATTGGAAGCGGACTTTGCGTGTGCCGATCCACGACCTTGACTACGAGGCGCTGGTTTCCGATCCCGATTCGGTTATTGCGCAACTGCGCGATTTCATCGGCGCACCCGCGCGCAAACCTGAAAGGGAAGCGGATACCCTCGGTGAAAATGCACCCGTGCAGTCGGCGAGCGTGTGGCAGGCACGCCAACCGATCTACCGGACTTCGGTCGGACGCTGGCACCGTTACGCGCCATTCGTACCCGAACTTGTGCGATTCGGGCCGGGCGCCTGATCGTCACGATCGCTATTGCGCGGCGCATTGTGGAAACAAAAAAGGCGCGGCTTGCGCCGCGCCTTTTTGCGTGCGGTGTTTTTGGAAGCCGGACGATCAGTAACGGTAGTGGTCGGCCTTGTACGGCCCTTCCACCGGCACGCCGAGGTAGTCGGCCTGTGATTGCGTCATCTTCGTGAGCTTCACGCCGATCTGCTCCAGGTGCAGGCGCGCGACTTCTTCGTCCAGCTTCTTGGGCAGGCGATAGACCGTCTTCTCGTACTCGTCCTTGTGGGTCCACAGGTCGATCTGGGCGAGGGTCTGGTTCGAGAACGAATTGGACATCACGAATGACGGATGGCCGTGCGCGCAGCCGAGGTTCACGAGGCGCCCTTCGGCCAGCAGGTAGATCGAGTTGCCTTCCGGGAAGGTGTAGAGATCGACCTGCGGCTTGATGTTGGTCTGCTTGGCGGCCTTCTGCAGGCGATCGACCTGGATCTCGTTGTCGAAGTGGCCGATGTTGCACACCAGTGCGTGGTTCTTCATGCGCTGCATGTGTTCCAGCGTGATCACGTCGCGGTTGCCGGTGGTGGTGACGTAGATGTCGGCCTGGCCCAGCGTGTCCTCGACGGTCGCGACCTGGAAGCCTTCCATCGCGGCCTGCAGTGCGCAGATCGGATCGATCTCGGTGACGATCACGCGCGCGCCGAAGCCTTTCAGCGAATGCGCGCAGCCCTTGCCGACGTCGCCGTAGCCGCACACCACCGCGACCTTGCCCGCGACCATCAGATCGGTGGCGCGCTTGATGCCGTCGGCCAGCGATTCGCGGCAGCCGTACAGGTTGTCGAACTTGGATTTCGTCACCGAGTCGTTGACGTTGATCGCGGGCACCAAAAGCTTGCCCGCTTCGGCAAGCTGGTACAGGCGATGCACGCCGGTGGTGGTTTCTTCCGACACGCCGCGCCATTCCGACGCGACCTTCTTCCAGAAGCCCGGACGTTCCGTGCGGGTCTTCTTCAGAAGATCCTTGATGACTTGTTCTTCGTGATTCGCGCCGGGCTCGTCCACCCACTTCGCGCCGTCTTCCATTTCGACGCCCTTGTGGATCAGGAGCGTCGCATCGCCGCCGTCGTCGACGATCAGTTCCGGGCCGCGGTTGCCGGGGTGCGTGATCGCATCCAGCGTGCACTGCCAGTATTCCTCGAGCGTCTCGCCCTTCCACGCGAACACCGGCACGCCGCTGGCCGCGATCGCGGCGGCGCAGTCGTCCTGGGTAGAGAAGATGTTGCAAGAAGCCCAACGCACCGAGGCCCCGAGCGCCGCGAGCGTCTCGATCAGCACCGCGGTTTCCTTGGTCATGTGCAAGGAACCCGTGACGCGCACGCCTTTCAGCGGTTTCTCGGGCGCGTAGCGGGCGCGGATCTGCATCAGGCCCGGCATTTCCTGCTCGGCCATGGTGATG
>DATCSF010000237.1:0-7904 GCA_036568625.1 Rhodanobacteraceae bacterium | reverse complement strand
GCCGCAGCCGCCGCGGCACCATGCTCGTTCAGACGCGCCAGCAACTGGCCGGCGGTGACGGTATCGCCCTCGCCCGCCAGCACTTCAGCCAGCACCCCATCCGCCGGCGCGGGAACTTCCAGCACCACCTTGTCGGTTTCGAGGTCGACCAGGTTTTCGTCGCGTTTCACCGCGTCGCCCGGTTTCTTGTGCCACGTGGCGATGGTGGCGTCGCTGACGGATTCGGGCAGTACCGGGACCTTGACTTCGATCGACATGATTTGGCTGTCCTTGTGGATCAGGAGTGCATACGTGTTGGGAGCGGGCGCGTGGTCATTCGGCCGAATGATCGTCGCCCACCGGTTCGACCAGCGCCTGTTGCACCAGCGCGTGCTGTTCGGCTACGTGGGTGTTGTAGTGGCCGCAGGCAGGCGCCGGCGAGCGGACCCGGCCTGCGTAATGCAGGCTGTGGTGGCCGTTGACGCAGGCTTGCAGGTGATGGCGGATCTGGAACCAGGCGCCCTGGTTCTGCGGTTCCTCCTGGCACCAGATCACTTCCTTCGCGGCTGGATACTTGTCCAGCTCCGCATTCACCTCGATGCGCGGAAACGGATACAACTGCTCGACGCGGACGATGGCGACGTCCTCGACCTTTTGCTTTTCGGCTTCCTCGAAAAGGTCGTAATAGACCTTGCCCGAGCACAGCACCACGCGCTTGACCTTCTTGTCGTTCTTGATGCGCTGGTCGGGGATCACCAGATGGAAATGGCCGTTCTCGAGATCGTCCAGCGACGACACCGCCAGCTTGTGGCGCAACAGCGACTTCGGCGTCATCACCACCAGCGGCTTGCGGCCATCGCGCAGCATCTGCCGGCGCAGCATGTGGAACATCTGCGCGGGCGTGGTCGGCACGCACACCTGCATGTTGTCCAGCGCGCAAAGCTGCAGGTAGCGCTCGAGACGCGCGGACGAATGCTCCGGTCCCTGGCCTTCGTAGCCGTGCGGCAGCAGCAGCACCAGACCGCACAGGCGATTCCACTTGGCTTCGCCGGAGGAGATGAACTGGTCGATGACCACCTGGGCGCCGTTCGCGAAGTCGCCGAACTGCGCTTCCCACAGCACCAGCGTGTCGGGATCGGCGGTGGCGAAGCCGTATTCGAACGCCATCACCGCTTCTTCGGAAAGCAGCGAGTCGATGACCTCGACCGACACGCCCTCTTGCACGTTCGCAAGCGGAGTGTAGATGTTGCCGGTCTTCTGGTCGTGCAGCTCGGCGTGGCGGTGGAAGAAGGTGCCGCGTCCGGAATCCTGCCCCACCAGCCGCAGGGCATTGCCGTCGGCAATCAGCGTGGCATACGCCATGTTTTCGGCGTAGCCCCAATCCAGCGGCACCTCACCTTGGGCCATCTTGCGGCGCTCGGTATAAATCTTGGCAACGCGCGGCTGCAACGTCATGCCGTCGGGCCAGGTCAGGATCTTGCCGGCCAGTTCGTCCAGAACCCGGCGTTTCACACCGGTTTCGACGGGCTGCGCCAGGTCGCCTTTCATGAAGCGCGTCCAATCGACGATGTATTTCTGCGAACCGGGCGGCGCCAACTCGGTCACCGGCTTGCCCGCGTCGAGCTGGGTACGATAATCCTCGAACAGCTTCTTGCCGTCTTCTTCGCCGATCAGTTTGCGTTCGACCAGTTGCTTGGCGTACAGCTCGCGCGTCGGCGGCAGCTTCTTGATCACGTCGTACATGATCGGCTGCGTGGCCGAGGGCTCGTCGGCCTCGTTGTGGCCGTGCCGGCGGTAGCAGACCAGGTCCACCACCACGTCCTTGTGGAACTGCTGGCGGAAGTCGAAGGCGAGGCGCACGCATTGCAGCACGGCTTCAGGGTCATCGCCGTTCACGTGCAGCACCGGCGCGTTGACCATCTTGGCGACGTCCGTGCAATACAGCGTGCTGCGGCTGTCGTCGGCATTGGTGGTGAAGCCGATCTGGTTGTTGACGACCAGGTGCACGGTGCCGCCGACGCCGAAGCCGCGCGTGCGCGACATGTTGAACAATTCCATGTTCACGCCCTGGCCCGACAGGGCCGCGTCGCCGTGGATCAGCACCGGCAGCACGTGTTCGCGTACGCCGTCGTGGGCACGGATCTGGCGCGCGCGCACCGAACCCGATACCACCGGATTGACGATTTCGAGGTGCGACGGATTGAACGCCAGCGCGACGTGGATGTTGCCGGCCGGCGCCGCGATGTCGGCCGAGAAGCCCATGTGGTATTTCACGTCGCCGGAATGCGCGGGATCGTCTGGGCCGTCGTGCTTGCCTTCGAATTCGGCGAACAACTGTTGCGGCGGCTTGCCGAGGATATTGACCAGCACGTTCAGGCGCCCGCGGTGCGCCATGCCGATCACCAGCTCGTGCACGTCGTCGCCGGCCGCGCGTCGGATCAGGTCGTCCAGCAGCGGGATCAGCGAGTCGCCGCCTTCCAGCGAAAAACGCTTCTGGCCGACGTACTTCGTGTGCAGGTAGCGTTCCAGTCCGTCGGCTGCGGTCAGCTTAGCCAGCACGCGCTTGCGGGTGTCGTCGTCGAGACCCGGGTCGCCGCTGGCCTGTTCGAGCCGATCGTAGATCCAGCGCCGCTGGGTGTGGTCGCTGATGTGCATGAACTCGGCGCCGATGCTGGCGACGTAGGTGCGGCGCAGGCGCTGGCGCAAATCGCGCAAGGTCATGCGCTTGCCGCCGCCCGCGAACGTGCCGCAATCGAATTCGGTGTCGAGGTCGGCGTCCGACAGGCCGTGGAAGGGCAGGTCCAGATCGGGAGCGGGCCGCTTGGGCGCGATGGCAAGGGGATCGAGTTCGGCCGCGAGGTGGCCGCGCGAACGATACGCGGTCAGGAAACGCAGGACGCCCGCCTGTTTGCGGGCATGCGCATCGTCCAGGGGAGTGCCCACGCGGCGACCCTGCTGCTGCGCGGCAACGATGCGGGCGATCGCATCGGCGTGGGAAATGTCACCGTTGCCGCGCAGGCTCTGAAACCAGGTGCGCCATTGCGGGGAGACCGATTGGGGATCGCGCAGCCAATCCTCATACAACTGGTCGAGATACGCGGCGTTGCCACCGCCGAACTGGGAAGTTTCCGCCAGTTGTCGCAACAAACTGCCGCCGTCACTCACGATGGTCACCACGGAAGGGTTGGATAGCGCACGCCGCACGAGGCCGCGTTGCGCTGCGACCCGAAATTATAACGGTTTAATGCTGCAGTGCGGGATGTGCGGCCGACTCGGGTTAGCTGCGGGTAAGAACTCGAGCGGCTCCTAGATACCCAGCGTGCGCAACTCCGGCCACGGCTCGGAGCGCGCCCAGACTTCCTCGAACAGGCGCATCAGTTCCGCGTGGCGGCCGGGTGCCCAGGTGGAACCTTCGGCGGCCATCTCGCTTTCCAGCGGACGGAACAGATAACCGCACGTATCCACGCACATGAAAGCCGAGCGGTAGGCGAGGTCGGCGGGCTCCACCGGCCTGCGCATTTCGATCACGCTCGACAGCCGCTGCGCAAGTTCCAGCAGGCGCATGCCTTCCTGCAGGGCGCGGGTCAGGTCCTGCACCAGCATACGGATCGACGCGCCGCGCCCGGAAATCGCCAGCCGGCGCAGCTCCACCAGGCACGCCGTGTCATTGAGCAGCAGCGGATGCAGTTCGCGCACGAACACGCACATGCTGTGCCGCGCGCCGGACAGCAGCTGCAGCGTGACGTCGATCAGCTCTTCGCGGGATGCCGCGTGCAGTGCCTTCGGTTCCGGCGGGGGTGGCCGCGGCGCGCGGTCGGGTTCCGGTACGGGATCGAGTGCGCGCCGCATCCGCAGGTGTGGAATGCCGGCTTCCTCGAACTCGTCCCCGTCGGCCACGAAACCGTAATCGAGATAGAACGGCACGGCGCCACGTTGTGCGTGCAACGAAACCTCGATCAGGCGTCGCGTGCGCGCCTGATCGAGCAGGGTACGCAGAAGCATCGTGCCGACGCCGCTTCCGCGCCAGCCGTCCAGCACGGCCATGCGGCCGATGCGCCCGTCGGGGGTGAGACGTCCGGTGCCGATCGGCGTGCCGTCCGGCGCGCGCGCCAAGACGTGCACGCTGCGTGGGTCGTCATCGTCGACTTCCATTTCGCGGGGTACGCGTTGTTCCAGCACGAACACGGCTTCGCGCACGCCCACCAGCGCTTCGCTGTCGGTCGCGTTCGCCCAGTCACAGACTTCGACGTGAAAACCGCTTCGGATCGGCATTCGGTCGATCCCCTCCGGGTGGCCGGGTGCGTGGCCGCAGATTGTAAGCCAGTTCAGCGTCGGCGCAATGTGACGTATCCCGCGTCGATCAAACCCGCAAGCAGCGCAACGCCACGTGCGCGGCGGGGCAGTTTCGCGAGGTGGTTGCCCGGGAAGAGACGCGCACCCGATGCCAGTTCCCGCGCCCACGGGAGTGGCGCGTCAAACGCATGGCCGGCAACGTACAGTCGCGCGTCGCGACCGCGTCGGCGCCATGCAAAACGGCTCCACCGATCACGTTCAAGGACGGTTTGCGGCAGGCGCTCCGCAAGTGCGGTGCGATCGATCGGACGCTTGCGCGGAACCGGAAGCTGCGCGACGCGATAGCGCGTGACGAAGGTACCGAACCAGTCGGCGAACGCGTCGTCATCCAGCGCGGCGGCCGCGGGGCCCAGCGTGCGACGCGCGCGTCGCAGCGCGTCGTGGTCGATTTCCCCGGCATGGGCGGCGGGCTTCAGGTCGGGATCGGCGAAGCGCCGCGATTCGGGCAACGCTTCCGCGACATGCGCCGCGAAATCGAACAGCAGTTCCCCCGCCGCGGGCGCGCGCATGCCGATGGAGAGCGTCATGCATTCGCCGACCGCCACGCCATCGTGCGGCACGCCAGGCGGCAGGTACAGCATGTCGCCGGGATCGAGCGTCCATTCGCGCGTGGGGTGGAATTTGCGCAGCAGCTTCAGTTCGACGTCGTCGCGGAATGCGGTCGATGGATGCGGACGCGTGTCGATGGACCAACGGCGTTGCCCGAGGCCTTGCAGCAGGAATACGTCGTATTGATCCACGTGTGCGCCGACGCCACCGGCGTCCGTGGCGTAGCTGATCATGATGTCGTCGATGCGCCAGCTCGGGATGAACGCGAATGCGTCGAGCAGCGCTGCCGTGCCGGCGTCCCATTTGTCCACGTCCTGCACCAGCAGGGTCCAGCGCGATTGCGGAAGCTTCGCGAATGTGGCGTCGTCGAAGGGGCCGTTGAGGACTTTCCATCGCCCGTCATTCCGCCGCAAGCCGGGCCCCCGCGACTTTGGCTTGTTCCGGAGCACGATCCGCGCCAGCGCCCCATCCATGCACGCGAGTCCCGCCAGCTCGTCCGGCGACAATGGCGGTACGAAATCCGGGAATGCGCCGCGTATCAGCAGCGGCCGCTTCTGCCAGTAATCGCGCAGGAAACGCCTGGGCGGCATGCCGAGCGGCTGGCCGCGTCGGGCAGGCACTTCCAGCGACGGCGCCGCCATGTCAGATGCCGCGCGCGAGATCGGCGGCGAGGCCGGTATAGGTCGCCGGCGTCAACGTCAGCAGGCGCTGCTTGTCGGTGTCGGGAAGCTCGAGTCCGCTGATGAAGGCCTGCAACGATTCGCGGGTAATGCCTTTGCCGCGCGTCAGTGCCTTCAGCTGTTCGTAGGGCTCGGGCAGGCCGTGGCGGCGCATCACGGTCTGGATCGCCTCGGCCAGCACTTCCCAGCTCGCATCGAGATCGGCGGCCATGCGATCGGTGTTCACTTCCAGTTTGCCGAGACCTTTTTCCAGCGAAGCAAAGCCGATCAGCGCGTGGCCGAAGGCTTCGCCCAGCGCGCGCAGCACCGTTGAATCGGTGAGGTCGCGCTGCCAGCGGCTGATCGGCAGTTTCTCGCTGAGGTGTCCGAACAACGCATTGGCAAGGCCGAAATTGCCTTCGGCGTTCTCGAAGTCGATGGGATTGACCTTGTGCGGCATGGTCGAGGAGCCGATCTCGCCGGCTTTCAGCTTTTGCCTGAAATAGCCGAGTGAGACGTAACCCCACACGTCGCGTGCGAAGTCGACGAGGATGGTGTCGATCCGGCGCTGGGCATCGCAGATTTCCGCGATGCCGTCGTGCGGTTCGATCTGTGTGGTGTATGCCTGCCATTCGAGGCCCAGCGATTCGACGAAGCGCTGCGAGAACGCGGGCCAGTCGACGTCCGGGTAAGCGATCGCGTGCGCATTGAAATTGCCGACCGCGCCGTTGACCTTGCCGGGAATCGTGATCGCGGCGAGTCCGCTGCGTTGGCGCTGCAATCGCGCCACCACGTTGGCCAGCTCCTTGCCAAGCGTGGTCGGCGAGGCGGTCTGGCCGTGGGTGCGCGAAAGCATCGCAAGATCGGCGTTCGCATGCGCGAGCTCGCGCAGCTTGCCTGTGACCTTGTCGAGCTCCGGCAGCAACACCGTGTCGCGCGCGTCGCGCAGCATCAGCGCGTAGGAAAGGTTGTTGATGTCCTCCGACGTGCAGGCGAAGTGCACGAATTCCTTCGCCTGCCTCAATTGCGCATCCCCGCCGATCTGCTCCTTGATGAAGTACTCGACCGCCTTGACGTCGTGGTTGGTGGTGGCTTCGATCTGCTTGATGTGCGCGGCATCGGCGGTCGTGAAATCGCCAGCGATCTTTTGCAGCCTGGTGCGCACGGCCGCCGGGAAGGGCGGCAGTTCGGCGATGCCGGCTTGATCGGAAAGCGCGATCAGCCATGCGATTTCCACCGCGACGCGCCTGTGCATCAGACCGTATTCGCTGAAGATCGGGCGCAGCGCATTGACCTTGGATGCATAACGGCCATCCAGCGGTGAAAGGGCGGTGAGCGGATCGAGTTGCATGGACGGCCTTGGCGACATGGACTGGGTGGCTCCGTTCGCATTGAGCGTAGTTCGCGCAGCGAGCGGAGTGAAACGTGCCGCCGCATCACCTTCGACTTCGCGGTCTGTCGATCGCTACGCTCAGGGTCGACGGCTGGGTGCCATTGTAGCGGCGGCTGCTCGTTATAATGAGCGGCTTTCCTGCATGGAATCTCCGCAATGCCGAATTTCCGCACCGAGCACGACAGCATGGGCGAACTCAAGGTACCCGCCGACGCGTTGTGGGGCGCGCAGACCCAGCGCGCGGTCGACAATTTTCCGATCTCGGGCCTGACCCTGCCGCGTGAATTCATCCGCGCGCTCGGGCTTATCAAGACCGCAGCCGCCGATGCCAACCTGAAGCTCGGTCACCTGAAATCCACACAGGCCGCGGCGATCCGCAAGGCCGCGCAGCGCGTGACGGCAGGCGAGTTCGATGCGCACTTCCCGATCGATATTTTCCAGACGGGCTCGGGCACCTCGTCCAACATGAATGCCAACGAGGTGATCGCGCACCTCGCCTCGCAGGGCGGCAAGGCGAAGATCCACCCCAACGATCACGTCAATTACGGGCAAAGCTCCAACGACGTGATTCCGACCGCGATCCACGTCAGCGCCGCGCTGGCCGCCCACGAGCAGTTGTTGCCGGCGCTGAAGCACCTCCAGAAAACCATCGACAAGCGCGCGCGCGAATTGAAGAGCATCGCCAAGACCGGTCGCACCCATTTGATGGACGCAATGCCGGTGACCTTCGGGCAGGAACTGTCGGGTTGGTCGGCACAGATCGCATCGAACGTTGCACGCATCGAGGATGCCGGAAAACGCATGCGCAGGTTGCCGCAAGGTGGCACGGCCGTTGGCACCGGCATCAACGCCGATCCCAGATTCGCCAAGGCGTTCTGCGCGGAGTTGTCGAAGGCGACGGGCGTGAAGTTCGCCTCGATGGACAATTTCTTCGAAGGCATGGCATCGATGGATGCCGCGGTGGAACTGTC
>DATCSF010000236.1:0-2112 GCA_036568625.1 Rhodanobacteraceae bacterium | reverse complement strand
GCTGCCGGCCGCCATTTCGGCAAGCTCGCCATCGATTTCAATCACTGAGAAACCTTTCCATGCGCCTGCTCCACGCCTTGCGCCGCGCCGCCTGCGGCCTGCTGCTCTGCCTCCCGTTCGCATCCGCCGCGTCCGCCCACGGCATCGGCGCCACCATCGACATCCGCATGTATGTGCTCGATTGTGGCCACCTGGCGTTCCAGGACATGGGGATGTTCGACGACAGCGGCGCATCGGATGGCAAGCCGGGCGCGATGTCGGCACCGTGTTTCCTGATCGTGCATCCCAAGGGCATCCTGCTGTGGGACACCGGGCTTGGCGATGCGATCGCCGCCCACCCCGATGGCGTCGAACTGGCGCCGGGCATCCGCGCCACGGTGCCGGTGAAACTGGTTGCTCAACTCGCGAGGCTGGGCCTGAAACCCGCCGACGTCGACTATCTGGCGTTCTCGCACTGGCACGAGGACCACACCGGCAATGCCAACCTGTTCGACAAGGCCACCTGGATCCTGCAGCGCAAGGAACTGGCCGCGGCGACCGGCCACACGCCGCCGCCCTTCGAACCGCTGGCGCCGGTATCCGTTTGGCGCGCCGCGAACAAGCGCATCATCGACGGCGACGCGGACGTGTTCGGCGACGGCACGGTACGCCTGCTGCTGATGCCCGGCCACACACCCGGCCATCAGGTGCTGGAAATCCGTTTGCCGCACGCGGGTGTGGTACTTCTGAGTGGTGATCTCTACCATTCGCGCGAAAACCGCCGGTTCCGCCGGGTGCCGCGCATCAACACCGATCGCGCAGCCACCCTCGCATCAATGGACCGCTTCGAGGCCATCGCCGCACACGACCATGCGCGCGTGGTGATCCAGCATGATCCGCGCGACATCGCGCTGCTGCCGCGATTCCCGGATTACCTGCACTGAACGAAACGGCGAATCAACCAGCCGAACACAAGCGTATGCGCAGATCCTCGCCCACTCGCCGCTGATCCAGCAGGCGCAGCGGCCAACGCCCGGTCATGCCGGCCAATGCTGGCAACTGCAACAAGGGTCGCGCCGTATCGCCCAGCACCGTTGGCGCAACATACAGCAGCAGTTCGTCGACGAGTCCCCGTTGGAACAGCGCGCCACACAAGATCGGTCCGGCCTCGACCTGCAATTCGTTGACCCCGCGCGCGGCGAGCAAGCGCAGCGCCGCATCGAGGTCGAAGCGACGCTGTGCATCACATTGGACCGCCGCCAATTCGACATGCGTGTAGCGCGCATCGGAGGGACGCGCGCCCGTCGCATGCAACACCAGGGTCGGTGCACTGCCGTCGAGCAGGTGCGCACCGGGTTGCAACGCATCCAGTCGCGCATCCAGCACCACCCGCAGGGGTCGAAACGGCTGCGCTTGCGCGATGACGGGGGCATCGCGCGCAACCGCTGAGGGTGAAGCGGGATGCCGATCGGACGGCGCGCCATGGACGGCTCCTTCGATACGCACGGTCAGACGCGGATCATCGGCCCGCGCGGTGCCGGCGCCGGTCAGGATCGCCGAACTACGCGCGCGCCAGCGCTGCACGTCGGCACGCGCGGCTTCGCCCGTGATCCATTTCGATTCGCCGCTGGCCAGCGCGGTGCGGCCATCCAGACTCATGGCCAATTTCACGCGCATCCATGGCCGGCCCCGCTCGAAGCGCGAGAAAAACCCGCGATTCAGTTCGCGCGCAGCGTCGCGCATCAGTCCGGCTTCGACTACGACGCCGGCTTCGCGCAGCCGCCGGATGCCCGCTCCGGCGACTTTCGGATTGGGGTCTTCGGACGCGAACACCACGCGCGCAATGCCGGCTTCGATCAGCGCGTCCGCACACGGCGGGGTGCGGCCGTGGTGCGAACAGGGTTCCAGCGTCACGTACGCGCTTGCCCCACGCGCACGCTCGCCCGCCGCGCGCAACGCGAACACTTCCGCGTGCGGCTCGCCGGCCCGCTGGTGCCAGCCTTCGCCGATGATTTCATCACCGCGCACGATCACGCAGCCGACGCGCGGATTGGGCTGTGTCGTGAAAAGGCCGCGTTCGGCCAGGCGCAATGCGCGCGCCATCATTACGTGATCGAGTGCGGAGAATTCCAC
>DATCSF010000235.1:0-3141 GCA_036568625.1 Rhodanobacteraceae bacterium | reverse complement strand
GATGTGCGGGTTTTCGGGAGGCGTCGTGAGCAGCCGGACATCGGTCGGCGTGTCGTAGAAAAGGTTCCAATATGTGCCATTAAGCCCTTGGTGCGCTTTCAGTTTTTCGGTGCGGATCGCCTTCCCCTGCGCATCCAGGATCTGCAACTGCACCGGCTGCTTGGTCGCCTTCGCGATATAGAACTGGAACTGCGCCCGTGCCGGCTGGGCCGCGGTCGGGTACGCGCTGCGCGCCTGGCGGTAGACCTCGCCGGGCTTGAACAGCCGCGTGCGCCCGCCGTTCGGCTGGTCCGGACTGCCGGTCTGCTCGAACGTCGCGATGTTCGGCAGGTTGTAGTCGCCGCGGCCGTAAGTCGACACGTCCACGTCGTGCATGTGCGGCTGGATGTTGATCCACGTCACCGGCGATGGCGGCAGTCCTTTCCTGAAGCGGGTCCAGTGCCTGCCGTCGTCCATCGAGTAATAGAACGCGTGGCCCGTGCCCGCGAACAGCATGCCTTCGCGGTTCGGGTTTTCGGCCACGCTGAGCGTGTAGTCCAGCGGATTGTCCGACGGCAAATTGCCGCTGATGTTCTTCCAGGTCTTGCCGTAGTCGGTGGTCTCAAGGATGTACGGCTTGTGGTCGCCTTCCCCCGCGAAGCGGAAATCCACCGCGATGTACGCGGTGCCCGCGTGGAAATGCGACGGCGAAATCTGGTTGATGTTGCCGCGCGGCGGAATGTGCAGGTTCGCGCTGACATCCACCCACTGCGGTTGGCCTTGCGACTCCGCGTCCTTCGTGTACCAAACCTTGCCATCGTTGGTGCCCGCCCACAGCAGGCCCTTCTCGATCGGTGAGTAGGCCAGCGACCACACGAGCGCGCCAAAGTACTGGCCGAGGTTGTCCTGCATGATGCCGCCGCTCGGGACGATCATCGACGGATCGCGCGTGGACAGGTCCGGACTGAACTCCGTCCACGAATGCCCCTTGTCCGTGGTGCGCAGCACCATCTGACAGCCATAGAGCACGCTGTCGTGGTCGAACGGATCAATCGCCAGCGGCGGCGTCCAGTGGCAACGATATTTGAGTTTGTCCGGCGGCGAATCCAGTCCGACGATGGACGGCGACACCGAATGCGGTGTGCCTTGAGTCAGGTCGAAGCGGTACAGCTCGTTGCCGTAGCACGACGACCACACGATGTCGGGATTGCCCGGCTCGGGAATGGTGAATCCGGACTCGCAGGCATTCGGAAAATACTGGTAGGTCGGCGGCTCTTGATTCGGCCCTTCGAAACCGCTGCGATTGGGCGACGTCTTCGGCTCGCCGTTCGGACCCAGCGCCCAGCCTTTCGGCGGCGGCGCGGCTTTCGGATACTTTGCGAGCAATTCCTTGTCGACTTTTGGCTTGCCTCCAGATCGACCTCCGTCTTCGTCGGAGTATCGCCTGGAAGCGTGCCCTTGCGGCATGAATTCGTCATCCGGTAAAAGTCCATTGCCGCTCGGCTGTGAAAGGTCGCTGGAAATACGCCAGCCGCCATCGTCCTGACGGTTGCCGTAGATCCAGTAAGGCACCTGGTCGTCGCTCGCGACGTGGTAGAGCTGGCCGTTCGGCAGCGCGACGTGCATGGAAGTCCCGGCGCCGGTGGCGATGTTGGCGCCGCCGTCGTCGGTGAGCACGTAGTGCCTGGGATCGGTCGGATCGATCCAGCCGTCATGGCAATCCCCGCAGGACGCGGCGCCCAGCGGCTTCACGTTCTTGCCACCTTCGCCCGAAAAAGTCTTTCCGCCGTCACTCGAATAATGGTCGCCGCTGTTGAGGACCAGCACCCCGTCGGCGTCCTTGGGATTGGCCTCGATGAAGATGTAGTAACCGGCGCGCATGATGAGGTTGCGGTCCCAGCTCGTGACTTTCCAGTTCGCACCACCATCGTCGCTGCGCCAGACTGATCCCTGGTCCTTGGTCTGGATCAATGCGTACATGCGCTGCGGGTTGGACGGCGCAATGGTGACGTCGACCTTGCCGAGCGGCGGCTTCGGCAGTCCGTTGGCCGTCGTGAGATGCGTCCAAGTCCGGCCGTTGTCGTGCGAGATGTACACGCCGCTGCCCGGGCCGCCACTCAACTCGGCCCAGGTGCGCACGCTGAATTGCCAGGTGCCGGCGAGCACGGTGTCGGGGTTGCCAGGATCCATGCTGAGCCCGCTGCAGCCGGTTTCTTGATTGACGAACAGCGTCTGCTTCCACGTCTTGCCACCGTCGGTGGTGCGGAACACGCCGCGCTCGTGCTGCGGCGCGGCGCCAGAACCTTCGGCGCAGACCAGCACGTTGTTCGCGTCCTTCGGGTTGATGACGATCCGCGCGATCCGGCCGGTCTTCGGCAGCCCCATGTGCTTCCAGGTCGCGCCGCCGTCCGTGGACTTGTAAACGCCGTCGCCGACGATGTCGCTCGGACGAATCGTCCACGGTTCGCCGGTACCCACCCACACCGTGTCGTGATCGGCCGGCGCAACCGCGATGGCGCCAATCGCGGAAGTATCCTCATCGTCGAAAATCGGCTTGAAGGTATGCCCGCCGTCGGTGGATTTCCACACGCCACCCGAGGCCGAGCCGAGGTAATACGTCGAGTAATCGCCGGGAATTCCCGCGACCGACGCAACGCGTCCACCAGCCGGCGGACCCATGTAGTGGAACTGCAACGGCGGCGGAGTCGTCGTCTTTCGCGGATGCGTGGCATCGTGGGACTGCGCGAAAGCCGGTCCCGTCAGCGCAACGTACAGTGCAGCCACAAAAATCGTCGAAACGCTGTGCCCACTCATTCGTATGTGCATGGTTCGACTCCCCATTCTCGCCATCCCGAACGAACCAGCTTGCTACCGGTCAAGCATTCACCACAGTGCCAGAAGTAGCAACCCGGCGCTCGATTCACATGGGCAACGTCGGATCGCTCCTGCAGGTTGGCGCTGAGCGCAGCGAAGCCCAACGAGATCACAACTTGTCCCACACGCCACCGACTCGACAACCGTTGGGCTTCTCCCGGAACAAGTTCCGGGATCAACCCAACCTACCAAAGCCACGCAGTTCGCCGCTCTTGTAGGTTGGCGCTGACCCCGGACTTGATCCGGGGGAAGCCCAACAACGCCGCAGAGTAAACCAATGGCCTATGG
>DATCSF010000234.1:0-7408 GCA_036568625.1 Rhodanobacteraceae bacterium | reverse complement strand
TCGCCCTTCGAGCGCATCGACTACACCGATGCTATTGCGGCATTGCAAAAGTCCGGACAGCGATTCGAATTCCCGGTCGAATGGGGCGTGGACCTGCAAACCGAACACGAACGCTGGCTGGCCGAAACCCACATTGGTCGGCCGGTGGTGGTGATGAATTACCCCGAGAAGATCAAGGCGTTCTACATGCGCCTCAACGACGACGGCAGAACCGTCGCCGCAATGGACGTGCTGGCGCCCGGCATCGGCGAGATCATCGGCGGCTCGCAGCGCGAGGAGCGGCTGGATTGCCTGGACCGCCGCATGCAGCAATTCGGGCTCGACCCTGCGCATTACCAGTGGTATCGCGACCTGCGCCGCTACGGCACGGTGCCGCACGCCGGTTTCGGGCTGGGCTTCGAACGGTTGCTGGTGTACGTGTGCGGGCTCGGCAACATCCGCGACGCGATTCCGTACCCGCGCACGCCGGGCCACGCGGAGTTCTGACCCGCAACGGGAAACTCGGCGGTTTCGCCGGGGTCAAACGGGTTTGCCCGGCGCCTGAGAAATGGCCCGGCCGGATCCCGAGTACGAAAACACGACTTCCGGCCCGTTTTTCGCCGCGCCGTAGTCTGTACACTGCCTGAATCATCCTCAACCGCGCCGGCCGGGCATGGGCCCGGTCCCGCTTCCGCCAGATCGACGTTCCCAAATCATGATCCGCCTGCTCCGCCCCGCCCTGGTCGTGTTCGCCGCCGTGTCGCTGGCGGCGTGCAGCCACGCGGTCAAGTTGCCGCTGCTGGGGACGTTCGACAGTACGCCGCCGCCCTCGCGCGAGGCGGCCGTCCGGGACCTCAAGGACGCGACCCCGTGTTGCCACGTCTGGGCCGACCTGCCCTTCCATGACGAGCTGCCCCACGAGCCGCGCGAATTCACGCTCGACGCGTTCAGCCCGGTCGCCGACATCGACGGCGAGCGCACCCATTTCCTGACCTTCGTGCTGCCCAAGTACGAGAAGCCCTACCGCGTGGTGTTCCAGACCCAGCCGAGCGCGCGGCACCTTGGCAACAGTTTTCTGCTGGCGCCCACGGTGACGCTGTTGAATGCCGACTACCAGCCGCTTTCCAGCACCGACGTTTCGCTTTGCGTGTACATCAACTGGCGGCCGAGCATGTCGGGCGGATTCGGCGCGGTGAAGGTCGACAACCCCAACGCGCAGTACCTGGTCGTGACCACGTCGGAAAAACAGCTTGCGTCGACCACCTACTGGGCGCAGTCGCCGACCAGCTTCAGCAATGTCAACGTGCCATCCGCCTCGGCCTTTGCAAGCATCAAGTCTGCAGCGCCCGTCACCAGCGGGAGCTTCGAGGTCCCGCACGGCCCCGAAGGTACGCTGTACCTCGGCAGGATGACCCCCGCTTACGCGAGCGCGGTCGACAACGGCCTGTGCGGCAAGCCCACCGCCGGGCCGGGCCTGTTGCCTGAGCTGCGTCAGGCACTGCAAAATCGCTAGAAGGATGCATATGCGATCATCCCTGATCGCTGCACCGCCGGGCCTTTGAACGGGAAGAACTGCCGGGGCTCGGGGGCATAAACGGCCGTCCCGAGTTTTCACAGCAGCCGCTTCGCAGGGGACGCCAGTCAAAAATCCGGCGCTGCAAACCTCGCGCGCGACCGCGACCCGGCTCGTGAAAATTCATCGTTCAAGGAGACCACAGCATGGATCTGGACCTGACCGGACGGCACGCGCTGGTGTGCGGCGCATCGCAGGGCATCGGCCGCGCCTGCGCGGTGGAACTTGCGAAACTCGGCGCAAACATCACCGCGCTGGCCCGCCGCGCTGAGGTCCTGGAGCAATTGATTGCAAAGCTGCCACGTACGCATGCTTCGCAAACGCACGATTTTCTCGTCGCCGATTCCGGCGACACCGATGGCTTGCGCGCGGCGGCGGAAAAACTGGTCGCCGCACATCCCGTGCACATCCTGGTCAACAACTCCGGCGGGCCGCCGCCCGGCCCCGCACACGGCGCGGAAGTCGAGTCGTTCCTGGATGCCTACCGCAAACATCTCGTCGCCAACCACGTACTGGCCGAATGCGCGATTCCCGGCATGCAGGCGGCGGGTTACGGGCGCATCGTCAACATCATCTCGACGTCGGTAAAGGAACCCATTGCGGGTTTGGGTGTTTCCAACACCACGCGCTGGGCGGTCGCGAGTTGGTCCAAGACGCTGGCGACCGAACTTGCACCGTTCGGCATCACCGTCAACAACGTGCTGCCTGGCTCGACGAAGACGCCACGCATCGAGCAGATCGTCCGCACGCATGCGCAGAAATCGGGCGTCGATCTCGAAACCATGCAACACGAGATGGAGGCGCAAATTCCGATGCGGCGCTTCGCCGATCCAACGGAAATCGCCGCCGCCGTCGCGTTCCTGGCCTCACCCGCCGCCAGCTATGTCACCGGCATCAACGTGCCGGTGGATGGCGGGCGCTTGCGATCGCTGTAATGTGCGATCCTGTCGCGGGGATGTCCGGCGATCCGCGCGGCGGCTTCGGCCAATCCGCTAAGCTTGCGCGATGGAAGCAATCACCCTCGCCAATCTGATCGACGGCACACTGCGCGCGCCGGAAGGCGGCGCCTACCTCGACGTGTTCGAGCCCGCCACCGGCAAGGTGTATGCGCGATGCCCGGATTCCGATCCGCGCGACGTGGAAGCGGCGACCATGGCCGCCGAACGCGCGGCGCCGGCGTGGGCGGCATTGGCAGCGGGCGAGCGCGCGAAGCACCTGCACCGGCTCGCCGATGCGGTGGAAGCGAGGCTCGATGAATTGGCTGGCGAGGAATCGCGCGATTCGGGCAAGCCGGTGACGCTCGCACGCAGCGTGGACATTCCGCGCGCGGTCGCCAACCTGCGCTTCTTTGCCGAAGCGATCACGCAATGGCCGGGCGAATCGCACGTGGACGCACGTGCGTTCAATATCACCTTGCGTCAGCCGCTGGGCGCGGTGGGTTGCATTTCGCCGTGGAACCTGCCGCTGTACCTCTTCACCTGGAAGATCGCACCGGCACTCGCGGCCGGCAACACGGTGGTGGCCAAGCCTTCCGAGATCACGCCATTCACCGCGTTCCGGTTGTCGGAATTCGCGATCGAATGCGGCTTGCCGGCCGGCGTGCTGAACATCGTCCACGGCCTCGGCCCCAAGGTCGGCCACGCGATCGTTGAACACCCGAAGATCAAGGCGGTGTCGTTCACGGGCTCCACGCGCACCGGCGCATCCATCGCCGAAGCCGCGGCCAGGCAGTTCAAGAAAGTGTCGCTGGAAATGGGCGGCAAGAACCCTGCCATCGTGTTCGCGGATGCGGATCTTTCCGACGCCAATCTCGACACCATCGTACGTTCGGGTTTTTCCAACCAGGGCGAAATTTGCCTGTGCGGCTCGCGATTGCTGGTCGAGCGCTCGATCTACGACGACTTCAAGCACCGCTATCTCGAAAAGGTGAAGGTGCTGCGCGTCGGCGACCCCCAGGACAACACGAGCGATCTCGGCGCACTCGTATCGAAACCGCATTTCGAAAAGGTGACGGCGTGCATCGCCCGCGCGCGCGCGGAAGGCGGCAAGGTGCTCGCCGGCGGCGACGCGGTGAAGCTGGATGGCCGCTGCGCCGAAGGCTGGTTCGTCGCACCCGCCGTGATCGATGGATTGCCGCAGGACTGCGCCACCAACCGCGAGGAGATTTTCGGCCCGGTGGTGACGCTGATCCCGTTCGAATCCGAGGACGAAGCCGTCGCGATCGCCAATGGCACCGACTACGGCCTCGCCGCTTCGCTATGGACGCGCGATCTTGCACGCGCGCATCGCGTGGCGGAACGCATCGACTTCGGCATCGTGTGGGTGAACTGCTGGATGCTGCGCGACCTGCGCACGCCGTTCGGCGGCGTCAAGCATTCCGGCATGGGCCGCGAAGGCGGCGTGGACGCGCTGCGCTTCTTCACCGAGCCGAAAAACATTTGCATCTCCAGATAAGGAAACGAAATGCCATCACCTGCCGACTTGCTGCAACAAAATCGTCAATGGTCGCAAGCCGTCCGTGCCCAGGACCCCGGCTTTTTCGAGCGCCTGTCGAAGCAGCAGACCCCGAAATACCTGTGGATCGGCTGCTCGGATTCACGCGTGCCGGCCAACCAGATCCTCGGCATCGATCCCGGCGAGGTGTTCGTGCACCGGAACATTTCCAACCTGGTGCTGCACTCCGACATGAACTGCCTGTCGGTGATGCAGTTCGCGGTGGACGTGCTGAAGGTCGAGCACATCATGATCACCGGCCACTACGGCTGCGGCGGGGTGGCCGCCGCACTCAAGGGCGACCGCCTGGGCCTGATCGACAATTGGCTGCGCTACATCGGCGACACGCTGGAACGCCACCAGGCGCTGGTCGACGCCGAACCGCCCGCCCGACGCCATGATCGTCTGTGCGAACTCAATGTGATCGAGCAGGTCGCCAACGCCTGCCACACCACCATCGTGCGCGACGCGTGGGATCGCGGGCAGGCGCTGACCGTGCACGGATGGTGTTATGGTTTGTCCGACGGCTGCATCCACGACCTCGGGATGAAGGTCGGGCAATTCGACGCGCTCGAATCCGCCTACGCGAATGCGCTGTCAGGACTGACCGCCGCGCCCACATGAACGCTTTGACGCCCGTCGAAGCATCCAGGCGGCTTCCCACGTAGCGTTGCAGCCATTCATCCGGATCGCGTGAATCCATGAAACGCCTGCGAACCACCTGCCTTTGCCTGTTGTTGCTTTGCGGACTTGCGCCGACGGCTTCCGCCCAGGTGCCGTCCGTGTGGCGCGAGCAGCAGATCGAGGCCATGGACAAGTCGGATGCGATCATGAAGCGTGCGCACGATCGCAAGGATCTGCTGGCGCAATACCAGGTGATGCGCCGCGCCTACGCGTCGGACGGCAAACCCGCGTTCCGCGCGATCTTCGGCCAGTACCTGTCGTGGTACCAGAGCTTCATCGGCGACTACAAGGATGCGGAACTGGGCTTTTCGATCCAGCAGAAACCGCTCGCCGATGACTTGCCCTCGCCGCTGGCGCAACCCGGCTGGCACGCGGTGCCTGCGCTGGACTACCTCCCGCAACTGGCGAAGAACTACCGCGTGGTGTTCCTCAACGAGGCACACAACATCGCCCTGACGCGTACGCTCACCGTGCGTCTTCTGAAGCCGCTGCGCGAGCAAGGCTTCAACGTGTTCGCGGTGGAGACGCTGTATCACACCGACATCGATGCGCTGAACAAGCGCGGCTACCCGATTGCCGCCAGTGGTTTTTACACCCGCGAACCGGTGTACGCGGAAATGGTGCGCACCGCGTTGAAGCTGGGCTACAAGGTGGTCGCCTACGAAGCCGACCCCGACCACACCGGCAACGCGCGCGAAGCCCAGCAGGCGGAAAACCTCTGGAAGATACTGAAGGCCGATCCGAACGCGAAGATCGTCGTCAACGCCGGTTACGCGCACATCCAGAAAACCGGCCAGTTCCTCGGTGCAGAATCGATGGCCGAGCACTTCATGAAGGACTCCGGCATCACGCCGCTGTCGGTCGAGCAGACCATCCTGATCCCGCATCAGGACAGCGGCATGGATCATCCGGATTACGGCCCGATCGTCGGCAGCCTCCATCCGACGCAACCGATGGTGTTCATCGACAAGCATGCCAAGCCCTGGTCGCTGCGTCCGGGCTACGACGTCAGCGTGATCTTCCCCGAAGAGCATTTCGCGTACGACCGCCCCACCTGGCTGGAACTGTGGGGCGCGCGCGTGCCGTTCACCGTCAACGGCAACGTCTGTCAGAGACATTGGCCGTGCATGGTCGTCGCGCGTTACGCCGACGAAGGCGACGACGCGATTCCGGCCGACCGCATGGTGCTGGATCCCGTGCCACTGACGACCATCAACGACATCAAGATCACCCAGGGCGACTACAGCATTCCGATCGGCCAGCTTTACCTGCGCCCCGGCCAACGCTACCGGCTCACGATCACCGACGAACGCGGCCAGCGGATCGGCAGCCAGACCATCGATGTGAAAACGCCCGGACAGTCGTTGACCGACGACTCGCAAAACCGATCGAACGCGAACGCCTGCAACGTCGCCGCGATCGGACGAACTCCAGCCGGATCCGTGCCATGCTCGAACCCATGAACGACAGCACCTCCACCGATGCCGCGCCCGCCCCGGTCGGCGCCTATCCGCACGCGCGCCGTGTCGGCGACCTTCTGTTCCTGTCCGGCATCGGCCCGCGCACACCGGGCAGCAATGCGATTCCCGGAAACGTCCGCAACCCGCGCGGCACCCTGGTCGCCCACGACATCGCCGCGCAGACGCGGCAGGCGTTCGCCAACGTGCGCGCGGTGCTGGAAGCTTCCGGTGCGCGCTGGGAAGACCTCGTCGACGTGACGGTATTCCTCACCGACATGGCGCTCGATTTCGAGACCTACAACGCCGTGTGGGCGGAATACTTCCCCGATCCGGCGGCGGCGCCCTGCCGCACCACGCTGGGCATCACCGCGCTGCCGACGCCGATCGCGATCGAGTTGAAGTGCGTCGCGCGCTTGCGCTGATCCGGAAAGTCCGCGATCCTGATTTTGATGCTCGCCGCCGACACTTCTTGCTGGTCATGCGACGGCCGCGCCAATTCTTGCTGGTCATTCCGGGACCGCGCGCAGCGCGGAACCCGGAATCGGTTTCAGCGAAACTCGCCGCCAGTCGAGTGGACGGCCGCCGCAGGTCGAAGGCAACGCAGAAACCGATTCCGGATCGCCGCTGCGCGGCGTCCGGAATGACAACTTCGAAGGCTGACCCCGCTATCGCCCGGGACCACGCGACAAAGTTCCTGGGGCATCCCAGGACCACTCACTGTTGACGTCGATATACGTTAGTATAGACTAACGGTTAGTGAAGACTAACCTTAAATTGCGCGTGCAGGCACTGGGCGATCCCACCCGGATGGCCATCTTCGAACGCCTCGAACGCGGACCGCTCGCCGTCGGCGAAATCGCGCGCGACCTGCCGGTCACGCGCTCGGCCGTGTCCCAGCACCTCAAGGTGCTGAAGGATGTCGGGCTGGTCACCAGCCAGCGTGCCGCCAACCGCCAGATCTACCGGATCGATGCCGAGGGCGTGGCCGGGCTGCGCGATTACTTCGACCGATTCTGGCAGGAGTCCCTGCAGGCCTTCAAGCAAGCCGCGGAACGATCCGCGAAGGAGAAATCCCGATGAACGTCGTGGCCAGCATTCCTTCCGTACGTCACACGATCACCGTCGAAGCGCCCCGCGAACACGCCTTCGAAGTGTTCACGCGCGGTATCGACACCTGGTGGTTCCGTGATCATTCCATCGGCACGGAACCGCTGAAGGA
>DATCSF010000233.1:0-2547 GCA_036568625.1 Rhodanobacteraceae bacterium | reverse complement strand
ATGTCGAAACCTGTCTGGCACTGGTGTTGCGTGAAGCAGTCACCAACATCCAGCGGCACGCGCGCGCCAGCCGCGTCGAGGTCACGGTGATCGCCGGAACCGAACGGGTGGTGATGCGCGTTCGCGACGATGGCCGCGGCGGTGTCAACCAACGTGGCAACGGCCTCACGGGCATGCGCGAGCGCATCGAGGCGCGCGGTGGCGCGCTCACCATCGATTCGCCGCGCGGACGCGGCACCAGCATCGAGGCGTGGTTGCCGATGGCGGCGGCGACGGAAGGCGGGCGCCCGTCGCAGAAGACCGCCCCGGCGGCAGTGGTGCCGCTGGTGCAACGCGCGGGTGGCCACGCATGATGCGCGTATTGCTGGCGGAAGACCAGGCGATGGTGCGCGGGGCGCTGGCCGCACTGCTGGCGCTGGAACCCGATATCGAAGTATTGGGTTCCGCAGCCGACGGCGAGGCGGCGTGGCGGGAAATCGAACGCCTGAAGCCGGACATCCTGATTTCCGACATCGAAATGCCGGGCCTGACCGGCCTCGAGCTCGCGCAACGCATCCAGCGCCACGAACTGCCTGTGAAAGTCGTCATCGTGACTACGTTCGCGCGCTCGGGCTATCTGCGCCGCGCGTTGGATGCGGGCGTTTCGGGCTACCTGTTGAAGGACGCGCCGGCGGAGAAACTGGCCGACTCGTTGCGCATGGTGCATCGCGGCGGTCGCGCGATCGACCCCGAACTCGCGCTGGAGGCATGGACGGAAGCCGATCCGCTCAACGATCGCGAACGCCAGGTACTGCGTCTCGCGGGCGAAGGGCAGGGCGCTGGCGAGATCGCGCACAAGCTCAATCTTTCCCACGGCACCGTGCGCAATTATCTGTCGGAAGCAATCGGCAAGCTCGGTGTCGCCAATCGCATCGAGGCCTATCGGCTCGCGCGTCAGAAGGGCTGGCTGTAGGCACGAGATAGTCGGTCCCTGCCATTTGACCGGCGTCACGCAATCGCTTTCCCGCGACGTTCTTGCGCGCCCTCCCTCGTGCAGTGGGTTTGGCTGGCGCCTGTAAGGCCAAGCGTGGCGCTTAGAATGTGCCGTCGCCATACCGATTGCCACACGTTGAAAAAATCCGATTTCCATTACGACCTGCCGGTCGAACTGATCGCGCAGCAGCCGCTGCCCGAACGCAGTGCCAGTCGCCTGCTGGTGCTGGATGCGCCGCACCGGGCGCTGGCCGATCGCACGTTCCGCGATTTGCCGCAATTGCTGCAGCCAGGCGACCTGCTGGTGTTCAACGACACCCGCGTGCTGCCGGCGCGGCTGTTCGGGCGCAAGTCCAGCGGTGGTGCGGTCGAGATCATGCTGGAACGCATCACCGGTACCCACACCGCCGTCGCGCTGCTGGGCGCGAGCAAGAAGCCGCGCGCGGGCAGCCTGGTCGAACTCGACGATGGCACGTCGGTGCGGGTGCTGGGCCGCGACGGCCAGTTCTTCGAGTTGCGTTTCGAGTGCACCGAACCACTGGAAAAGCTGCTGCTGCGCATCGGCCACATGCCATTGCCGCCATACATCACGCGCGCGGACGAAGCGACGGATCGCGAACGCTACCAGACGGTGTATGCGCGCCAGCCAGGCGCGGTGGCGGCGCCGACCGCCGGACTGCATTTCGACGCGGCGCTGCTGGATGCATTGCGCGCGCAGGGCATCGACTTCGGTTACGTCACGCTGCACGTCGGGGCAGGCACTTTCCAGCCGGTGCGCGCCGAGAGGATCGAAGACCACGAGATGCATCGCGAATGGTTGAACGTGGGCGCCGAGCTGGTGGAGAAGATCCACCGCACGCGGGCGCGTGGCGGGCGGGTGATCGCGATCGGTACCACCGTCGTGCGTGCGCTGGAGGCCGCGCGCGGCGAGCACGGCGAGGTGGAGCCGTTCGCGGGCGAAACCCGCATTTTCATCTTCCCGGGCTACAGGATCGCGTCGGTCGATGGCCTGGTCACCAATTTCCATTTGCCGGAATCGACCCTGCTGATGCTGGTCTCGGCGTTCGCCGGACGCGAGTTCGTGCTGTCGGCATACCGCCACGCAGTCGAGCGGCGCTACCGGTTTTATTCGTATGGCGATGCGATGCTGGTGTGGCCGAGAGAGCGGGACGGAGTACCGGCCACGCCATGACAACTTTCACCGTCATTCCGGACGCCGCTCAGCGGCGATCCGACTGCGTTTGCAGGATTGCGAACGCGAACGCCGAAGGCGGTCGGCAGAGCCTGCCCCGGACTTGATCCGGGGGCGAGCGCCAAGCATGGCGCGAGTCAACCCGGCGCATCTGATTGGAGAACAGCAAAGTCACTGGGTTCCGGGTTCCGACTCTTTGAGTCGGCCCCGGAATGACGATGGGGTTTGGTAGCCTTCCCGAGTTCCGAGTTCCGAGTTCCGAGTTCCGAGTCCCGAGTCCCGAGTTCCGAGTTCCGAGTCCCGAGTTCCGAGTTCCGAGTCCCGAGTCCCGAGTCCCGAGTCCCGAGTTCCGAGTTCCGAGTTCCGAGTGCCGAGTTCCGAGT
>DATCSF010000232.1:0-3308 GCA_036568625.1 Rhodanobacteraceae bacterium | reverse complement strand
TCGCCCCACCGTCTTTTTCGCCCTGCCCACGCTCTACACCTTGCTGACCAAGGCCGAGGGCGCCGATAAAGCCGATTGCTCGTCGCTGCGCCTGTCCATTTCGGCGGCAGAAGTGCTCTCCAGCGAAGTCTTCAACGGCTGGAAGCAGCTCACCGGTCTCGAGATCGTCGAAGGTCTCGGCTCGACCGAGGTGCTGCACATCTATCTCTGCAATCGTCCCGAGAACAAGAAGCCGGGCGCGGCGGGCCTGCGCGTGCCCGGCTACGAGATCCTGCTGAAGGACAAGGACGGCCGCGAAGTCGGCGACAACGAGGAAGGCATCATGTGGGTGCGCGGCGATTCCGCCACGCCACTCTACTGGAACCGGCCGGACAAATCCGCCGAAACCATCCGCGAGGGCGGCTGGATCTATACCGGTGACCGCTTCGTGCGCGATGCCGAAGGCTTTCACTTCTTCCGCGGCCGCGCCGACGACCTGATCAAGATTTCCGGACAATGGGTTTACCCGCTCGAGGTCGAGCTGTGCCTTGCCGAGCACCCTGAAGTCCGCGAATGCGCGGTCTACGCCGCCGAGCTGCCGGACCGCCGCATGACGCTGAAGGCGGTCGTGGTGATGAACAGAGGCGGCTTCGACGAAAGCGATGCGACGCGGCGGCTGCAGGATTACGTCAAGGCAAAACTGTTGCCCTACAAATATCCGCGCGAGATCAAGTTCATCGGCGAATTGCCGAAGACGGGAACGGGCAAGATCGACCGGCAGGCCGTGATGCGGATGTAGGGTTTACCGCGTCAACAAATTCGGTGTCGCCCCCGCGAAAGCCAGGACCCATAACCACAGGCCTGCGTTGTTACGCAGAGCTGGGACTCCCGATCCTCGCTAACACAACTGCCTGTGGTTATGGGTCTGCTCGCGCTTCGCTTGGCCGGGACGACAACGGAGGGCGGCTCAGCTGTAGGGTGGGCAAAGGCGCAACGCGCCGTGCCCACCATCTTCGTTGCGAGAGCAGCGGTGGGCACGCGGAGCCTGTCATCGGGCCGCGCGTTCGCGCGGACCCGTTGGCTTTGCCCACCGTACGATTTACTGGCACCTAACCCGCATTTCTCACACGGCCAATTGCTGTTCGGCGAGGGATGGGAGGATCTTGCGAAGACGACGATGAGCCGTGGCGCTGAAGGCGCGGCTGGCGATTGGTTTTGAGTGTCTCCGTTGGGGTTTGCTGATGATGCCACCGATTGGGCGCGTCGCGGCGGCGCGTGTCAGGCCGGCGAGGCGCGGGCCTTGGCGGCTTCGGCCAGGCGGCGAGCCGCGCGCCCCCATTCTTGGGCGGCTGGGCAAGCGGAGGCCATGGCGATCTTGATGCGGCGGACGCTGATGCGCACCAGTGCCCCGATCTTCAGGAGCTTGAGGCGGACGGTGCCGCAGGTGGCGTCCGCAAAGGTGGTTTCAGCCAGGCCGATGCGCCGCAGGGCACAGATCAGCACATAGGCCATTGAGGCGAACCACAACCTGAGCTGATTGGCCCGCATGGTGGCGGCCGAAGTTCGGTCGGCATAGAGATCGAGCTGGCACTCCTTGATGCGGTTCTCCATGTCGCCGCGGGCGCAGTAGATGTCCTCATAGAGCTGCCGCGCCCCCGCCCCGGCCCGCTTGAGCGAGGTCACGACGAAGCGCGGATTGGCCTCGCCCTGCGTCCACTCCGCCTTGGCGACGACGCGGCGCCTTCGGCTCCAGGTGTCGAGCGTCGTCCATTGGAAGTCCTTGAAGCGGCGCGCCGGGCGGCCGGTCTTCTCGGCCGTAGTTCTCGCCGCCGCAAGTTCCTCTTCGATCATGGCGACCAGGCGCGTGTTGCGGGCGAGCCCGAACAGGTAATCCACGCGGTTCTGCTCGCACCAAGCCATCAGCGCCTCGCGCGCAAAACCTGAGTCCGCCCGCAGCACGATGCGTACGAACGGCCAGCGAGCGCGGATTTGCCGGACAATCCGCTCGACCTCCGCGACGCTGCCCGCGCTGGCGTCGATGTCGGAGGGGCGCAGCTTGGCCGCCAACAGATGCCGGCCGCAGAACACGTACAGCGGCAGATAGCAGTAGCAGTCGTAATAGCCGTGGAAGAAGCGTCCCTCCTGATGCCCGTGCAGTGGATCGTCGGTGGCGTCGAGATCGAGGATGATCTGCTCCGGCGGCCGCTTGTGCGCCTCCAGGAACAGCGTCACGGGCAACGCCTCGACCGCCGCCGCGTCGTAGGCGATCTTGTGATAGCGCGAAGGTTCGCTTTGGCTCAGCTCCAGCCGGTTCAGCGTCGACTTGCCGGCCACCGGCGCGCAGTCCTCGCGCCGGGCCGCAAGCTTGCCCGCCAGCACCGCCATCAGCGGATCGTGCCGCAGCTCGTCATGGTCGTTGAGATCTTCATAGCCGAGCGCGATGCCGAAGACCCGCTGTCCGATCAACGTGCCGACCGCATGCTCGATCAAGTCCTGACGGCGATGGTCGCGAAAGCAACCTGCAAAGCGACCCACCAGATCGATCGCCCGATCGGTGGCGCCCAGTAGCAGCGCTCCGGCATCCGACGTCACCAGCCCGCCATCAAAGGCCGCTTCCACAGCCCGGCCTTCCACCCTTCCAAAATCAAACTGCTCTGCGCTACATTCTGTCGGCATCGGGGCATTCCATGAATCTTCGCAAAGTCCTTCTCGCAAAAGAACTTTCATTGATTCGCGCCCCGATGCGCCTCAACATTGTGAGAAATGCGGGTTAGCCAAGCCTCTCGCCATCCAGCGAACGGCGCACGTCGACCGCTGCATTGCCGACCATCAGGCCTGAGGGCAGCTCAAACCTGAAGGCATGGTGGCCGCGGCCTATGCCGGCTGCCGCGAGGTCCTCGCGGTACCGGTTCGCGAGTGCCTGCCCGGCGCATCGGCCGCCGATGAAGATGTCGAGACAGACCGGCGCGTCCGGCTCGTTGTCGTTTTGCGCCCAGCCCTCGATCGCATCCGCGCCGATCGCGTCGATAGCGCCGCGCACAGCGCCGGGTGAGGCGGCGCAGAGCAACAGGCCCGCGCGTTGCGCGATGGCCTGGCGCACGGCTTCAACCTCGTAGCCGATGTCGAGCCGTGGCGCGCAATAGCGCCCTTTGCCGGCCGCCTGGGGATAGAGCGCATGAAATTCATGCGCGTTGTGGAACATGCCGCGGCTGTCGTCATCGAGGAAGGATTCCGACAGCGCGCCCTCGGCGACGATCACGTCATGCTTGTCCAGCTCGATGTGAAAATATTCGACCGTCTCGACGCGCTCGGCCTGCACGATGGTCGAT
>DATCSF010000231.1:0-4513 GCA_036568625.1 Rhodanobacteraceae bacterium | reverse complement strand
CTCGGCGTGCTCGCCCATCGCGGAATTCTTCGCGACGATCAGGCCGCCGCGCGGGCCGCGCAGGGTCTTGTGGGTAGTGGAGGTGACGATGTGCGCGTGCGGCAGCGGCGAGGGATACACGCCCGCGGCCACGAGGCCCGCAACGTGCGCCATGTCCACGAACAGGTAGGCGCCGACCTTGTCGGCGATCGCGCGAAAGCGCGCCCAATCCATCACCTGCGAGTAGGCGCTGAAACCGGCCACGACCATCTTCGGCTTGTGCTCGACGGCAAGTTTCTCGACTGCGTCGTAATCGACCAGCCCTTCGTCGTTCACGCCGTACTGGACGGCATTGAAGATCTTGCCCGAGAGATTCGGTTTGGCGCCGTGGGTCAGGTGCCCACCGTGCGCCAGCGACATGCCAAGGATGGTATCGCCCGGCTGCAGCAGCGCGAAATACACCGCCTGGTTGGCCTGCGAGCCCGAGTGCGGCTGCACGTTGGCGTAGTCGCAGTCGAACAATTGCTTCAGCCGCTCGATCGCCAGCGCCTCGGCCACGTCCACGTACTGGCAGCCGCCGTAATAACGCTTGCCCGGATAGCCTTCGGCGTACTTGTTGGTCAGCACCGACCCTTGCGCTTCCATCACGCGCGGGCTGGCGTAATTTTCCGAAGCAATCAGCTCGACGTGATCCTCCTGGCGTTGGCGCTCTTCCCTGATCGCCGTCTCCAATTCATCGTCGTAACCGGCAATCCGCATTTCGTGGCTGTACATCGCGATCCTCTGGCGGGCGTATGGCAACCCGACGATTCTAGCCGCTTTGCCCTTCCACCGCGCCGGGCAACGTGCGCCGGTACAAGGCCGACACCATCACGTAACTGATGATCATCAGCAGCAGCCAGGAACCGATCTTTTCCGGCGGCACCAGGTGCCATACACGGTGCTGCGCGGGGTAATACCAGGCGCGAGTGAAAGTGCCGAGGTTCTCCGCAAGCCAAATGAACAGCGCCACCAGCATGAAGCCCAGCAGCAGCGGCATGCGGCGGTATTTCCTGCGCACCCGGTAGTGCACCCAGCACGGACCGAACATCCAGGCCACCACCACGAACAGCAGCCAGCGTAAGTCGACGCGGTAGTGATCGGCGAAAAAATTCAGGTAAATCGCCATTGCCAGCAGCGCCGTGTAACTCCAGCGCGGGTGGCGGGCGAACCGAAACTCGAACAAGCGCCACGCCCGCGCGATGTAACTGCCGACCGATGCGTACATGAAGCCGGTGAACAATGGCACGCTGCCGATGTGCAGGATCGATGGACCGGGGTACACCCACGACCCGGTCGCGGTCTTGAAGACCTCCATCAGCGTGCCGGTGACGTGGAACAGCACGATGACCGCTGCCTCGCGACGTGTTTCCAATCCGGTTGCCAACAGTACGGCCTGGATCGCGATGGCCATCAACGTCACGAAATCGTAGCGCGCCAGCGGCGCACCGACCGGCCAGAACATCCAGGTCGCGATCAGCAGTGCCAGCATCAGCGCGCCGAACAGGCACGCCCAAGCCTGCTTCACCCCGAACCAGAAAAGTTCGTGCAGGAATACCGCCAGCCGACCGCCGCGTGACGCACGCGACGCGATGCGGCGGTCGAGGCCGTGCCAGCCCAGCCAGGCCGCGCGGAGGGCGGCGATCACGACTTGTTTCTCCCTATTTCACCCCGATGCATGTGACCTCCGGGCATCCAGGCGGGATGGTAGCGAGCATGCCACATACCATGGCAGCGTTTGGCGCGAATCGCCTCGACAGGCCATAATGGGCGGTTCTACCCCACCGCAGGCCATGGGCGCCCGGTCAACGAGGTGATACCGCGCCGTTGCATGACGGCGACTGAATCAGCAGGGATTGCCGGTTTGAACGCCGGAGGCGGCCCAAAGGACGAGCCAAATGGGTGAGTAGCGGCGCGGAAAGGACATGGATGTCGAAAATCCAAAATTGAAGACACCGGTTACGGATCACGCCCGCCACGCGGGCTGGTCCGGAATGACGATGAACCATTCCCGGCAGGGAATTGCGGAGCCACAATGCAATACATCTACACCATGATCAACGTGTCCAAGATCGTCCCGCCCAAGCGCGAGATCATCAAGGACATTTCGCTTTCGTTTTTTCCCGGCGCCAAGATCGGCCTGCTGGGCCTGAACGGCGCGGGCAAATCCACGGTGCTGCGCATCATGGCCGGCGTGGATACCGACTACCAGGGCGAGGCGCGACCGCAGCCCGGCATCCAGGTCGGTTATCTCGCGCAGGAACCGCAACTCGACCCCGACAAGACGGTGCGCGAATCGGTCGAGGAAGGCTTGTCGGAAATCCTGGACGCGCAGAAGCGCCTCGACGAGATCTACGCCGCCTACGCCGAGGAGGGCGCGGATTTCGATGCGCTGGCAGCCGAGCAGCAACGGCTGGAAAACATCCTGGCCGCGGGTGATGCGCATACCATGGAACGGCAGCTGGAAGTTGCCGCCGACGCGCTGCGGCTGCCGCCGTGGGATGTGAAGATCAAGACATTGTCGGGCGGCGAAAAACGCCGCGTCGCGCTGTGCCGCCTGCTGCTGTCCAAGCCCGACATGCTGCTGCTGGACGAGCCTACCAACCATCTCGACGCCGAATCGGTGGAGTGGTTGGAAAACTTCCTGCACCAGTATTCCGGCACGGTGGTCGCGGTCACCCACGACCGCTACTTCCTGGACAACGCGGCCGAGTGGATCCTGGAACTCGACCGCGGTCGCGGCATTCCGTGGAAGGGCAATTACTCGTCGTGGCTGGAGCAAAAGAACGAACGGCTTAAACAGGAAGCCTCCGGCGAAAAAGCGCGCCAGAAAGCCATCCAGAAGGAATTGGAATGGGCGCGACAGTCCGCCAAGGGCCGCCAGTCGAAAGGCAAGGCGCGCCTGAACCGTCTGGAAGAACTGAATGCCGTCGACTACCAGCAGCGCAACGAGACCAACGAGATCTTCATTCCGCCGGGCGAGCGGCTGGGCGACAACGTGATCGAGTTCAAGCACGTCGGCAAGTCGTTCGGCGACCGCTGTCTGATTGACGACCTGAGTTTCATCGTTCCTGCCGGTGCGATTGTCGGCATCATCGGCCCGAACGGCGCCGGCAAGTCCACCTTCATGAAGATGATCATGGGCAAGGAGAAGCCCGATTCGGGCGAGATCATCATGGGTCAGACAGTGAAGCTGGCCTACGTCGATCAGTCACGCGACACGCTGACTTCGAAGAACAACGTGTGGCAGGAAATTTCGGGCGGCGCCGACATCCTGCAGATCGGCCGCTTCGAAATCCAGTCGCGCGCCTATATCGGGCGCTTCAACTTCAAGGGTTCCGACCAACAGAAGATCGTCGGCCAGTTGTCGGGCGGCGAACGCGGGCGCCTGCATCTTGCGAAAACGCTATTGCAGGGCGGCAATGTGCTGTTGCTGGACGAGCCGTCCAACGACCTCGACGTGGAGACCCTGCGTGCGCTGGAAGAGGCGCTGCTGGAATTTCCCGGCTGCGCGCTGGTGATTTCGCACGACCGCTGGTTTCTCGATCGCATCGCGACCCACATCATCGCCTTCGAAGGCGACTCGCACGTGGAGTTCTTCCACGGCAACTACCGCGAATACGAGGAAGACAAGAAGCGCCGCCTCGGCGAGGAAGCCGCGCAGCCGCATCGGGTCAAATACAAGAAACTCGCGTGACCTGCGGAATTCAGGACTCGAAGAGGGCGTAAGCTCATCTTCGTCATTCCGGCGAAAGCCGAACCCGGTGACTTCCTTGCGGCACCTGAAGCACAAAGACACTGGGTCCCGGATATCGCTTCGCGATTCCGGGATGACGAAATCAAGCCTTGCTCAAAGCTGCGCGAAGATTTCGCGCATCGCCGAATCGTTGCGCTTGTAATTGGGCCCCGGTTTTTCGAAGCGCTCGTCGAGCACTTGCAGGTCGCTGATCTTCGACACGTCGAACAGCGGCTCGGCTTGCGCGCCACCTTGCAACTGGTGCGCGCGCAGCAAGTTGGTGCCACGGTGGCCGATGCCGTGGCATTGCGGTTCCACCAGGCGCGCGATGCCGTGGTAGACGAAGCGCAGCCGGCGCTTCTCGCGGATGGCTCGATCGATCGGATGCATGGCTCCCCGACCAGTTTCCCGCGCGGCCGCGTCGCCTGCAACGCGGGGGTGGTAGATCGCCGCCCTCCCGACCGTGCGGCTTCAGGGCAGCCCATGCGATGCCCCTCCCGCACGCCGTCTGTTCGATTCGCGCACGCCAACGTCCGCGATTGGCCGGACCGCGACCCAAGCGGGCGTGGAAACGCTGATGTTGAATCACTTCGTGCCGGGCCATGGGCGGCGCCTCTCGGGCGGTTCTGAATCCCCATTACCGCCCGGTGCCCCGGCCATCCTTTGACTTCGCGATACGGCGATCAGGGATGATCGCCTTCCAATAGCTCCATTGCCATCACGATCGCGTCTTCGCGACCGCGCCGCGCCGGATAGTAG
>DATCSF010000230.1:0-28934 GCA_036568625.1 Rhodanobacteraceae bacterium | reverse complement strand
TGGCGATCACCGGCACCGCGTGGTACCCGATCATGCACCAGGTTTCGAGGCCCTGGTACGACCACACCGGCAGGATGCCGAATGGACTCGCCTGCTGCGCGGCGATCAGCGAATTCACGAAATCGTTGATGCGCTGCGGCGACTGGATGAATGCCATCAATGGCATTTCCGCGCGATAGACGTCCCACAGCGACCAACTCGAATAGAAGGTGAAATCCTTGGCCGTGTGCACCGCATGGTCGGGGCCACGGTATTCCCCGTTGACATCCATCGCCAGGTTGGGCGCGATCAGCGCGTGGTACATCGCGGTGTAGAAACTCTTCTCCACATCGGGTGGCGCATCCACGTCGATCGCCGACAGCGCCTTGGCCCATGCATCGCGCGCCTCGGCGCGACGCGCATCGAAATCCCAACCCTTGCCGTCGGCGTCGAGGTTGGCGACCGCGTTGTCGGTGCTCACAGCGGAAATCGCCACCTTCACCAGCAGCGGCTTGGTGAGCTTGCCGAATTCGAACGCGCCTTCCAGTTGCTTGCCCGCAATCGCGTCATTGCCCGTCGTATTCGCGGCCGGGCCCTTGAACCCCTTGTAGGGAATATCGGTTTCTCGGTTGACCAGCTGGTGCGAGGTCATCGGCTGCGAAAACCGGATCGCGAAATAGAGCTGCCGCCCCGGCGCCCAACCGCGCGTTTCGCGGTAACCGGTCACGGTGCCGTCCGCGCGCACGCGTAGCCGTGCCCACAACACCTTGCCGGGATAATCGTAGATGCTGGGACGCAGGTCCAGCAATACGTGCGCGTCCTGATTTTCAGGAAACGTGTAGCGATGCCAGCCAACGCGCTTGCCGGCGGTCAGTTCCACACGCACGCCGGGGGTCGCCAGCGTCACCGCGTAATAGCCCGGTTGCGCGACTTCGGTCTTGTGGCTGAAGTCGGAACGATAACCGCTGCCCGGTTTGTCGGGATCGCCCGCGTCCCACTGTACGTTGCCGACGCCCGGCATCAACAGCACGTCGCCAAGATCGGAATGGCCGCTGCCCGAGAAATGCGTTTCGGAAAACCCGAGGATGCCATGGTCGCCGTACTGATAGCCGGCCGCCCACGGGTACGCATGCTTGAAATCCGGCATCGCGGTATCGGGACTCAACTGGATCATCCCGAACGGCACCGTGGCACCCGGAAAGGTGTGGCCGTTGCCGCCGGTGCCGATCATCGGATCGACCTGCGCCAGCGCGTCGGTGGCTGCAGCGGCCGACGGCGCAAACAACAGCATCGACAACGCCGCCAGGATGACCGGGAGAATCGGCGACACACGTGTGACGGGCATGTTGGCGGCCTCGATGACAAAATGGAGACGGAGTATCACACCGATCGTACCGCGCCCGAATCCGCGCCACCCGTGCCGATCGGCACGCCGCGGCGCCCGCAGGACGGCGATCGGGCTACGCCGCGAGCGCAGCCGCGCCCACAACAGTCTCGCCGGCTTTCGCCACCCCTGCGGCAACTGCGGCCGGCGGCGCCAGTACACTGAAGCGCAGGAAATCCCGGCGCCGCACGCGTCGCACACTGCCGGTGGGAGCGGTGTCGTGCTTTTTGTCACCACACCGGGGCATCATCGCGTCGGGCAACGGCGCCATCATGCCCGCGTTCGTATATGCATATATAATTCATGGGTGAAACACGACAAAACAGAACGGCCCACGATGGAAAGCCACCCGTAATGATCGAACTGCACCCGTTGCCGAGGGACGACAGCGATGATGCGTCCCTCGTGCTCGCGGCCGACGTGGGTGGTACACATGCGCGCATCGGTTTGCTGCAGGTCCGCACGGGCGCGCAGGCGCCGCTCGCCACGCTTGGCCGGCACGTATACGAGTGCGCAAAGTGGCCGGGGCTCGGCGAGATCCTGGAGGATTTCCTTGTCCGATATGCGAGCCACCAAGGCAGCATCGCGCGCTGCGCGCTGGCGGTCGCCGGTTACCTGCGCGGCAACGAGCTTGTATCCGAGAACCTGCGCTGGCCGGTGCGGATTTCCGAACTGCGCGCGCGCCTCAAGCTGGAACGCCTCGACATCGTCAACGACTTCGAGGCACTGGCCTGCGGCACCCGATTTCTTTCCAACTCCGACAGCATCGCGGTGATCGATGCCAAGGGCGCCACCGGGCCAACCGTTGTGGTCGGGCCGGGAACCGGCCTGGGCTGCGCGGTGTTATTGCCGAACGGCGGTACGTCCATCGTGATGCCCAGCGAGGCCGGCCACGTCGCGCTCGCACCCGGCAATGATCGCGAAATCGAGGTGCTGCGCCGGCTGGGCCGCGACCGCGCCTATGTGCACGCCGGTCACGCACTTTCCGGGCCGGGACTGGTGAACCTGTACCGCGCGCTGGCGGACATCGACGGCATCGGGGTTGTCCATGCAGAACCGGCGGCAATCAGCGCGGCCGCCGTGCGAGGCGACGATCCGCTCGCGCGCGAAGCGTTGTCGATGTTCTGCGCGATGCTGGGCAGTTTTGCGGGCGACCTTGCGGTGACGTTCAAGGCCGGCGGTGGCGTGTACCTCGCGGGCGGCATCCTGCCATACATCCGCCATTTCCTGCTGGCCAGCGATTTTCGCGTGCGCTTCCTCAACAAGGGCGTGATGCGGCCGTTCCTTGCCAACGTGCCGGTGCGGCTGATCGAACATGGTGAGCTGGGCGTGATCGGCGCGGCGGCTCGAACCGCTGCATAACCTGCCGCGCTACTCGCCACATCCATGTGGCTTGCCTTCCCGCAGCATTCAAACCGGCAGTCCTGCCGGTTTCGTCGGCATCGCGCAACCTGTCTTTGCTCGCAGCGGTCATCCATGGGTTTCCGACACAGCTGTCGCCGGCTATCCAAACGACGGCGGACGGTCCTCCGACGCAGCACCGAATTGCTTGTTCGGCGTGGCGCCCATCTGGAACACCAGCGTGCCGCCCTTCGCGAGTTCGGCGTGCGCGATCCAGCTTTTGGTCCAGGGCTTGCCGTTCCAGGTGACCGACTGGATGTAGGGTCGCCCTTCGCCGTTGCCGCGCGCTTCCACGATCAATTTCCTGCCACCGCCGACATCGACTTCGGCATGATCGACCAACGGACTTCCGAACACCCAGTTCGCGCTGACCGGATCGACCGCGTACAGGCCCAGCGCGCCCAGCACGTACCATGCGCTCATCTGGCCGCAATCCTCGTTGCCGGCGAGGCCATCGGGTGCAGGGCGGTACATGGTTTCCAGCAACATCCGCACGCGCGCCTGCGTCTTCCAGTGTGAACCCGAATATGCGTAGAGATACGCGACGTGGTGACTCGGTTCGTTGCCGTGCGCGTACTGGCCAACCATGCCGGCGATATCGGGTGGCGCGTTGGGCGGCAAGGTGGGTGCGGTGGTGAACATCTCATCGAGCTTGCGCTCGAACGCCGTCTCGCCGCCGAACATCGCCATGTAGTGGTATAGGTCGTGCTGGTTGAGGAAGGTTGCGACCCAGGGATTCGACTCGGTGTAATCGCGCCACTTGTCCGAGTGCCCCATCTCGATCGGATCGAATGGCTCCAGCCATTTCCCGTCAGCGCCGCGCGGACGCATGAAGGCAAGTTCGCGGTCGAACACGTTGTGGTAGTTGCGCGAACGTTCGCGCAAGGCTTGCGCGTCGGCATGCTCGCCAAGGCCTTCGGCAAAGTGCGCCATCGCCCAGTCGTCGTAGGTGTATTCCAGCGTCTTGCTGACCGCCTCGCCTTCCTTGTCGCTGGGGATGTACCCCAGCTTGCGGTACCACTTGAGACCGCGGTAGTCATCGCTCATCGCGCGCTTGCGATAGACCGGCCACGCCTGTGCGTAATCGATGCCGGTGAAGCCTTTTGCCTGCGCCTCGGCGATCACCACGATGGAGTGATAGCCAATCATGGTGCCCGTTTCGACGCCCTGCAACGGCCACACCGTGGGTCCTTGTGGGCTTTCGTTGGCCTTGCGCACCAAGCCCTGCACGAGGTCCGGCACCTTGTCGCGCTGGAACAACGTGTACAACGGATGCAGCGCGCGATAGGTATCCCACAGGGAATACGTGCTGTAGTTGTGCTGCCCTTTCGGCAGCGTGTGTACTTTCAGATCCATGCCGCGATAACGGCCGTCCACGTCGCTGAACAGGGTCGGCGCCAGCATCGTATGATAGAGCCCGCTGTAGAACGTTTTCAGCACATCCATCGAGTTGGACTTGACCTTGATGCGCTCGAGCTCGCGTTCCCACGCAGCCATCGCGGCAACCTGCACAGCTTGGAAATCCCAGTGCGGCAATTCCGTTTCCAGGTTGCGCAGGGCGCCGTCGACGTCCACCGCGGAAATGCCGACCTTCACCAGCAACGGCGCCTTCGAGGCGTCTTCGAAATGCAATACGGCCTTGAGATGATCGCCTGCAGCATCCGTCGCACCGGCAGCCAGCGGCTCGTCGTCCGAATACAGTTCGGCGCGCCCGAACGGCCGCGACAGTTTCATCGCGAAGAAGAGGTAACGCCCGTTCGCCCACTGCTGCACGCGCCGGCCGCCGACCAGCGTGTCATGGCCGATCACTTTCAATGTGGCATCGGACACCTTGCACGGCACCTTGGCTTCATCGTGATAGCCGTGCGCGAGGTCGACCAGCAAGTGCGCCGGGCCGGGCCGGTTGAATGTGTAGCGGTGCAGACCCACGCGCGCGGTTGCGGTCAGCTCGGCGATGATGTCGTGGTCGGTGAGGTGCACCCGATACGACCCGGGAAAGGCGGACTCGGATGTTTTGTCGAAGCGCGATCGGTAGCCCTTGCCGGGATGCGCCACCCCGGGTAAACGCGCTCCGTCCGTCGCGGCGTCGTAGCGCGACTCGTAGAGTTCGTCGGGCAAGCCGCGCGCGCCGGGATCAAGCAAAACCGGCCCCTGCGCCGGCATCACCAGCACGTCCAGCATGTCGCTGGCGCCGGTGCCGGACAGGTGCGTGTGCGAGAAGCCCATGATCGAACCGTCGGCTTCGTGGTAACCCGAGCACGCATCCCAGCCGAAATCGTTGGTGTCGGGCGAAAGCTGCACCATGCCCCATGGCACGGTCGCGCCCGGATAGGTGTGGCCATGGCCACCAGTGCCGACGAACACGTCGACGTAAGTGGACAAGGGAGCCGGGCACGCTTCGGGCGTGCAGGTCTGCGTGGCCGCCACGGCCGCCCGCGCATCGATGCGACCCAGCACTGCCGCGGTTATCGCGCCTTGCAGGAAGCGTCTGCGTGTCACCATGTTCGTGCTCCTCGTGGATCGAAAGGATCTTGGCGGTTGCGCGCGCCGTGACAGGTCGGGATGCCGCGCGGCCAGGCCGACGATCATCTCACCGAACGGCGAATTGATCCGCGCGAACCACGCCGGCCGGCAGGAATTCTCTTGATGCGGCGCTCACGCCATCAGCTCCTTCGAGATGCCCTCGACTGCGGCGCGCAACCGCCCCAATGCGGCCTTGATCGGAACCTTGACCGGGCGGCGTTCGACGTACGGAATCGTCAACGCGCCTGCCGCAGCGCCGCGGTGCAGAATCGGTGCGGAAAGATCGGTCACCGCATCCACGTCGCCGCTGGGCAGCTTCGCGTAACCCTGCGCCCGTATGGCGTCGGCCTGCACGACGAAACGCTTGCGCCGGTGCAGCGTACCGGCGGCATCCATCAGCGCCAGCCAATGTTCGCGCACCTCTTCGCTCTGGAACGCAAACAGCACGGCGCCCGACGTGGAACGCGACAACGGAAGCCGATGGCCGACCCGCACCACGAAACCGAGGTCGTCCGGCGGGTCGACGCGCGCGATCACCACCACCTGGTCGCCCGAGGCGATCGCCAGATGGCACGGCTGCAGGACTTCCCGCGCCAGCCGATGCATCACCGGCAGCGCGGCTTCGACCAGCGATTTCACCGGCGGCCGTTCCATGCCCAGCAGGAACAGTCGATTGGTCAGCGCATAACCCGACTCGTTCTCGCGCGCGATGTAGCCGCGCTCTTCCAGCACCTGCAGCATGCGGAAGATTTCGCCCTTGGAATAACCGATCGCCGCGGCGATGCCGGTCATCGTGAGCGGCGCGTGCGCACGCGCCAGCAATTCCAGGATATCGAGGCCCTTGTCGAGCGCGGGTGCGCGATACGCGGGGGGCTTCGTGGTCATCTCGTTACCGATCCCGTGGCTACCGCGCAATCACGACGCCGCTCTGAAAACTTTGAGGCGGCCCGGAGGGCGGCCCACATGGACGTGGCGAGTGGCGCAGCAAATCGTTCGAAGTCCAGGTCGTGCACTGGCGAAGCGTATTTTTATATTTATAACGCAACGAATCACAAATGAGTATCGGGGACAAGCCCGCTGCGGGCAAGTGTTGACGCGCAGCGATGGGCGCCGCGCGCGCTCATTCGCCGTTCCACCGCACTTCGATTTCGCACGTGGCCCGGAACGGGCGTTCGAACCACCAGCATGCTGGGCTGCGATCGCCTGCCGACTGCGGCCTGCAGGCGCGTTCGCTGGCGCGTCCTGATCCGCAAATTGCGCGGCCGGATGACCTGGCAAAGCGAGGCGGCCGAAGTGCGCGCCCGTGTCGACCCGCTGCCAACGCTGGCATCATCGGCGCACCCCTCCTGGAGGAATCCATCGCGATGAACCCGCACCCCATGCATGAACAACCGCCGGCAACGGCGGCGACATCGATGCCCGGACGCAGTACCAGCAACCGCGTGGCCATGACGGTGATGACCACGATCTTCTTCATGTGGGGCTTCATCACGGTCCTGAACGACGTGCTGATCCCGCACCTGAAGTCGGTATTCACGCTCAATTATGCCGAGGTGATGCTGGTCCAGTTCACCTTCTTCGGTGCGTACTTCGTGATGTCGCTGCCCTCGGGCAAGGTGCTGGCGCACTACGGTTATCGCGCCAGCATCATCATCGGATTGATCATCACCGGCTTCGGCGCACTGTTGTTTCTGCCAGCCGCACAGGCGCAGTCATACCCGCTGTTCCTGTCCGCGTTCTTCGTGCTCGCGAGCGGCATCACCCTGTTGCAGGTTGCGGCCAATCCTTACGTCAGCCTGCTCGGGGACCCGCAACGCGCGTCCAGCCGCCTGAATTTCACCCAGGCATGGAATTCGGTCGGCACCATGCTGGCGCCGACCTTCGGCGGCTTGCTGATCCTATCGGGTGCGGTGCTGGGCGCAGCGGAACTCGCCAAACTCTCCGCGGCCGCGCAAACCGCCTACAAGCTGCAGCAGGCGCACAGCGTGCAAGGCCCGTACATCGGCATCGCGATCGTGCTGTTCGCGCTGGCGGTGATGGTGTGGCTGTTCCACCTGCCGCGGCTGGAAAACGTCGAGTCGGTCGACGATTCCAGGCATCGCTTCGCGGATGCGCTGAAGCACGGCCGGGTCTGGCTGGGCATGCTGGCCATCTTCGTTTACGTGGGCGCCGAAGTTTCGATCGGCAGCTTCATGATCAATTATCTTTCGCTGCCCGACATCGGCAACATCCCGGAAGCGCGCGCGGCCTTCTACGTGTCGCTGTACTGGGGCGGCGCGATGGTCGGACGCTTCATCGGCTCGGCGCTGCTGACCCGCATCGACACCCGCAAGCTGCTCGCGTTCAACGCCAGCATCGCCGCGCTGCTGGTGCTCACGACCATGCTCACCTTCGGCCACATCGCGATGTGGAGCGTGGTCGCGATCGGCCTGTTCAATTCGGTGATGTTTCCCAACATCTTCACGCTGGGCATCGAGGAATTCGGCCCGCTCACCGGCAAGGTCTCCAGCCTGCTGGTGATGGCGATCGTGGGTGGGGCGATCATTCCACTGGCGCAGGGCGCGCTGGCCGACCACATCGGCGTGCATCACGCCTACGTGCTGCCGCTGGTCTGCTATCTCTACATCATCTATTACGGCCTCAGGGGTTCGCGCGTCGCATGAATATCGTCTGCTGTTTCGGCGAGGCCCTGATCGACTTCCACGGCACGCCGTCAGGTTCTGCGCCGGTGTTCACTGCCCACCCGGGGGGCGCGCCGGCCAACGTTTCGGTGGCGATCGCGCGGCTGGGCGGGCGCGCGGCGTTCGTCGGGACGTTCGGCCGCGACATGTTCGGCGACCTGCTGCTGCGCGAACTTGTCGCCGCCGGCGTGGACATCACCCATGCGCGCCGCACCGATGCCGCCAACACCGCGCTCGCATTCGTCTCGCACACCGCGGATGGCGAGCGCGATTTCAGCTTCTATCGCCCGCCCTCGGCCGACCTGCTGTTCCGCGACGCCGACTTCGATGCCGCGGTCTTTGCCGCGGGAAGCATCTTTCACGCAGGCTCGTGCAGCATGACCGAAGCCGCGTCGGCGGCGGCCACGCTGGCCGGCATGCGCCGCGCGCGCGAGGCCGGCGCGCTGGTCAGCTACGACATGAACCTGCGCCCGGCGCTGTGGCCGCGCGGCGAAGATCCCGCGCCGACGATCTGGCGCGCGCTCGCGCTGGCCGATTTCGTGAAGCTGAGCAAGGAAGAACTCGCCTTTCTCGCCACCTCCGTGGACGGTGAAAACGCGGCATTTGCGCGCTTGTGGAAGAACCATGCCAAGCTCGTGATCGTCACCGACGGCGAGCGCGCCGTGCACTGGTCCACGCCCGGGGCCCGCGGCGACCGGCCCATTTTCCCGGTGCGCGCGGTCGACACCACCGGCGCGGGCGATGCATTCGTCGGCGGATGCCTGTACCGGTTCGCCGGGGCGAACCTCGACGCCGACGCACTGGCGGCGTTCGTCGCCGACACCGCCCGGCTCGACGCGGTGCTGCGCTTCGCCTCCGCGTGCGGCGCACTGGCGGTCACCCGCAAAGGGTCCTTTGCGGCCATGCCGGCGCTTGCCGAGGTCGAAACCTTTCTGGAGCAACACGCATGAGCGATTTTCCCGATTTTCGTTCGCCCGACTTCCTGCGCCAACACATCCGCGACACGATGGCGTTCTACCACCCGCGCTGCCTCGATCCGACCGGCGGCTGCTTTCATTACTACAAGGACGATGGCACGGTCTACGACCGTTCGCACCGCCACCTTGTCTCGAGCGCACGATTCGTGTTCGACTACGCAACGTATGCGCGCGCCTTCGGCGGCGCCGAATACATCGACGGCGCGCGCCACTGCGTGGCCTTCATCCGCGATGCGCACCTGAATCCCGCGACCGGCGGTTACGCGTGGACGCTGCGTGACGGCAACCCGGAAGACACCACCAACCACTGCTACGGCGCCGCGTTCGTGCTGGTCGCCTATGCACATGCGCGCATGGCGGGCATTGCCGATGCCGCCGCGTGGATGGACGAACACTGGGATCTGCTGGAAAAACGTTTCTGGGATGCCGACGCGGGCCTGTATCGCGATGAAGCCAATGCCAACTGGCACTTCTCCAATTACCGCGGCCAGAATGCCAACATGCACATGTGCGAGGCGATGCTGACCGCGTTCGAGGCAAGCCGCGAGCAGCGTTACCTCGATCGCGCCTACACGCTCGCGGATCACATGACGCGCCGCCAGGCGGCCAAGGCCGGCGGGCTGGTGTGGGAGCACTACGACGAGCATTGGGAAATCGACTGGGAGTACCACAAGGACAACCCCAAGGATCTGTTCCGGCCGTGGGGTTTCCAGCCCGGCCATCAGACCGAATGGGCCAAGCTGCTGTTGATCATGGGCCGTCACCGCAACGCCGAATGGCTGCTGCCGACCGCGCGGCACCTGTTCGACACCGCGGTCGCGCGCGCGTGGGACGATCAATATGGCGGGTTGTGCTACGGCTTCGCGCCGGACGGTTCGGTCTGCGACGACGACAAATACCACTGGGTGCAAGCCGAATCGCTGGCCTGTGCCGCGCTACTCGCCGACCGCACCGATGATGAAAAATACTGGGACTGGTACCGGCGCCTGTGGGAGTACGCGTGGGCGCACTTCGTCGATCACGAGCGTGGCGGCTGGTATCGCATCCTCGCCCGCGACAACCGCAAGTACGACGATGAGAAGAGCCCCGCCGGCAAGACCGACTACCACAACATGGGCGCCTGTTACGAAGTGCTGAACGTGACGGCCTGATTACGCGTCGCCGTTGCCCGGGCCTGAAAACGGCCCCTTGCAATCACGCCGCCGACACATCCCCGCGGCGAGCATGATGCATGGCCGACAAGGACGACCGCCATGGGCGCCGACCACCCGCTCGCCGACAGCGCCGTGTTGATCATCGACGTGATCAACGACTTCACTTTCCCGGGCAGCGACCAACTGCTCGAGCAGATGCCGCCGGTGGTCAAGGCGATCGACGCCCTGCGCCGCCACGCCGACGCCCTGCAGCGGCCGGTGATCCACGTGAACGACAATTTCGGACGATGGCGTTCCAGCTTCGACCAGGTCATCGAATATTGCCGGCGCAAAGGCGCGCCCGGTGCATCCATCGCGACGGCGCTGGCGCCGCGCCACAGCGACTACTTCGTGCTCAAACCCGGCCAGTCGGGCTTCTTCCAGACGCCGCTGCCGGCGTTGCTCGACTACCTGAAGATCAAGAACCTGGTGCTGGCTGGCGTGGCCGGCGACCAGTGCGTGCTGACCACCGCGATGGATGCACACATGCGCGATTTCCGGTTATGGGTGCCGGCGGACACCACGGCGTCGATCACGCCGCAACGCAACCGGCGCGCACTCGACTACATCAGCGAGGTGCTGGGTGGAAGCGTCGCGCCGGTGCTCGGGAACTGAACCAAGCCGCGCACGCCAATGCATTCCGTTCATGTGCGCCGGGTGAACATCCTCGACGACGCGATCTTCCGACCGGTCCCACAAGGAGTGAGGCATGCCGCAGGCAGGGAAGCCACCGTGGTGGAAGCGGCTGGGCGCAGGACTGATCACCGGTGCGGCCGACGACGACCCCAGCGGCATCGCCACCTACTCGCAGGTGGGCGCCCAGTTCGGCTACGGCATCCTGTGGACCGTCCCGTTGGCTTTGCCGCTGATGATCGGCATCCAGTCGGTGTCGGCGCGCGTCGGCCGCGTCACGGGCGCAGGCCTGGCGAAGAACCTTCGCGCCGAATTTCCGGTCCAGCTTGTCGCTACCGCGATCGTGCTGCTGGCCGTAGCCAACCTCATCAACCTTTCGGCCGACATCGGCGCGATCGGCGCGGCGACGAAATTGCTGCTGGGCGGCCCCGCGGCCCTGTACGCAGCGATGGCGGCAGTGCTGTCGGTGCTGCTGCAGGTATTCGTGCCGCTCGGACGCTACATGCCGATCCTGAAGGTGCTCACCTTCAGCCTGTTCGCATACGTCGCAACCGTCCTGATGATCCGCGTGCCGTGGGCCGAAGTCCTGCAGGAACTGATCCGGCCGACGGCGACGCTGGGAACGGACTACACGATCGCGATCGTGGCCGTGATGGGCACCACGATCAGCCCTTACCTGTTCTTCTGGCAAAGCTCGCAGGAAGCCGACGAGGTCAAGTCCGATTCCCGGCGAGTGCCCCTGAAGCGCGCGCCAAAGCAGGCTTCACGCGCCCTGAAACGCATCTATTTGGATACCGTGGTCGGCATGGTGTTGTCCGAAGCGGTGGCATTCTGCATCATCCTCGCGGCCGCCGCCGTCCTGCATGCCCACGGCAAAACAGACATCCACACCTCGGCGGATGCCGCGATGGCATTGAAGCCGATCGCGGGCAAGTACGCTTTCCTGCTGTTCTCCAGCGGCATCATCGGAACGGGGTTGCTGGCGGTCCCGGTGCTGGCCGGATCGACCGCGTTTGCGCTGGGCGAAACGTTCAAATGGCGGACCGGCCTCGAGCAGAAACCCGGCCACGCGAAGCTGTTCTACGGCACCATCGCGGCGGCGACGCTGGGCGGCATGGTGCTGAGCTTCACGCCGATGGATCCCATCAAGATGCTGTACTGGAGCGCGGTGATCAACGGCGTCGTCGCCGCACCTTTGATGATACTGATCATGCTGCTCGCCAGTCGCAGGAAAACCATGGGTCGGTACCCGATTCCGATCGGGCTCAAGATTCTGGGCTGGGCGGCGACTGCAGTGATGAGCACAGCGGCCATCGCGATGATCGTCATCGCGCTGCTGCCGCACCGCTGAGCGCAACCGCGCGTTTGCCGCAAACAGGCACGTATCTATTTCTTGCCTGAAGCACTTTTCTTGCGGCTGCCGGACTTCTTCGCCGAGGAACGTTTGCGGCTGCTTCCGGATTTTCTGGCCGCCGCTGTGCTTTTCTTGCTGGTGGATTTCCTGCCCGAGGAAGCCTTTTTACTGCTGCCGGCCTTCTTTGCCGAAGACCGATCCTTGGTGTTCCCACCGGACTTTTTCTTGCCGCCCTTGTCCTGCTTGTTCACCGTGCGCCATGCGCGCTCTTCGGCTTCCTTCTCCGACACACCTTTCTTCTCATACCCTTTTTCGATGTGCTCGGCTTGCCGCTTCTGCTTGTCCGTGTAGCTGGATTTGTCTCCGCGTGGCATCTCGACACTCCTTGTGTGATGGCCACGGCCAAGCTAGCAACCGGCAAGTCGCCGACGCGTGAAGGAGTCGTGCCGCCCGACCACGAAGTGCTGAACCACGGGAGCGAATCGGGGAAGTTCGAGAACGAAAGGCCCGCTTCGAAAACGAGGCCTTCCGCATGACAAGCTGACCTGCCGGAAGAGGGAATCGAACCCCCGACCCACGCATTACGAATGCGTTGCTCTACCAGCTGAGCTATTCCGGCGCAGGCAGGACCGGTAAGTCTAGCTGGCAACCTCGCGGACACGCAATCTTGCGGGTTGCGACCCGATTTTTGACATTCCGGACGGGTCCCTGCGGCCAAAAGGTCTTGTGCGAACCCGCGGCCCGAAGCATGATCCGCGCGTGGCAGTCACGACCCAGGCAATGCAACCGGCGAAAACCCCCGGCGCGGACCACATCCGGCGCGAGTTGCGCGTGCTCGATGTTTACCGCGTATTCCAGGCACTGGTCTACGTGGCCCTTTCGCTCAGCAGCCTCGCGTTCGTGTGGATGCCGCTGCGCGACCCGATCGTCGCGCGCGCGACCGCGCTGGTTTATCTGCTGTTTGCGCTGCTGGCGCTGGCGCGCGACCTGCAGGGCGCACGCGTGCTGGTTTCCACCACCAGCGCGTTCCTGAGCGTCGACGTCCTCGCAGCGTGCCTGATCGCGGTCACCATTCCTGCGGCGCATACCGGCGTCGCGGCGATGCTAGTGATCAACGTCGGCGCGGCAGCGTTGCTGCTGTCGCCGCGCCTGGGTGCGCTGTTCGCGGCGCTGGCGACGCTGGCGATGATCGCGCAAGCTTTGCTGTCGCTTGGCATCGCCGACATTGGCCCGTCGCTGCTGGAAGCCGGCTTGTTTGGCGTGTTCTATTTCGCCATCGCGGCCCTTTGTTTCGCGATGGGCAGCCAGATGCGCGCCAGCGAAGCACTGGCCGAGCAGCGCGGCAGCGACCTCGCCAACCTTGCGCAGGTCAACGACCTGATCATCCGCCGCATGAAGACCGGTGTGCTGCTGGTGGACGAAGGCAATCACATCCTGCAGATCAACGAATCCGCGTGGATGCTGGTGGGCAATCCCGGCATCGAGCAACGCGACCTCGGCATCGTGGCACCGGAACTGTCGCGCCGCCTGTACCACTGGCGCACCACCCACGAACATGACGCCAGTGCGGTTGCGCTGGCCGAGGGCGCGCCGGAAATCATTCCGCGCTTCACGCGACTGTCCGCGCACGATGATTCCAATGTGCTGATCTTTCTGGACGACACTTCGCTGGTGTCGCAACGCGCCGAACAGCTCACGCTGACCACGCTGGGCCGGCTGTCGGCCTCGATCGCGCACGAAATCAGGAACCCGCTGGCCGCGATCCGCTATTCCGCGCAATTGCTGGCGGAATCGGACGCCATCGGCGATGCCGACCAGCGCATGGTGGAGATCATCAACAACCACTGCGGGCGCGTCAACGAGATCATCGAGAACATCCTGCAACTGTCACGCCGCGAGCGCTCGCGGCCGGAATCGCTGGACCTCAACAACTGGGCCGTGCGCTTCGTCGGCGAATACAAGGAAGCCAACGACATCGGCCGCGACAGCCTGCGTCCGCTGCTGTATCCGCGCCCGGTGGAAGCGTTGGCCGACCCGCAGCATCTGCAGCAAGTCGTATGGAACCTGGTGCAGAACGCGCTGCGTTATGGACGCCTGCCCGACGAACCCGCACGCGTGATGGTGATCGCGCGCCTCGCCAGCGACGCCGGCCCGCCGCTGTTGGAAGTGATCGACCGTGGCCCCGGCATACCGCCCAAGGTAGCAGCGCAGGTTTTCGAACCGTTCTTCACCACCCACCAGTACGGCACCGGGCTGGGACTGTACCTCGCCAAGCAGATGTGCGAAGCCAACCAGGCCAGCCTGGAATACGTGCCCGTCGCGGGCGGAGGAAGCTGCTTCCGCATCACGCTGACAGCGCCAGTACGGACGCCGATGGGTCTGGAAGCGTGACGCGCCATGCCCTGCGACATGGCAATGGCTGGGTCGCCGCGGTACCCTCTCGACTAGAGAGTCAGAACACATCGGGGAAAGCATGAGCAAACAGACGGTACTGGTCGTCGATGACGAGCGGGATATCCGCGAGCTGCTCAGCATCACGCTGGGGCGCATGGATCTCAATGTCGATACTGCGGCCAACGTCAGCGACGCCAAGAAGATGTTGGGCGAGGCCCGCTACGACCTGTGCTTCACCGACATGCGCCTGCCCGACGGCACCGGTCAGGAACTGATCGAACTGATCGCACGCGAGCACCCGGAGACGCCCGTGGCGATGATCACGGCCTACGGTAACGTCGAGGCCGCCGTCGACGCATTGAAGGCAGGCGCGTTCGACTTCGTCAGCAAGCCGGTGGACATCCATATGCTGCGCCGGCTGGTGCAGACCGCGTTGCGCGTCGGACAGCCCACCGAGCGCGAAGACGAAGACGTGCCGGCCAGCCGGCTGGTCGGCGAATCGCAGACGCTGAAGGAAGTACGTGCGCGCATCGCCAAGGTCGCGCGCAGTCAGGCGCCGGTGTACATCAGCGGCGAATCCGGTACCGGCAAGGAACTGGTCGCGCGTTCCATCCATGAACTCGGGCCGCGCGCGGCGGGTCCGTTCGTGCCGGTCAACTGCGGCGCGATTCCTTCCGAATTGATGGAAAGCGAATTCTTCGGCCACAAGAAAGGCTCGTTCACCGGCGCACACGCCGACAAGGAAGGCCTGTTCCAGACCGCCAACGGCGGCACCCTGTTCCTCGATGAAGTCGCCGAACTGCCACTGCACATGCAGGTGAAACTGTTGCGCGTGATCCAGGAAAAAGCGGTGCGCCCCATCGGCGGCCGCGGCGAAGTGCCGGTGGACGTGCGTATCCTTTCCGCCACCCACAAGGACCTCGCGCGCCTGGTCCAGACCGGCCAGTTCCGCCAGGACCTCTACTACCGCATCAACGTGATCGAACTGCGCGTGCCGCCGCTGCGCGAACGCGAGGGCGACATTCCGCTGCTCGCCAAACACATCCTGAGGCGGCTGTCGGAGCAGGCCGGCGTTGCCGTGCCGGCGCTGCAGCCCACCACGCTGGAAGCCCTGACCGACTACGACTTCCCCGGCAACGTGCGCGAACTCGAAAACGTGCTGGAACGCGCGATCGCGCTGTGCGAAAACGGCGTCATCGAACCCGCCGACCTGATGCTGGAATCCGCGGGCGGACACGAATACACCGATGACGATCCCGACCTTGACCCCGACGAATCGGCGGACGTCGAATCGCTGTACGACGAAGGCAACGGCGGTGTTGCACTGGACGATTACATCTCCAACATCGAGCGCGACGCCATCATCAAGGCGCTCAAGGAAACCCGCTACAACAAGACCGCCGCGGCGAAGAAACTCGGCATCACCTTCCGCGCGCTCAGGTACAAGCTGAAGAAGTTGGGGATTGATTGAGGCGGTCGCTGGTCATTCCGGCGAGACCGAGCTCAATATCTGTCGTCATTCCGAACAAGCCCGCGCAGTGGGCGCGATCCGGAACCCAGCGCCTTACCTGAAAACCGACATCCATGTCTTGGCTCCACGCGTGTCTTGACACGCGGTTCCTTTGGTCGCCACATGATACGGCTTGATCACGACAGGGTTAGGCATCCCAACGCGAGCGCTGTCTGATTTATCCGCGACCACGATTACGCGGCAATTGACCGTGAATTCCAGCGAGCACTGGATAACGTCGAGGCCGATCCAAGAGAGGCAATTTCGGCCGCAAGTAACATTGTTGAATCAGTTTGCAAGATATTCACCGAAGACGAAGAGCTTGAAATGCCCGCCAAGCAGGACCTTCAAGAAGTATGGACCATTGTTCGTAAACATTTAGGGCTCGACCCGAGCACACTTTCAGATAAGGATCTGCAACAAATCCTTACCGGCATCATTTCAGTTGTGCACGGTATCGGGGCCCTTCGAACCCACGCTAACAGCGCTCGCGGTGCAGGACGCATAACCTACCGACTCGAACCTCGTCACGCTCGCTTGGCCATCCACTCGGCTCATACCGTTGCGCTTTTTGTCTTGGAATCGTGGCAGCAGAGAAAGAAGTAACAAGAGCTGGTAACGAATTTCACCGACCTTCGTTAGACGGGCCATGGATGGCTGCACCGGAGCGAAAAACTCGCCTCGCATGAAACCGAGCATCGCAGCGCCAACCGCACGGGGTGCGCATCCAACGGGGTCCTGTGCTGCGGAGAGGGCCGGAGGATCGGGCCCGCGCCAAGGATGGCGCGTCGGCAAGCCCCGGTTGGCGCGAACGGATTTCGTCCATGGATGGACGAAAAACGTAGCACCGGGGTGGCCTTTCTTTAATGACGTCTCTTTGGCCAAGCAAGAGAAGCCACCCGCGCGCAGAGGCGTGCGAAAAGACATGGACGTCGATGTTCCGCCCGAAAACCAAAAATGGATCCCGGCCTTCGTCGGGATAACGAGCAAAGTCACTGGGTTCCGGGTTCTGTTCGCATAAAGCCGCGAACGGCCCCGGAATGACGACGAGTTGACTTTGACGTCTGCGCGAGTGCGTACCCTCGCCCAGCGCTGCGCGCTACAAGAGCGGCGCTTTGCGCCCTCTCCCGAAGAGAGAGGGCATCAGCGCCGGCTAGCTGAGCGCGCCGTGGCAGTGCTTGTACTTCTTGCCTGATCCGCAGGGGCAAGGATCGTTGCGTCCGACCTTGGGGCCTGCGCGCACGACCGGCATGGCGGTGGCGGCGGCGGCTGCGCCTTCCAGCGCCTGCGCGTGTCCCAGGCCCATTTCGGCGCCGGCTTGCGGCGGCGGTTCGAAGCCGCCGGGTTGCGCGTGCTGGAACTCCATCGCGCGGGCGGCGGCGGTGCGGCGCTGCTCGGCTTCCATGGCCGCAACTTCTTCCTCGGTGCGGATGCGCACGCGCGCCAGTGTCTGGGTAAGTTCGCGCTTGATGCGCTCCAGCATGTCCTCGAACAGCCGAAAAGCCTCGCGCTTGTATTCCTTCTTCGGATCGACCTGGGCGTAGCTGCGCAGGTAAATGCCCTGACGCAGGTAATCCATGTTGGCCAGGTGATCCTTCCACGCGCTGTCCACCACGGTCAGCATCACGTGCTTCTCCAGCGCCCGCATCACTTCCGCGCCGACCTGCTGTTCCTTGGCGGCGAATATGCTGTCGGCGGCCTCTGCCACGTGGCGATGGATGGTTTCCGAATCCGCTTCCTCGTTGGTTTCCAGCCAGTGCTTCAGGTCGATGTCCATGCCGAATTCGGAGGCCAGGGCGGTCTGCAACCCGGCGAGATCCCATTGCTCGTCCACCGTGGCGAATGGCACGTATTGCTGGGCAAGCGATTCGAACACCGCGTGGCGAATATCGGCCACGGTTTCGGCGACGTCTTCCGACTCCAGCAGTTCCAGGCGCTGCTTGTAGATCACCTTGCGCTGGTCGTTGGCGGTGTCGTCGAATTCCAGCAACTGCTTGCGGATGTCGAAGTTGTGGGCCTCGACCTTGCGCTGCGCCTTCTCGATCTGGCGACTGACCAGGCGATCTTCGAGCGCATCGTCCTCCTTCATGCCGAAACGCTGCATCCAGCGCACCAGCCCTTCGCCGCCGAAGATGCGCATCAGGTTGTCTTGCAGCGACAGGTAGAAGCGCGAGGAACCGGGGTCGCCCTGGCGCCCGGAACGGCCGCGCAACTGGTTGTCGACGCGCCGCGATTCGTGGCGCTCGGTGCCGACGATGTGCAGCCCGCCTGCCTGCAATACTTTTTCGTGGCGCTGTTTCCATTCGGCCTTGACACGCTCCTTGTCGGCGTCGGAGGCATCCGCGGGCAACTCCGCCAACGCGGCATCCAGGCTCCCGCCCAGCACGATATCGGTGCCGCGGCCGGCCATGTTGGTGGCGATGGTGACCGCGCCCGGCATGCCGGCCTGCTCGACGATCTTGGCCTCGCGCGCGTGCTGTTTGGCGTTCAACACCTCGTGCGGGACGCCGGCTTTCTTCAACAAGCCGGAGACCAGTTCCGAAACTTCGATGGACGCGGTGCCAACCAGCACCGGCTGGCCACGCCCGTGGCACTCCTTGACGTCCTCCAGCACCGCCTCGAACTTGGCCTCGGGTTTGAGGAACACGAGGTCGGCCTTGTCCTTGCGGATCATCGGCTTGTGGGTGGGGATCACCACCACTTCCAGCCCGTAGATCTGCTGGAATTCGTAGGCTTCCGTATCCGCCGTGCCGGTCATGCCCGACAATTTGTCGTACATGCGGAACAGGTTCTGGAAGGTGATGGTGGCCATCGTCTGGTTTTCGCGCTGGATCGGCACGCCTTCCTTGGCTTCGACGGCCTGGTGCAGGCCTTCCGACCAGCGGCGACCCGGCAAGGTGCGGCCGGTGAACTCGTCGACGATGATGATTTCGCCGTCGCGCACGATGTAGTCGACGTCCCGCTGGTACAGCGCGTGCGCGCGCAGAGCCTGGTTCAGATGATGCACGACGGCGAGGTTGCGGGCGTCGTACAAACTGGAATCTTCTTCGAGGATGCCGTTCTGGCGCAGCAGTTGCTCGGCGTGCTCCATGCCCTCTTCGGACAGGTGCACCTGCTTCTGCTTCTCGTCCACGTAGTAGTCGCCCGGTTCGGGTGGCTCGCCGGGCAGCGGCTCCCTGGCCTGCCGGGTCATGTGCGGCACGACGCGGTTGACGCGGATGTAGAGCTCCGGCGAATCCTCGGCGGGACCGGAAATGATCAGTGGCGTGCGCGCCTCGTCGATCAGGATCGAGTCGACCTCGTCCACGATTGCGTAATGCAGGCCGCGCTGGTAGCGCTGTTCCTTGGCCACCGCCATGTTGTCGCGCAGGTAGTCGAAGCCGAATTCATTGTTGGTACCGTAGGTGATGTCGGCCCCGTAAGCTTCGGCCTTGTCGGACATCTCCATGCCCGGCCACACCACACCGACGGTGAGGCCGAGGAAGTTGTAGACCTTGCCCATCCAGGCCGAGTCACGCTTGGCAAGGTAGTCGTTCACCGTGACGACGTGCACGCCCTTGCCTGCCAGCGCATTCAGGTAAACCGGCAGCGTCGCAACCAGGGTCTTGCCTTCGCCGGTACGCATTTCGGCGATCTTGCCCTGGTGCAGCACCATGCCGCCGATCAACTGCACGTCGTAGTGGCGCAGGCCGATCACGCGCCGGCTGGCCTCGCGCACCACTGCGAAAGCTTCCGGCAGGATCTTGTCGAGGCTCTCGCCATTGGCGACGCGCTGCTTGAACTCGGCGGTCTTGTCGTGGAGGGCGACATCGTCGAGCTTCTGCATCTCGGGTTCGAGCGCGTTGATGCGCGCCACGATTTTCGAAAGCTGCTTCAGCACGCGTTCGTTGCGGCTGCCGAAGACATTCGTCAGGATATTGGGCATCGGATTGGATTCGCGATTCCGGGCTGCGGATGAAACTCAATCGGGCATCATAAAGGCGACACGCCGCCCGCGCCTAGTAATGCCGGCGGATCGGGCGGATTTCAAGGAAACGCAACTCCGGAAATCCCACCCGGAACGGCTGTTGTGAAAGTCAGCCCAAGGATGGGCGTTCTGGTGTCACCCGACCGAAAGCCGCACGCTGCACACCGAAGTCTTCAACAAAGCGGCGATCAGGGACGATCGCACAAACAAACGCACGGGACGCCAATCTGCCTTGATGGCGCAGCGAGCTATCTCCGTACATAGGCGAGCGGATTCACCACCTTCCCGTCGTGCCACACCTCGAAATGCACGTGCGGTCCGGTGGAGCGGCCGGTGGAGCCGGCGTCGGAAATCACTTCGCCCGCATGCACGTGCTCGCCCACGCGCGCCAGCAGCCTGCTGTTGTGGGCATAGCGGGTCATGTAACCGTCGCCGTGATCGATCTCGACGACCTTGCCGTAACCCGGGCGCACGCCGGCATAGGTGACCACACCTGCGGCGACCGCGTGTACCTGCTCACCCCGGAAGGCACCGATGTCGAGGCCCGGATGGAAACTCTCGCGACCGGTGAACGGATCGATGCGTTCCCCGAACGGCGAAGTGATGTAGCCGTCTTTCACCGGCATGCCGCTGGGGATCAGGTTGGCGGCGACTTCGCGGTCGGTCAGCAGCGATTGCAGCACGCCAAGCTGGGTCTGCTGGACATCGAAGCGCCGGCCCAATTGTTCCATGCTGACCGAAAGATCATAGGGAAGCGAGCGCGCGGGCGACACGCTGACCTCGGGACCGCCGATGCCCGCAGGCACGCTGAAGTCGAACTCCTTGGGATCAAGCTTGCCCGTCGCCACCAGGCGCTGCCCGAGCGCGTCCAGGCGTGCCGAATCGGCCTGCAGCTCGCCGAGTTTGATCGCCATCCGGGTGATATCGCGTTGGGCGCTGGTACGCACCTGTTGCAGTTCGGCCTTCTGCGCGGCGATCTGCTGGTGCATTGCATCGATCTGCGCCAGCGTCCGGCTGCGCGGGCTCGCGACCCATACCGCCAATGCCGCGCTTGCCACCACGCAGACCGCCAATCCGATCGTCACCCGCCAACGCAGCCGCCGGTTGGCCAGCTTGCGCTCGTAGAAATGGGCATTGGACCACTCGCATCGGCGCGAACGCGCCACCAGTATCATGCCCATCTCGGCAAACCGCTCTGGATTCTCATTCACCTTGTCTCCTGCCAAGCCGCTGCCGCCTCGCGACACCCGCGGACCGACACCGCTTTCGCAATGCGCCCCCATCGCCGATCTGGCGGCAAGGGCACGCGAAGTTGACCGCACAAGTCAACGCATTGTTCCGCTGCTGCCAACACCGCTGCGCGAACACGTCGGCTTCGCCGGCCTGCGCAACGATCGCGTCCTGCTGTTGGTCGAATCCTCCGCCTGGGCCACGCGCGCGCGCATGGAGCAGTCGCGAATCCTGGCCGCGGTGCATTCCCTGGGACTGGCCGCAAGCTCCGTCACGGCCAAAGTAATGTCACTGCGAGCACCCGTCGGCGGCTCCGCCGACACGCCATCGTTGACGCCGCGGACCGCGCAATCCATCCGCGCCGCCGCATCGGCCATCGCCGATCCCGACCTGCGCGCACTGTTCCTGGAACTCGCCGCCGTGGCGGAAAGTCCCTCGGCCAAGTAATCGCGCGGGCCGTCCGCCCCCTCATCCGTCGGCGGAAGCCGACCTTATATCACGGGCACGGCGAAGCGCGCCAATCGAAATCGGCACACTGTCACAAAATGTGAACTTGACGGACCCGGATCGCCCGCGAAGTGCCCTGCGGCGAGGCCGCAATCAAGGATGATTGCAGAGCTTCGTGGAAAGTCAGGGGAGGAAGCCCGTTCCGGTCTTCACCCGAAGCGTGGGCAGCCCACCGCCAGAACGCCGCAATTTGCAGCGTTCATGGATGAACGCACCTACACCGCCTGGGCGGGATGAGCGTACGAAATCGGCGCCAGGGCAGGGTCGTCGAAAGTGACTTCTTCCCACGCCGACTTGTCGGCCAAAAGCGCGCGCAGCAGTTGGTTGTTCAACTGGTGCCCGGACTTGTGGCCGAAGAAGGCGCCGATCAGGCTGTGGCCCAGCAGGTACAAGTCACCGATCGCGTCGAGGATCTTGTGCTTGACGAATTCGTCCTCGTAGCGCAGGCCGTCTTCGTTCAGCACGCGGTAGTCGTCCAGCACGATCGCGTTGTCCATCGAGCCGCCCAGCGCGAGGTTCTTCTCGCGCAGCATTTCGATGTCGCGCATGAAGCCGAAGGTGCGCGCGCGACTGACTTCCTTGACGAACGAAGTGGTCGAGAAATCGATCTCGGCCTTGGAAGCGCGGCGCGAGAAGATCGGATGCTGGAATTCGATCGAGAAGCCCACCTTGAAGCCGTCGAACGGCTGGAACTGGGCCCACTTGTCGCCATCCTCGACCTTGACCGGCTTCTTGATGCGGATGAAACGCTTGGGCGCGGACTGTTCCTCGATGCCGGCCGACTGCAGCAGGAACACGAAAGGACCGGCGCTGCCGTCCATGATCGGCACTTCCGGCGCCGACAAATCCACATAGGCGTTGTCGATGCCGAGGCCGGCCATCGCCGAAAGCAGATGCTCGACCGTACCGACGCGCACGTCGTCCTTGATCAGCGTGCTGGAAAGGCGCGTATCGCCGACGTACTCGCAACGCGAGGGAATGCTGACGGGTTCCGCAAGATCGGTACGGCGGAACACGATGCCGGCGTTGACCGCCGCCGGACGCAGGGTCATGTACACCTTTTCGCCCGTGTGCAGACCGACGCCCGTCGCGCGGATCACGTTTTTGAGCGTGCGCTGCTTGATCATTTTTCGTTGGAATCCTGTTAGGACAACGCTAAAACGTGGGCGATGCTACCACGGATGACAGTCCGAATAAAGTGGACTGTTAGGTTTAGTTAATCCTTCTTGACCTGGAGCGTGATCATCATCACGGGCCATCCGATCCGTGGGTCCCCGTCTGAACCCGATACAGCGCCACGGCGATTTCGGACCGCGTCGATCGCCTCAGGTTCCCGTCAGCTTCGGAGGCTGGCGGAAAACCACCCGCACGGCCGGGGACGGGAATCCGGCCGTGCGGGTTTTCGCAACTTTCCATAGCGCCGTTGCGAATCGGCGGCCGTGGAAAGCCAGGCCAAGGGTGGCCGTTCACCGGTGCATCGAATACGCGGGGCGCTTCCGTTTGCGACCGTGTTCGTCGATGCAGCGATCAGGCATCGATCGCACTAATCCGCCTGGCGACGCAAGAACGCCGGGATGTCCAGATAGTCATACCCCGGCGCGACTTCCTTTTCGGCCTTGGCTGACGCCACGGGCGCCGGCTCCTTGCGGGCCACCACCGGTTCCGGCTGCGCCGCGTAGCCCACCACGCCATTGTCGGTGCCGGTGCGGAGCACGCGGCGTGGCTGCGGCATTTCGACCATTTCCGGCTTGGCGACGGGCCGCAACTGCGGCTTGGCGGCGCGGTTCAGGCCGGTCGCGACCACCGTGACACGCACGTCGTCGGACAGGTCGGGGTCGAGCGCGGTACCCAGCACCACGGTCGCATCCTCGCTGGCGAAGTCGTGCACCACGCGGCCGATCTCGTCGAACTCACGCATCGTGAGGTTGGGGCCGGCGGTGACGTTGACCAGGATGCCGCAGGCGCCCGACAGGTCCACGTTCTCCAGCAGCGGGTTGTTGATGGCCGCCTCGGCCGCGGCCTGCGCGCGATCGTCGCCACGGGCGGTGCCGGTGCCCATCATGGCCATGCCCATTTCGCTCATCACGGTGCGCACGTCGGCGAAGTCGACATTGATCAGGCCCGGGCGGGTGATCAGGTCGGCGATGCCCTGCACGGCACCCTGCAGCACGTCATTGGCCGCCTTGAACGCATTCAACAGGGTCACTTCGCGACCCAGCACCGTCAGGAGCTTCTCGTTCGGCACCGTGATCAGCGAGTCGACCGACTGCGACAAGTCCTCGATGCCCTTGAGCGCCACTTGCATGCGGCGACGGCCCTCGAACGGAAACGGCTTGGTCACCACCGCCACCGTCAGGATGCCCTTCTCTTTGGCAAGCTGCGCCACCACCGGCGCCGCGCCGGTGCCGGTGCCGCCGCCCATGCCGCAGGTGATGAACACCATGTCGGCGCCGTCCAGGACCTCGACGATCCGGTCGCGGTCCTCGAGCGCGGCCTGGCGGCCGATCTCGGGATTGGCGCCGGCGCCAAGGCCCTTGGTCACCGTTTCGCCGAGTTGCAGCGTGGTGCGTGCGCCGGAGCTTTTCAGCGCCTGCGCGTCGGTATTGGCGCAGATGAATTCCACGCCGTCGATGGATGAATTGACCATGTGGCTGACGGCATTGCCACCGCCGCCGCCGACACCGATCACCTTGATCACCGCGTTGGGTGCGAGTTGTTCCACCAGTTCAAACATTGCCCGTCCTCCATGCTTCGATAAGTCATGCTGCTGTTGTCATGCTGCTGTCGTGATGCCCTTCCGTTTCGGAAGGCCGGTCCGTCGTGGACCTTAAGCGCCGCGGCGCCTTGCCGGTTGCGCCTCGTCCTGAAGGCGCGACGCGGATTTGTCGCGGGCCATCAAGCGCCCGCCTTGTTTTGAATCCCTCTCCCGGAGGGAGAGGGGCTCAGATCAAAAATTCCTCGTGAGCCAACCCTTCACCTTGCCGATCGCGCCGGCGACACTGTCGCCCATCGCGCCGCCGATCACGCGGCTGCCGCTGGCGCCTTCGCGCGAACCGTGCAGCAGCAGACCGATCGCCGAGGCATGCGCCGGTGTCGCGATCACCTCGGTGGCGCCGGTGACGTGCTGCGGCACGCCAAGTCGCACCATCTTGTGGAACACTTCCTCGGCCAGGTACAGCGCGCCCTCTATGCGCGCGGCGCCGCCGGTCAGCACCACGCCGGCCGCGAGCAGGTTGTCGTAGCCCGAACGGCGCATTTCGTCCTGCACCATCTCGAAGATTTCCTCGTAGCGGGCCTGGATCGATTGCGCCAAGGCCTGCCGCTGCAGGCGCCGCGGTGGACGCTCGCCCACGCTCGGCACCTGGATGGTTTCCTCGCCGCGCGCCATCTGCGCGAGCGCGCAGCCGTACTTCACCTTGATTTCTTCTGCGTTGCCGGTGGGCGTCTGCACGTACTGGGAAATATCGGATGTCACCTGATCGCCGCCGACCGGCAACGACTTGGTGTAGCGGATGGAGCCGTGGGTGTAGATCGCGATGTCGGTGGTGCCGGCACCCATGTCGACCACGCACACGCCAAGTTCGCGCTCGTCCTCGGTCAACACCGATTTCGACGCGGCCACCGCGGCGGGCACCAGATCGTCCACCGCGAGTCCGCAGCGCTGGATGCACTTGGTGATGTTCTGCACCGCCGACGCGGCCCCGGTCACCAGGTGCACCCCGGCTTCGAGGCGCACGCCGCTCATGCCGATCGGATGGCGGATGCCGTCCTGGCCATCGATGCGGTATTCCTGCGGCTCCTTGTAGAGCACCTTGCGGTCGGCCGGGATCGCCACCGCGCTGGCCGATTCCAGCACCTGGTCCAGGTCGCCGAGCGCGACTTCGCGGTCGCGGATCGCGGCCGCCCCGCGCGAGTTGTGGGTTTCCAGGTGGCTGCCCGAAATCGACGCGCACACCGAGCGGATGTCGCAGCCGGCCATCTGCTCGGCTTCCTCGATCGCGCGCTGGATCGAATGCACGTTGGAGTCGATCTCGACCACCACGCCTTTTTTCATCCCGCGCGAGGTGTGGCTGCCGAACCCGATCACCTCGACCGGTTCCCCCGGCATGTACTCGCCGACGATCGCCATCACCTTGGAGGTGCCGATGTCGAGGCCGACGACCAGGTTCTTGTCGCTCTTCCGGTTCATGGGTCTAAACGTTTCCGTCAACAGCATGGGGGCCACCGTTTTTCGAGTTCGAAGAGGGGGTGGGCGCCGGTTCCGGCCAGCGCACCGCGAAGCCGTTGCTGTAGCGCAAATCGGCGTAAACGAAACCGTCGCTGCGGCCGCGCATCAGGACCGGCAGCGCCGCCGCGAAGCGCGCGAGGTTCTGGTCGGGTTTGTCGCTGCCCACCACCACGCGCCCGCCATTGGAGAGCGTGAGCGTCCAGCTTCCGCGCGCGGACAGGTCCACACCGGTAACCTGCAGGTTGTAAGGCGCGAAATCGGTGAGCGCGGTGCGGTAGAACGCCATCACGTCGGCCGCGCGATCTTGCGGGGCGTTGAATTGCGGCAGGCCATTCACCACGCCGGCATCGGGCACCTCGAAGATGCGCCCGTCGCGACCCAGCAGCGCGTCGTTGCCCCAATGCGCGACGGGCTGGATTTCCGTCACGGTGATGTCGAGCGCATCCGGCCAGTGCTTGCTTACTTCGACCTCGCCTACCCACGGCAGCGCCGCGACGGCATCGCGCACCTTGGCCAGCCGGATCGCGAAGAAGCCGGCGTCGAGGTTTGGCGCGACCGCCGCGCGAATCTGCGCCGCACTGACGTGGCGGAAGGTCGCGTGCACCTGCAGTTCGCGCACCGGCCAGCGGTCGGATGCGAACCAGCCCTGCAGCACGCCGATCACCGGCAACGCGACCAGTGCGATCGCGATGATCCAGGCGGCGAAGCGCAGACCGGTGACGCCCTTCATGGGGTGCCTCCCTGTGCACGATCGAACGAAGTTTCCAGCACCCGCCAGCACAGTTCCTGGTAATCGATGCCGACTTGAGCGGCGGCCTTCGGCACCAGCGAATGCGACGTCATGCCGGGTGCGGTATTGACTTCCAGCAACCAGTTGCGGCCCGCGCGGTCGCGCATCACGTCGACGCGTCCCCAGCCCGAACATGCGAGCGCGTCGAACGCCTGCCGCGCCAGCGCGCGCAATTCGCGTTCCGCCTCTCCGTCGAGGCCGGGGCAGATGTATTGGGTGTCCTCGGCGATGTACTTGGCGTTGTAGTCGTAGTACTCGCCTTTGGGCACGATCCTGATGCTGGGCAGCACGTCTTCCTGCAGAATGGAGACGGTGAATTCGTCGCCCTCGACCAGCGTTTCCATCAGCAGATCCCCGGGGTAGCGTTCCGCCAGCGCTACCGCCGCATCCAGATCCTTTTCGTCGAACACCCGCGACACGCCGACACTGGAACCTTCCGACGCCGGCTTCACGATCAGCGGGAATCCGATCTTGCGCGCCGCCGCATGCACGTCGGCGCCGCGCGGCAACGGCAGGAATTTCGGCGTCGGCAGCCCCAGCGCACTCCACACCTGTTTGCTGCGCACCTTGTCCATCGACAAGGCCGAACCGAGCACGCCAGAGCCGCTGTAGGGAATGTGCAGCGAGTCCAGTGCGCCCTGAAGCACACCATCCTCGCCACCGCCATGCTGGCCGTGCAGGATGTTGAACACCCGCGCGAAATGGCCAGCGCGGACCGCATCCAGCAGCGCCGGAATGCCGTCGATCGCGTGCGCGTCGACGCCGCGCGCCTTCAACGCGTCCAGCACCCCGCGTCCGGAATTCAACGACACCTCGCGCTCCGACGAACTGCCGCCCATCACCACCGCGACGCGGCCGAATGCGCCGGGGTCGGTGAAGCGGGAACGGGGCACGGGGAACGGCGCACGGGAAGAACCTGGCACGCCCGGCTCCTTGTTGCCTGTTCCCTGTTCCCGTTTTTCCGATTGCGTCGTCATCACACGGCACCTTCCGATTTCAAGCCGCCCGCGGCAGCCAGATCCACCGCCGCGGCGCCGATGTCGCCGGCGCCGAGCAGCAGCACCAGGTCGCCGTCGCGCAGCAAGGCCGGCAGGGTTTCGCGCAAGGCGCGCGGGTGTTCGATGAACACCGGATCGACCTTGCCGCGCGCACGCACGGCGCGCGCCAGGGCGCGGCCGTCGGCGCCCGCGATCGGCGCTTCGCCGGCGGGATAAACCTCGGTCAACACCAGCGCGTCGGCTTCGCACAGCACGCCCGCGAAATCGTCCAGCAGGTCGCGGGTGCGGGTATAACGATGCGGCTGGAACACGATCACCAGCCGCCGCCCGGGCCAGCCTTCGCGCGCCGCCTGCATTACCGCCGCGAGCTCGCGCGGGTGGTGTCCGTAATCGTCGACCAGCATCACCTTGCCCGCATCGATCGGCAGTTCGCCGTTGATGTGAAAGCGCCGGCCCACGCCCTGGAAGCGTTCCAGCGCGCGCGCGATCGCGAACGGCTCGACCCCGAGGTGCCAGCCGATCGTGGCCGCGGCCAACGCGTTCAACACGTTGTGGCGACCGGGCAAGTTCAAGGTGACGGGCAGGCTCGGCTGGCCCGGCAACATCAGGTCGAAGTGGGTGCGCGCGCCCTCCGCGCGCAGGTTGCCGCCGCGCACGTCGGCGGCGCGTTCGATGCCATACGTCAGGGTCGAACGCGCCGTACGCTGGGCCAGTTCCGCGACCTCGGGATCGTCGACGCACAGCACCGCCAAGCCATAGAACGGCAGCCGATGCAGGAAATCCGCGAACGCCTGCTTCAGTTCCGCGAAATCGCCGTGGTAGTGATCGAGGTGGTCGGCGTCGATGTTGGTGACCACGGCGATCACCGGCGACAGCTTCAGGAACGATCCATCCGATTCATCGGCCTCGGCGACGAGGTAGGTCCCCGCACCCAGCCGCGCGTTCGCACCGGCGGAAAGCAGTTGCCCGCCGATCACGAAGGTCGGGTCGTAACCGGCCTCGGCCAGCACGCTGGCGGTCAGGCTGGTGGTGGTGGTCTTGCCGTGCGAGCCCGCCACCGCGATGCCGCGGCGAAAGCGCATCAGTTCGCCCAGCATCTCGGCGCGCGGCACCACCGGAATGCGGCGCGCCTGCGCGGCCGCAAGTTCCGGATTGTCCGGCTTGATCGCGCTCGACACCACCACC
>DATCSF010000229.1:0-9428 GCA_036568625.1 Rhodanobacteraceae bacterium | reverse complement strand
TCCTTGAACTGCGCGTCGAGGTCGGCGAAGCCCTTGATCTCGGTGGGACACACGAAGGTGAAATCCTTCGGGTAGAAGAACACGCACAGCCACTTGCCCTTGTACGTGGCGTTGTCAATGTCGGTGAAGGCCTTGTCCAGGCTTTCGATGGACACGGTGGCCTTGAGGTTGAAGTGCGGGAAATTGTTGCCGACGGTAAGCATGGAAAGCTCCTTGTGGTTGAGAGGGTTGGACAGACGGCTCCCGCCGCCGTTCAACGGTCAAGTTAAGGCATCGGCAACGATTACTCAAATTGATTGTTGAAATGCTACCAATAGGTAATATATATTGATAATCCGAGCGGAGCGGCTGTTGTGGAAAGTCAGGCCGTTCTGGTGCACCGGGATCCGAAAGCAGCCCAGCCCACCACCTGTCCAATGGAGCCGTGTTCATGGACGAACGCACACAAGATGAACCTTCGTGATCTCCACTACCTGGTCGCGCTCGCCGACCACAAGCACTTCGGCCGCGCGGCCGAAGCGAGCTTCGTCAGCCAGCCGACCCTTTCCACCCAGATCAAGAAGCTGGAAGACGAACTGGGCGTGACGCTGGTCGAACGCACGCCGCGCAAGGTGCTGCTGACCGAAGCCGGCCAGCAGATCGTCGCGCGTGCCCGCGAGGTATTGAACGAGATCGAGCAGATCAAGCGCATCGCGCACCGCGACCGCGACCCGGAAGCCGGCACCCTGACGCTCGGCATTTTCCCCACGTTGGGACCGTACCTGCTGCCGCACGTGATGGCCGCGATCCGCGAGCGCTTCCCGCGCCTGGAACTGTTGCTGGTCGAGGAAAAAACACACGAACTGGTGCAGCGGCTGCGCGAGGGCAAACTGGACGCGGCGATCCTGGCGCTGCCGGTGCACGACGACACCCTGCACGCGGAATTCCTGTTCGAGGAACCGTTCCTGTTGGCCGCACCCGACGCGCATCCGCTGGCCGGACGGCGCAAACTGAAACTCGACGACCTCGAGGACGAACACCTTCTCTTGCTCGAAGACGGCCACTGCCTGCGCGACCAGGCACTGGAAGTGTGCAGGATGTCCGGCGCCGACGAGAAGCACGGTTTCCGCGCGACCAGCCTGGAAACCCTGCGGCAAATGGTGGCGGCCAACGTCGGCGTCACCCTGCTGCCGGTACTGGCGGTGCAGCCGCCGATCGCGCAAACCGGCAACGTACACCTGACGCCGTTCCGCGGTCACGTGCCCAGCCGCCGCATCGCGATGTTCTGGCGCAAGAGTTCAGCCATGCACGGATTCCTGCTGGCATTGTCGGCGATCTTCAAGCAGCTTCCATCCGCCCTGCTGGATCCGGCCACCCTGCCCGCCGCCGGACCGCGGCCCATTGAGAAACCAGCGCGCGGTCGGTATGTTGCAAGTAAAGTCCACGCAAAAAACTGACATGGAAAAACAAATGTCGATCACCCTTTCCCGCCTTGACGTGGATCGCATCGAACGCCTGCTCGACACCCCGGCGCTGCGCGAATCGCCCGTGGCCGCGCGGCTGCGCGAGGAATTCGACCGCGCCGACATCGTCGAACCCGCCGCGATGCCGCACGACGTGGTCAGCATGAATTCGTCGGCCGATTGCGTGGACGAATCGAATGGCAAGCGCCACACGCTGACGCTGGTGTATCCCAAGGATGCCGATGCCGACGCGGGGAAAATTTCCGTGCTGGCACCGGTCGGCAGCGCCCTGCTGGGTTTGCGGGTAGGCCAGAGCATCGACTGGCCGGGGCAGGCCGGCAAGACGCACCGACTCAAGGTCACCGCGATCCATTACCAGCCCGAAGCCGCGGGCGATCTGCACAGGTGAATGCGATCGTCCGTGATCGTGGATCGCGGCGACTTTGTGAGAGTCGGGCGAAGAAGGCGTTCCGGGACATGTAATTTCAGAACGGCCGTCCGTGGCCCAGCTTTTCGCGAGAGCGGGTGTAGTCATCCATGGCCGCTGCTCGGTTGAACGCGCTGGGCACCGGAGTCATTTCGAATCCGGAAAGACCCGAACGGCCGTCCATGGCGTGACTTTCCAGAACAGCGGCGTCGTGGCCGATTTCCCGCAACGGCCGCGCCGAAGGAGCATCGCCCGGCCTCTTCGTCAATAGACTTGATCTATTGCTTCCATCAAATCAATCAATTTCATTTCACGGCGCAATGGCGTTATGGTGACCTGACCGGCATCAGGCCGCACGCTCATCACACGAGGTAAACACCCATGGCAAACCTGAAAGGCTCCAAGACCGAACAGAATCTGAAAGACGCCTTCGCCGGTGAATCGATGGCCAACCGTCGTTACCTGTACTTCGCATCCAAGGCCGACGTCGAGGGCTACAACGATGTGTCCGCCGTGTTCCGTTCCACCGCGGAAGGTGAAACGGGGCACGCGCACGGCCACCTCGAATATCTGGAAAACGTCGGCGATCCGGCCACCGGCCTGCCGTTCGGCGAAACCCACGCCAACCTGAAGAGCGCGATCGCGGGCGAAACCCACGAATACACCGACATGTACCCGGGCATGGCGAAGTCCGCGCGTGACGAAGGCTTCGAGGAAATCGCCGACTGGTTCGAAACGCTGGCCAAGGCGGAACGTTCGCACGCCAACCGCTTCACCAAGGCGCTCAACGAACTGGGCTGAGGCACGGTTCCGCTGGCTCCGCGAGCAGGCCACTTTTGTTTCGGCAGAAGTGGCCAAAACCATTACGCCCGGCACAACGGTTCCGGCAACCTCGTGGTGCTCGACTTCCCTGCGCTTCTCGCGCCAAGCGGGCCGGCGCGATGTCGGCCGCGCGACAGGAAAACACGTAGGGAGTAGCGCATTGTGCGAGCAGGGCGCGGCGACTTTTTGCCGAACCCAAAAGTGGTCCACGCCCGGGGACAGCGCGGAAACACGGACGTCATGTGTCGTGCAAGCAAGTCCGAGCCCAGGAGAGACGTTGACATGTCAAGCGAAACCACCGGCACCCGCGAGGGCAACCTCGAAGCCCCGACCCGTCACCCGCTGGGTCAGGACGGGCTCGAGTTCTTCGACCAGGCGGCGCTCGAAAAGGAAATGGAGCGCATCTTCAACATCTGCCACGGCTGCCGCCGCTGCGTCAGCCTGTGCCACGCGTTTCCGACGCTGTTCGATCTGATCGACGAATCGGAAACGATGGAGATCGATGGGGTGGACAAGGCCGACTACGCCAAAGTCGTCGAGCAGTGCTACCTGTGCGACCTGTGTTACCAGACCAAATGCCCATACACGCCACCGCATCCATGGAACGTGGATTTTCCGCATCTGATGCTGCGGGCCAAGGCATTCCACTTCGAACGCGAGGGCGCCTCGCTCGGCGACCGGTTCCTGTCCAACACCGCCACGGTGGGCCGGCTTGCGGCGCGTCCGGTGGTCGCCGAAACCGTCAACGCGTTGAACCGCAGCAAGCCCGCGCGCAAATTGCTGGACAAGGCACTGCACGTGCATCCCGATGCCGAGGTGCCGGAGTACAAATACCCACGCGCGCGCAAGCTACTGCGCAAGCTGGATGCCGCGGGCACCGCGACCCCGGCCGGCCGCACCCGCGGCAAGGTCGCGATCTTCGCCACCTGCTATTGCGACAGCGTGTTGCCCGAGGTCGTGGAGGACCTTGCCGCGGTGCTGGCGCACAACGACATTCCAGTGAAACTGGTATCAAAGGAAGCCTGCTGCGGGATGCCCAAGCTGGAGCTCGGCGACCTGGCGTCGGTCACGACATACAAGAACGAGAACATCCCGGTGCTCGCGCAAGCGGTGCGCGATGGTTTCGACCTCACCGCCGCGATTCCCTCCTGCGTGCTGATGTTCAAGCAGGAGCTGCCGCTGATGTTTCCGGACGACGAGGAAGTGAAATTGGTACAACGGGCATTCTTCGACCCCTTCGAATATCTGGCCGAACGCCACGCGGCAGGCCTGCTGAAAACCGAATTCAAGCAATCGCTCGGGAAACTCGCATGGCACGTCGCCTGCCATCAGCGCGTGCAGAAGATCGGGCCGAAAACGCGCGATATTCTTTCGCTGGTGCCGGGCACCGAAATCGCCACCATCGAGCGCTGCTCCGGTCATGACGGCACCTACGGCGTGAAAACCAGCACTTACCCGCTGTCGCGCAAGATCGCCAAACCCGTGGAAACGCGCGTCCGGGACTCGGGCGCCGCGACGCTCACCAGCGACTGCCCGATGGCCGGCGCGCACCTCGCGCACGGTTTGAACCAGCAACCTGCGCAGCAGCATCCGCTCTCGTTGTTGCGCAGGGCTTACGGAATCTGAAATGAAACCCTTGACCCACGACGACCTGCTGCCCCTCGAATCCTATGCCAGGCAGCGCGCGGACTTCCGCGCGCGCGTGCTGGCGCACAAGCGCGAGCGCAAGGTGCGCTTGGGCGAGCACGTCACGCTGCTGTTCGAGGATCGCCTGACCATCCAGTACCAGGTCCAGGAAATGCTGCGTGCCGAGAAGATCTTCGAGCCCGACGGCATCGCCGAGGAACTGGCCGCGTACAACCCGCTGATCCCAGACGGCGCCAACCTCAAATGCACCATGCTGATCGAGTACGACGATGTGGAGGTGCGCAAGCGTGAGTTGCTGCGCCTGCGCAATGTCGAACACGACGTGCAACTGATCGTCGAACGTCATGCTCCGATCAGGGCGATCGCCGATGAGGACCTGCCGCGCAGCAACGAGGAAAAAACCGCCGCGGTGCACTTCCTGCGCTTCGAACTCGATGTCGCGAGGGCCGCGGATTTCAAACGTGGCCGGCCGGCGACGTTTCGCATCGAACATCCGAACTACCGCGCCGAATCACGCTTGTCCGAAGCGCAGCAGAAGGCGCTGGCCGCGGATTTCGACTGATGCGCAGGAAGAAGCTTCCATGCCTTATCCGGAGCCGCCGTTGTGAAAGTCAGGCCAGGCAAGGCCGTTCCCGTGCCGATTTCGCTTGCTGCCGCGCTCCACTCTAAACATCAGAAGGTGCAGCGATCAGGAATGATCGCACGTCATCTCGTCAGGATCCGCTTGGGTCTGATCGGCAATTTGCCGCGCCAGTACTGCAGCAGCACGAAGCCCCCCACCGCTCCGCCCAGGTGGGCAAAATGCGCCACGCCGGATTCGTAGCCGCTGACGCCGAAGAACAATTCCAGCAGGATGTAACCGATCACGAATACCCACGCCGGCATCGGTACCGGAAAGAAGATCAGGAACATCTTCATGCGCGGATACATCACCCCGAACGCGACGAGCAGGCCGAAGATCGCGCCCGAGGCGCCCAGAGTCGGGTAGAACTTGTGGATGAAGAAGTGCCCCACCAGCAGGTGCGCGACCGCGGCAGTCACTGCACAGAAAAAATAATAGAACGTGTAGTGCTTCGCACCCAGCAGATGCTCGATCGGGCCGCCGAACATCCACAGCGCGAACATGTTGAACAGGATGTGCGTCCAGCCGCCGTGCAGGAAGGCGTAAGTGACGAGCTGCCAGAAATGGAACCCGACGGTGATGGGCGTGCCGCCGGTGGTGTAGCCGGCGAACTGCGAGGGCCCGACCGGCCACAACGCGCCGTACGCGATCAACAGCGGATGCAGCGAGGGCACCAGTTCCAACAGGAAGATCGCCACGTTGGCGATCAACAGTGCGCGGGTCACGGGGGGCAAATCGTAGAGCATCGATTATCCTTGCAAGCGGCCAAGGGTAACGGGACAGGCGTTCTGCGTCAGGTCCCCGGTTAACGCCGGGCTACAGCCGCTTCAGGAACACCGCCTGGCGTTTCTCCTCGCGGTAGCCCTGGCGCAGGTAGAAGCGATGCGCGCGCTCGCGAATCACGTTCGAACGCACCCGCACGCCTCGGATGTCGTGATCGCGCGCCCACGCCTCCACCGCGGCCAGCAACGCCGCGCCGGCGCCCGATCCTCGCATCGTTTCGGAGACGACCAGCGCCGCGAGTTCGACGAACGGTTCCGCGATCAGCAGGCGCCGCGGCTCTGCGTGTGCGAAGCCGCACACCGCGCCACGCGCAGCGACCGCCACCAGCACCACGCCGCGACCGGCGATATCACCCAGCCGCCGCACGATCGCGGATGCGTCCGCGGGATAGCCAAGCTGACCGGACAGCAGCGCCAACGCGTCGGCATCGGCGGGGGTTGCTTCGCGAATGCTGACCAGCACGACACGATTCCGATCAGGTCAGGTTGTTCGCACTCGCCCGCGCGTGCGCCGCGACCACCCCGGCCACCACCTGCGACACCTTCTTGCCGGTCGGGATGTGCAGGAACTCGTTGGGACCATGTGCGTTGGAATGCGGCCCCAGCACGCCAGTGATGAGGAACTGGGCCTTCGGGAATTTCTCGCCCAGCATGCCCATGAAGGGGATGCTGCCGCCTTCCCCCATGTACGCGGCCGGCGCGCCGAAGGCATCCCACGAGGCCTGTGTCACCGCGGCACTCAGCCAATCCGACAACTGCGGCGCGTTCCAGCCGCTGCCGTCCTTCTCCAGCTTGAACGTCACTTCCGCGCCGTACGGCGGATCCGTCTCCAGCAGGCGCTTCACGAACTCGCCGGCCTTGCTGCCGTTGGCGGTCGGCGGCACCCGCAGACTCAACTTCAGCGACGTGGACGGCCGCAGCACGTTGCCCGCGCTTTCGAGGGGTGGCAGGCCGCCCGCGCCGGTCACCGCCAGTTGCGGGCGCCAGGTGCGATTGAGGATCAACTCCACGCGATCGCCACTGACCGGACGCGTGCCGTCGGTCCACGGGAATTTGGAAAACACCTCGTCGCCCAGGATCTCCGCGCACTGCCGGGCCTGTTCGACGCGCTCGGCGGGAACGTCGACGTACAGTTCCTTGGGAATAATCGCGCCGGTCGCGGGGTCTTCGAGTCGCGACAGCAGGTCGCGCACAATCCGGAAGGTGTCGGGCACCACGCCTGAGGCGTCGCCCGAGTGCACGCCCTCGGTCAGCACTTTGACGTTCAGCTCGCCGCCAGTCATGCCGCGCAGCGAGGTAGTCAGCCACAACTGGTCGTAGTTGGCGCAACCGGAATCCAGGCACACCACCAGCGAAGGAGAACCGATGCGGGGTGCCAGATGATCAACGTAATGCGGCAGGTCGTAGCTGCCCGATTCCTCGCAAGCCTCGATCATCACCACGCAGCGCGCATGCGGCACGCCCTGCTCGCGCAGCGCCAGCAACGCCGAAAGCGAGCCGAAGATCGCGTAGCCATCGTCGGCGCCACCGCGGCCGTACAGGCGATCGCCTTTCAAGACCGGCGTCCATGGACCCAATCCCTCGCTCCAGCCGGTCATCTCCGGTTGCTTGTCGAGGTGCCCGTACAGCAGCACGCAATCGTCGGCACGCGCCTCGTTTCCGGATGCCGGCACATCGATGAAGATCAACGGCGTGCGACTGGGCAGGCGCACCACTTCCAGCGTCGAACCCGGCAGCGACGGGAGCTTGGCGCGGGCCCACTTCTCCATCAGCGCGACCGCCGCATCCATGTAACCGTGGGCGACCCATTCCCGGTCGAACATCGGTGACTTGTTGGGAATCTTGATGTACTCGGTGAGTTGCGCGACCACCTCGTCGTCCCACAGCTTGCCGATGAACGATCGAGCCTTGCCGGCATCCATCGCGTGCACTCCTGGGCCAAAACAGTGCGCCAGTGTAACAGCGGCGGCAAAGCGGCCCACGGTCGGAAGATTCCGACACCGCGCCGCTCCGTGTGCCGACACGACCGTGCACAACGCGCCGGCTGTACGCGGCCGCGCCGCGCGGCAAGCTGGTTCCACGCGCCGCACCACGCGGCGATCATCGAAGAGGGAAACCCATGTTCAAGAAGACTCTCTGCGCGCTCGCGCTCTGCCTGGCCATGGCTTTGCCAGCCATCGCCGCCACGCCCGTCAACATCAACACCGCCAATGCGCAAACGATCGCCGCTTCGCTCGACGGCGTGGGCCTGGCGAAGGCACAGGCCATCGTCGCGTACCGCACAGCCCACGGCCCGTTCAAGAGCGTCGACGATGTCGGCAACGTCAAAGGCATCGGCACCAAGACGCTCGCGCGCAATCGCGAGGCCATCCACCTCAGTGGCAACTTCGCGGCCACGGCCTCGGCCAAGCCGAAGCACGCGAAGCGTCCGCGCAAGCACTGACGCCGTCCGATGCTCCGGGCCTTGCGTCCGGATCATCGGCATGTGCCGCGGACAACGACTCGCATTACACTCGCGCGCTTTCGTCGCGCGAGTGCTTTTTTCGTGATCCTGCCCCGTTATCGCATCGGTCCGTCCTTGATCCCCGGCGCCGGCAAGGGTGTGTTCCTGGAGGCGCCGCTGGCGCGCGGCCGGATCGCGGTGGCTCCGGACAAGATCGACCAGACATGGTCCTTTCCCGAGATTCTGTCCGATCCCGAACGCGCAAAACTGCTGCACACGTCCGTGCGCTGGTTCGAGGATCGCTATACGCTGTCGCCCGACTGGCCCGACGAGTGCTACGTGAACCACAGCTTCGAACCGACCGGCCTGTGGCTGCTCGGCTTCATCTTCGCCGCGCGCGACCTGGACGCGGGCGAGGAGCTGACGGTGGATTATCGCCATCTGCTCGCGCCGGGTCAGGAAGAGGAATTCCGCGACGCGCGCAGCGGCCGGCCGATTGTCGGTCATGCCTGGGACGAAAGCTTGCGGCTTGGCCTGGATGCGTTGCGCAGGCTGATCGGCTGATTGCATCCCGACGCTATCATTGCGCGATGCCATCGCTGAAACCGATCCCGCGCAGCGCCCAGCGCGAAGAACGCTGGGCCAACGGCGCCGGCAGCACCACGGTGATCCTGCGCGAATCCGACGACGCGAACTGGGCAATCCGGGCCAGCGTCGCAAAAGTGGAGCACGATGGGCCGTTTTCCGAATTGCCGGGCACCCGCCGTACGCTGATTCCGCTGGACGCGCCGATGACGCTGCGTTTTCCGGATGGCCGAGAACTCGCCGGTGCGCGTTTTCATGCCCTGCAGTTCGGGGGCGCGCCTGCGCCGGTTGGTGTGTTGCCGGAAGGCCCGACGCGCGACTTCAACCTGATGCTGCGCGGCGACGCGCGCGGCGAAGCGCTGCCCCGCACCCTGGTCGACGCGATGGTCCTGCCGGTCGAGCCCGGCATGCGTTGGCTGGTGTATCTGGACTCCGGCCATGCCGAAATCCGCGCGGGCGCGGATGCCTCCCTTGCATTGAACCCCGGCGACGCGGCGCTGGTCGAATCCGGCAATACGACCGATCCCGCCCGCATCGAGGGCGGCGGCGAAATCGTGCTCGTCAAGTTGTACGCTTGACACTCCCCCGCCGGGATGGTGGAAAACACCCCGACGGGCAGGCCCGGAAAGGCCCGGGAAGGCCCAGCGTAGGTCAAGCA
>DATCSF010000228.1:0-18642 GCA_036568625.1 Rhodanobacteraceae bacterium | reverse complement strand
GGGGCGGATGCTGTTGCCCGGTTTCATCGATTGCCAGGTCAACGGCGGCGGCGGCGTGTTGTTCAACGACCAGCCGACCGTGCAAGGCATCCGCGCGATCGGTGCAGCGCATCGACGCTTCGGCACCACGGGTTTCCTGCCCACGCTGATCAGCGACACGGTCGACAAAATGCGCGTCGCGGTCTCGGCGACCGATGCCGCCATCGCGGATGCCGTGCCAGGGGTGCTGGGCGTCCACCTTGAAGGGCCATTCCTCAGCCGCGAACGCAAGGGCGTGCATGCGGCCAAGTATCTGCACGCGCCGGACGCGGACGAACTGCGCGTGGCTGAGTCGCTGCGGCGCGGCAAGACGCTGCTGACGCTCGCGCCCGAACGCGTGGCGCCCGCTGCAATCCAGGGCCTCGCCGCGGCGGGCGTGATCGTCTCCGCAGGGCATTCCAATGCCGACTACGCGACGGTGCGCGCCGCGCTGGACGCGGGCGTGCGCGGATTCACCCACCTGTTCAATGCAATGTCGCCGCTGACCAGCCGCGCCCCGGGCGTGGTCGGCGCGGCGCTGGACGATCCCGCTGCCTGGTGCGGGGTGATCGTCGACGGCCACCACGTCGACCCCGCCAGCCTGCGCGTTGCCCTGAAAGCCAAACCGCGCGGCAAGGTTTTCCTGGTGACCGACGCGATGCCTCCGGTGGGCGCCGCCGATCCCTCGTACGTGCTGAACGGCGAGACGATCGTCCTGCGCGACGGCATCTGCCGAGCCGCCTCCGGTACGCTCGCCGGTTCCGCGCTCAGCATGATCGAGGCGGTGCGCAACGCCGTCGACATGCTCCGCGTGCCGCTGGACGAGGCGGTGCGGATGGCTTCGACGTATCCGGCGGATTTCCTGGGACTCGGCGCGACCCACGGCCGCATCGACGCGGGTTATCGCGCCGACTTCACCATCGTCGATCGGGATCTGCGCGTGACGGAAACCTGGATCGACGGCGCGATGCAGCCCGCTTGAAGCCGCGGGCTTCGGCCGTGCCAGCCTCCGGCGATGCCGCCAAGCCCAAGAGCTCCGCCTCGCCCAATCTGCGCCACGCCCCCTTGGGCAGCTCGCCCAGTTCGACCGGCCCGATCGCGATCCGCATCAAGCGCAAAACCTCATGGCCGCAGGCGCCGAGCATGCGGCGGATCTGCCGGTTGCGCCCTTCCGCAAGCGCGATCTGCAGCCAGGTGTTTTTCTCGCCACCACCGATCACCTGCACAGACTTTGCCGACAGGCGCTCGCCGCGGTCCATGATGCCTGCATGCAAGTGGTGCAGCGTTGCAGCGTCGGGCACTCCGCGTACCTGCACCCGGTAGGTTTTCAAGACGTGCAGATCGGGTTCCGTCATGCGCGCCGCCCACACCGGATCGTTGCTCATCAGCAACAGGCCCTCGCTGGCCTTGTCCAGCCTGCCGACCGGCGCGAGCCACGGCAAGCCGCCATCGCGCAGCAACGCATATACCGTCTCGCGGCCCTGCTCGTCGGCAGTGCTGACCACCAGCCCGCGCGGTTTGTTGAGCATGATGCAGACGCGCTCGCTCGCACCTGCCACGAGGCCGTCCATCTCGATGCGGTCGTTGGAGGGATCGGCCGGCATTTCCGGGTCGCACGCCACACGCCCATTCACCTTCACGCGTCCCGCCACGATGCGGCGCGCCGCTTCGCTGCGCGAACAGATGCCCATGCGCGACAAAACACGCGCAAGGCCGTGCCGTGGCGGGCGAACCGAAACCTTGCCGGATGCCGGGCTACGCGAAGATGGTTGCCTCGAGACGAACTTTTCGCACATACGAAATCACGGTTGAACGGAAGCGGGAGCCGCTGAAGCACCGTCGCGCGCGAAGATGGACCGCGCACACCGGCGCGCAGCAAGCGGAGCGTACACGTTAGTACGCGAGCATGACTCGCCGCATCCCGCGGCTCGCCCTTTGGGCCATTCGCTGCGCGGACGTGCGCTCCGGCATCCTGCCCCCGCAGTGCGAGCACTGCTGACGCGCAAGCTGCCGACCAAACCTGCAGGATGGCCGGTCTGGCGCCACCGGATCCGGTCCAGGGCAGGCGCCGGCGGCCCGCAGGCAAGCATATGGAGGTGGCGAGTAGCGCGGCAGGTTGTGTTCAGGGCTCCCATAGAGAAAGCCCGGCACGGGGCCGGGCTTTCTCGCATCACACCAGAATCATCGGCGATGCGCTGCCGGTGCTTCCGCGAACGGCTTACATGCTGCCGCTCTGGGGCTGCTCGACCTTGAACTCGACGCGACGGTTGCGCTGACGGCCAGCCGAGGTCTTGTTGGTGTCGATCGGGTTGGTCTCGCCGAAGCCCTTTACCGCGGTGATGCGGCTCGAGTCGATGCCATGCGAGGTCAGGTACTGATTGACGATGTTGGCACGCCGCTCGGACAGGCCCTGGTTGTACTGGTCGGTGCCGACCGAATCGGTGTAACCGTCGATCTCGATCTTGACCTGCGGATAGCGGTTCAAGGTGTCGACGGCCTGATTCAGGATCGCCACCGAATCGGATGCCGGCGGCTTCAGCGTCGGGCCGATGTCGGACTCACCCTTCTTCGGACGGTCGAACTTGAAGTTCACGCCACGCAGGTCGATGACCACGTTCTGCGGCGGCGGGGGCGGCGGCGGAGCAGCCGGCGGCGGGGGCGGCGGCGCAGCCGGGGGCGGCGGCGGAGCCGGGTGGCCCATGTTGAACACCAGGCCGATGGTGGCCATGGAATCCAGCCACTGCTTTGGCCCATAGGTATGCGGCAAGCCCGGACCGGCCAGACCGGTCAACTGCGCCGAAGTAGTGTCACGGTAGTAACGTGCCGCGATTTCGCCACGCACGGCGATGCGGTCGCTGACGTTGTACAGCACGCCCACGCCGACGGTCGCACCCGGACCCCAGCCGCTCTGGCCGGATACCGCGGCGTGACGCCACATGCCTGCGCCAGCCATGATGTACGGACGCCACTGCGAAGACGGGTCCATGAAGTACCAGCGACCCGCGACGTCGAGACCCAGGGTCTCCCACTGCTTGCCGGCGCGAGTGGACGAATCCTTGAAGTCCGCATTGTCGCCAGTGGCTTCGACGTCCAGCGTCATATGCGGGTTGACCCAGAAACCGACACCGAGGCCGCCGACGGGATCCGCCTGCACTCGGCGATCGCTGTCGGGAACCACCACGCCGATGCGCGGCACAATGTACCAGTTGCTGTAGTTGGGGTTGCTGAAGCTACCCGTCGTTTCCGCCGCTGCACTGGTGTCCTGTGCGTGCGCGACCGACATCACGCCTACAGTACCCAAGGCCAGCGCGATGACCGCGAACAAGCCGTTACGTTTCATCGGTAAGTCTCCTCGTTGTTGATTCTTCAGGCTTCGGCCATTTCGGCACGAGCCGTGTTCCTAAGCTGCAAGACTACTGCGCGGAATCCGGCCCAGCCAGCCCCGACGCATTCCGCTACGGCTGCGCCAGTTTAGCAAAAAACAAACAATTTCGTCGTCGTGGCGCTTCTTCGTTCATACAGAACTCAGGCGGCTTGATCCAACCCAAACAAGCCCATGAATTCCGGCACCGGCATCGCCTGCATCCTGTCGGCGCGTTCACATACCTGAACGATCCGATCGGCTTGAACCTGCGGCAGATGGCCGGCGAGCGCCTGGCGGAACTTCTCCAGCAATACGGGAATCCCCTCGGCGCGCCGACGGCGATGGCCGATCGGATAATCGATGGACACTTTTTCGGTTTTCGAGCCGTCCTTGAAAAATACCTGCACCGAGTTGCCGATATAACGTTTGTCGGGATCGAAATAATCCTTCGTGAATTGCGGATTTTCCCTCACAGTCATTTTTGCGCGCAGCGCATCGATACGCGGATCGGCGGCGACGGCATCGGTGTAATCGTCCGCAGTCAGGCGGCCGAAGATCAGCGGCACCGCCACCATGTACTGAATGCAATGGTCGCGGTCGGCGTAATTGGCGAGCGGGCCAGTCTTGTCGATGATGCGCGCGCCGGCTTCCTGGGTTTCGATCTCGATGTGGTCGATGGCGTCGAGGCGGCCCCCGATTTCCGGATGCAGCTTCATCGCACACTCCACCGCGGTCTGCGCGTGGAACTCGGCCGGGAAACTGATCTTGAACAGCACGTTCTCCATCACGTAGCTGCCGAACGGACGCTCGAACTCGAAGGCCTTGCCGCCGAAGGCAACATCGTAAAAACCCCAGGTGCTCGCACTGAGGGCCGACGGATAACTCGGCTCATCGGTGGTGACGGCATTCAAGGCGTGGATCACCGCGCGCCGGCAGGCGTCGCCCGCGGCCCAGCTCTTGCGCGGCCCGGTGTTGGGCGCGTGGCGGTAGGTGCGCAAAGAACCATTGTCGATCCAACTATTCGACACCGCGGTGATCACCTGTTCACGATTGCCGCCCAGCATCGCGGTCGCGACCGCGGTCGAGGCCAGCCGCACCAGGATCACGTGGTCCATGCCGGCGCGGTTGAAGGAATTCTTCAGCGCGTAGCACCCCTGGATTTCATGTGCCTTGATCGCCCAGCCCAGCACGTCGCGCATCGTCAGCGGCCTGCCTCCATGGCGCACGTTGTTGCGTGAGAGCCAATCGGCCACCGCCAGCACGGTGCCGAGGTTGTCCGAAGGATGTCCCCACTCGGCCGCGAGCCAGGTGTCGTTGAAGTCCAGCCAGCGGATCTGGGTACCGATGCAGAACGCGGCCTGCGCAGGGTCGAGTTCCAGTGCCGTGCCCGGCACGCGTGCGCCGCCCGGCAGCGTTGCACCCGGCACGATCGGCGCCAGATGCTTCACGCACTGCGGGAACTTCATCGCCAGCATCGCGCAGCCCAACGCATCCATCAGCATGTAGCGCGCGGTGTCCCACGCCTCCTTCGATTCGATGCGGTAACCGAGCACGTAATCGGCCACATCGACCAGGGGCTGGTCGGGCGCGGGGCGGGCGGCGGAACGGATATCGGCGTGGCTCACGGGCGTTTCCTGTCTCATGCGGCGAAGGCAGCCCGCTATTTTGCCAGACGATGATCATTCTTGACGGCCGTCCCGGCGACCCGGGACAATCGCGGCGCTGTAGCGAAGGGGAGTAGCACCTGGTCCGGTTTCCTCTGCCGGATTCGCGCGGCGATCGTCAGCACGGGTGCTGCGCACCCCGGTCGCCGCGGCGGTTTGCCACCGCGCGCGAGACTTTCGACGTCCGTGCCGCATCCGCGGCCGTGGGAGTTTGATCGTCGGCCGCACCGGAGAACCGCATGTACGTGATCAACGAGCTGTTCCACCACCCCCTTGATCCCGCATTCTGGAGCGGCCTCGGTTCGATCATCGTGATCGACCTGGTGCTGGCCGGCGACAACGCGATCGTGATCGCGCTGGCGGCGCGCAGCCTGCCGCCACACCACCATTTCCGCGTGATCTTCTGGGGCGTGGTCGGGGCGATCGTGGTACGTATAGCGATGACCGCCGCGGTGCTTTGGCTGCTGCAAATTCCCGGGCTGATGCTGGCGGGCGGGATCATCCTGATACCGATCGCGTGGCGCCTGCTCAAGCACGAGGAACACAGCGGGCCGACGCTGAAACGCAGGGTGACCGACTTCTGGACCGCCATGGGTACCATCGTCGTGGCCGACGCATTGATGGGTCTCGACAACGTCCTGGGCATCGCCGGCGCGTCGGGTGGGCACTTGGGGCTCGTCGTGCTGGGCCTGCTGGTCAGCGTGCCGCTGGTGGTCTGGGGCTCCACCCTGCTGCTGAAACTGATCGAACGCTACCCGATCATCATCTACATCGGCGCCGCGGCGATCGCGTGGACCGCTGCGCGCATGATTACCCGCGACGGCCTGGTGGAAGACTGGTTCAACGCGCACGATCCCGTGCGCTACGCCGTGGATGCCGTGCTGGTGATCGGCGTGACGGGTCTGGGCTGGTGGCTGCGTCGGCGCAACCAGTTGCGGCCGGAATGAGATCCGGATCGCAGCCTCAGAACGACGAATCGGGCTGCTGCAGGAACGCATCTTCCTCGGCTGTCGAAAGGCGTCCCAGCACGGCATTGCGATGCGGATAGCGGCCGAAGCGATCGATGATCGCCTTGTGTTTCAACGCGAACACGTAATTGTTTTCGAGGCCCGCCTGGCGAAACAGGCGCTCTGCATCCAGATGGATGAGGCGCGACTCCGAATGCATGAACGGCATGTACAGGAACGCACGCCGCACCGCCGGCATGTCCTTGTCGGCGCCCGCGCGGATCGCCTCCTGCGCCAGCGCCAGCGCCATGCTGTCCGCGGCGAACGCCCTTGCGTCATCGCGGTACAGATTCCGCGAGAACTGATCGAGCACGATGATCTCGGCCAGTCTGCCGTCCGGCGACGCGCGCCACGCCGCAAGCTCACCATGAACCGCTGCCCGATGCGTGTCCGCGAAACGCGTGCGGATCGCCGCATCGAACGCGCCGTCCCTGCCGAAATGCTGCTCGGGCGCCGCCTCCTCGAACCAGAACTGCAGGACGTCGTGCGGATTCACGGGTTGGGCTCCGATATGGCTTGCGGATTGAAGGTGGATCACCACCGACTCTTGGATTGTTTTTCGCCAGCAACGCGGACTGCACTCGCGCCAGCGCGATCAGATGAAACCACCAGGGTCACTTCGACGGTGAGTACCACGGCCGCCCCGGCCCGGATGGAGAGGCAGATCACCGCCGGCGGGCTTCCGAACAAACCGAAGATCAATCTTAACCCAACGTCGCCGATGACTGTTCGCCCCGGCGCGTTTCGACATCTCCACCGAGCATGCGTACGCTTCCTGCCGCGCTATTGCAGATGGCCGGTCATCCAGCCGACCCAGCGCCGGTACACGTCGGTCTGCTGCACGATGTCGCCGGGAAAATGCGTGTCGGCCGGATATGCCCAGAATTCCACCGTGACGCCGTTGTCGCGCAAGGCGTGATACCACTCGTAGCTGTTCAACAGCGGCACATTGGGATCGCCGACGTCGCCCATGATCAGCGTCGGCGCCTTGACGTTGCGCGCATACGTGATCGGCGACTGCTGGCGCCAGACGTCCCAGCCCGTGGCGGTCCATGGTGTGCTGCCGAAGAAATACGTGTCGCCCATCTGGTAGTACGCGACCGTGTAGTCCATCACCCAGTCGGTCAATGACGCGCCCGCCACGGCGGCCTTCCAGGCGTCGTAGTGACCGGTGAGCCATGTGGTCATGTAGCCCCCATACGACCAGCCGGATACGCCGACGCGGTCCTTGTCCACGATGCCGAGTTTCTCCACCGCGGCCAATCCGGCCATCACGTCCTTGCCGGGGCCATCGCCGGTGTCACGGTAAATCGCATGCTGGTACGCATCGCCCAGATTGATGCTGCCGCGGTAGTTCGGCTGGAACACCAGGAAACCTGCCGCGGACAGCAACTGCGGCAGCGGCGAGAAGCCCACCGTGGAAGCGCCTTCCGGTCCGCCGTGGATCACCAGCACCAGTGGATACGTCTTGCCCTTGCGGTAATCGACCGGATAGGTGAGCACGCCATCCTCGTCGAAGCCATCGCTTTTCCATTGCACCGGCCGGGTCCGGCCGAGCGTCAGGTTGTCGACGAATGTATTGACGTCGGTCAGACGGCGCGGGCGGGCGTTCATTGACGTCATCAGGTACAGCTCGTCCGGGTGCTTTGCGGTGCTTCCCACGAAGGCGATTTCGCCGTTTTTTGCGGCGCTCAAAGAGCCGCTCACGTCGATGTCGCCCAGCTCGAGCGCGCGCGCCGCACCCACGAGCGGCTGCTCCCACAAAACCGTACGCGTGCCGAGGTCGCCCGACAGCAGCAGTGCCTTGCCATCCGGCAGCCACGCATAGTGATCGAAATTGCGCGCCAGCGCGGCCGTGGCGTCGCGCGGCGCCCCGTCACCGCCCACGTACACCGCGTTGCCGTTGTTCTGGTCGCCGTCGCGCGCGCGCAGGAATGCGAACGTCTTGCCGCCCGGCGCGTAGGCGAAGTCGTTGGCGCCTTCATCGTTGACCAGCGTCACCGGTTTTCCCTTGCCGTCGGCGGCGACCTTCGCGATCACCGAACGGAATGACGGCCCCCAGTATGGGCTCGGGAATTTCGTGAACACGACGGCCTTGCCGTCGCGGCTCCATACCAGCGGCGTCGCGCCTTCCTGATCGGTTTGCAGAGACCAGTCGCCCCCGGTCAATCGGGTCGCGGTACCGCCGGTCGCCGCCACCACCCACAGGTGCCAGGGCGCCAGTGCCTTGCGCAGCAAAAAGTTGCCATCGGTCACCTGGAACGCCTTGTCGTGCGCCTTGATCGCCTTCTCGTTGAGGGGCGGATCCTGCGTGATGTAGGCCATGCGGCTGCCATCGGGGCTCCAGGTGAATTCATCAACGCCTTCCTTGGCGTCGGTGATGCGCTGCGCGTCACCACCCGCCATCGGCATCACGTAAATCTGCGATTGCTTGGTCTTGTCATCCTTCGCGAGAAACGCAAGGCGTGCACCGTCCGGCGACCAGCGCGGCGAGGACACACCCTCGCGGTCGTGCGTCAGGGTGCGCCGGGCGCCGCTCGCCACGTCGACGACCTCGATTCGGGTGTCGTGCTTGTCGGTTTTCCACACCGGCGTGATCACCACGATGGCGATGGCTCCGCCGTCCGGCGAAAGCTGCGGGTCCGCAAGTTTCACCAGCCGCTGCAGGTCGTCCAGCCGGAACGGCGTCGCCGCGATCGACGCCAACGGTGCGCCAACGAGCAACACGACGAGCACGATCAACCAGCCTGCGCGCAGACGATTCATGGCCTTTCCCCGCCCCTTGCCCGACGCCCCGCGGGCGCGATGGTTCCAGCATAGCGCGCCACTGTGCTTGCCGGCACGCCGCGGCGGCGGCATGCTCGCGGCAATGACGCCCCCCGAAAACGCAAGCCACGCCGCGTACCCGCACCTGTTCGCGCCGCTGGACCTCGATTTCTGCACGCTACCCAATCGCGTCTTGATGGGCTCGATGCACACGGGCCTCGAAGACCACGCGCGCGATTTCGGCAAGCTGGCCGAATACTTTGCGGCGCGTGCGCGCGGCGGGGTCGGGCTGATGGTGACGGGAGGCTTCTCGCCCAACGTCGCGGGCTGGCTGAAGCCGTTTTCCAGCCGGTTGTCCTCACGCTGGCAGGTCGGCGCACATCGCCGGATCACCGAGGCTGTCCACGCGGCGGGGGGACGCATCTGCCTGCAGATCCTGCACGCGGGCCGCTACGGCTTTCATCCGCTGGCGGTGGCGCCCTCCGCGATCAAGTCGCCGATCACGCCATTCACGCCGCGCGCCCTGTCCGGGAGCGGCGTCGAGCGCACCATCCGCGCCTTCGCCCGCTGCGCGAAACTCGCGCAGGATGGCGGCTACGACGGCGTCGAGATCATGGGCTCGGAAGGCTATCTGATCAATCAGTTCCTGGCCGAGCGCAGCAACCAGCGCCGCGACCACTGGGGTGGTTCGGCCGCAAACGGGATGCGCTTCCCCGTCGAGATCGTGCGCCGCACGCGCGAAGCGGTCGGACGTGAGTTCATCATCATTTATCGATTGTCGATGCTGGACCTGGTGGATCGCGCACAAGCGTGGGACGAAATCGTCACGCTGGCGAAGCAGGTAGAATCGGCCGGCGCCACGTTGATCAACACCGGCATCGGCTGGCACGAGGCGCGCGTGCCGACCATCGTCACCAGCGTGCCGCGCGCTGCGTTCACCTGGGTGACGCGGCGCATGAAGGAAAGCATCGGCATTCCGCTGATCACCACCAACCGCATCAACCTGCCGGACGTCGCCGAAGCGGTGCTGGCGCGCGGCGACGCCGACATGGTATCGATGGCGCGCCCGCTGCTGGCCGATCCCGAGTGGGTGGCGAAGGCCCGCAACGGGCGCGCGTCGCTGATCAATCCCTGCATCGCCTGCAACCAGGCTTGCCTCGATCACGTGTTCGAGAACAAGCGCGCGTCATGCCTGATGAATCCGCGGGCGTGTTACGAAACCGAACTGGTCGATGCGCCAGTCGAACAAAGAAAACGTTTTGCGGTGGTGGGCGCGGGCCCGGCGGGACTCGCCGCCGCGACCACGCTGGCGGGACGCGGACATGCCGTCACGCTCTACGAACAGTCGAACGAAATCGGCGGCCAGTTCAATCTCGCCAAACGCATCCCGGGCAAGGAAGAGTTCGTCGAACCAATGCGCTACTGGGGCAACCTGCTCGCGGAACTCGACGTCGCCGTGCACCTCGGTACGCACGCCGATGCGGCGATGTTGCAGGCCGGGAACCATGATGCCGTGATCGTCGCGACCGGCGTCACGCCGCGCGACCCGAGGATTCCGGGCCAGGATCACCCGATGGTGATGGGTTATCGCGATGTCGTCCTGGCCAAGCGCGCCATCGGCAAACGCGTCGCGATCATCGGCGCCGGCGGCATCGGCTTCGACGTCGCCGAATTCCTGACGCAAGACGCGCCCTCGCCCACCACCGACATCGGGCGCTGGACGCGCGAATGGGGCGTCGATACCACGCTGGCACACCGCGGCGGATTGGACAAACCCGAAGTCGAACCATCACCGCGTGAAGTCTGGCTCCTGCAGCGCAGCAGCGGGCGCCCGGGCAAACGCCTCAACAAGACCACCGGATGGGTGCATCACGCTGCGCTGAAAGCCAAAGGCGTGAAAATGATCGGCGGCGTCACCTACGAAAAGATCGATGATGCCGGTCTGCACATCACCATCGACGGCAAGCCGCAAACGCTCGGCGTCGACAACGTGGTCATCTGCGCCGGCCAGGAATCGAATCGCGCATTGGCCGACGAGTTGATCGCGCTCGGAACGCGCGTGCATGTGATCGGCGGTGCCGACGTCGCGGCCGAACTCGACGCCAAACGTGCGATACACCAGGCGACGGAGCTTGCCGCGCGCCTGTAAGCGGGGTTGAAGCGTGTTGCGCGCGCCCCCATCCAGATGAGGTCGTGCGCTGTTGCGCAGCGTCCTGTTGCACGCGCGACGCGACACCCGGTTCACATCCCAAGGAGTCGTCCATGAAACTCTACAGCTTTCCCGGTTCCTGCGCCCTCGCCAGCCACATCGCCCTCGAGTGGTCGGGCAAACCCTATTCGATCGAAATGATCCGGAAGGAAGACCTGGACCAGACCAAGTTCAGGCAACTCAATCCAAGCCACCACGTGCCGATTCTGGAAGGCGATGGCTGGGTACTCGACCAGAATGCCGCGATCCTGACCTACATCGCCGACCTCGCACCGGAAGCCAGGCTGGACGGCGACGGCACGCCGCTGGGCCGCGCCGAGGTCAACCGCTGGCTCGGGCTCATCAACTCCGAGATCCACCCGGCCTACAAGCCGCTGTTCGGTGCCACGGACTATCTGGGCGACAAATCGATGATCGAAAAAAGCCATGACAATGCGCGCAAACAACTGCGCAAGATGTTCGAGCGCTGCAATGCACAGCTTGGCAAGCATGCATGGATCGCCGGCGACACCCGATCGATCGCGGATACCTACCTGTTCGTGACGGTCATGTGGACGCACCTCGTGAAGGTCGACCTGTCGGGCCTCGACAACCTCAAGGGATTCGAGCAACGCATGCGCGCCGACGCCAGCGTCAAGAAAGCGCTCAAGGAAGAGGGTCTGGACAAGGCGCACGCCGCCTGAGCCCGATTCCAAAATGCAACAACAAAAAAGGCCGCGCACCCGCGCGGCCTTTTTGTACCCTCAGAACCCCCGGAAGAACCGTCGCAAGCGACGGCGGATCGTGTGACGCCGGGGCATGGCAGACCTTCCAGCGGTTCGAATCAGCGTTTCTCGATCGGCACGTAGGTCTGGTCTTCCGGCCCGGTGTAATTGGCGCTCGGCCGGATGATCTTGCCGTCCTGGCGCTGCTCGATCACGTGCGCCGACCACCCCGAGGTGCGCGCGATCACGAACAACGGCGTGAACATCGCGGTCGGTACGCCCAGCATGTGGTACGCGCTGGCCGAATACCAGTCGAGGTTCGGGAACATCTTCTTGAGTTCCATCATCACGTTCTCGATGCGCTCGGACACCTCGAACAGGCGCGGATTGCCGCCATCGGTGCACAGCTTGCGCGAGATCTCCTTGATGATCGGGTTGCGCGGATCGCCGATGGTGTACACCGGGTGGCCGAAGCCGATCACGATTTCCTTGTTGGCGACGCGCCGACGGATGTCGGCATCGGCGTCATCCGCGGTGCGATAGCGCGAGATGATTTCCATGGCGACTTCGTTGGCGCCGCCATGCTTGGGGCCGCGCAGTGCGCCGATCGCACCGGTGATCGCGGAATAAAAATCGCTGCCGGTGCCGGCGATCACGCGCGCGGCAAACGTGGATGCGTTGAATTCATGCTCAGCGTACAGGACCAGCGACTTGTCCAGCGCGTTTGCGTGCAGGTCGCTCGGCGCCCTGCCATGCAAGAGATGCAGAAAATGTGCGGCGACGGTCGCATCGTCGGTTTCGACGTCGATGCGGCGGCCGTTGTGCGAATAGTGGTACCAGTACAGCAGCATCGAACCAAAGCTCGCCATCAACCGGTCGGCGATGTCGCGCGCACCGGTGACGTTGTGGTCGTGGGCTTCCGGCAGTACCGTGCCGAGCACCGAACAGCCGGTACGCATCACGTCCATCGGGTGCGTGGAGGCCGGCAGCAATTCCAGCGCGGCCTTGACCGGTTGCGGCAAGCCGCGCAGGCGCTGCAGCCTGGTGCGGTACGCGTTCAATTCCGCCCAGGTCGGCAGGTGCCCGTGCACCAGCAGGTGCGCGACTTCCTCGAACGTCGCCTTGGTCGCCAAGTCCTTGATGTCGTAGCCGCGGTAATGCAGGTCGTTGCCGCTGCGGCCGACCGTGCACAGCGCGGTATTGCCGGCGGCGACGCCGGACAGCGCCACCGATTTCTTGGCCTTGGGCAGAACTTGCGCGTTGTCGTTCATCGTTTTCTCCATTTCAATGCAATCTGTGGCGAGGCGGCGGCGTGTCGGCTCAATTGACGAAAATCGCCTTGCTGGGCAGCTTCGGACATTCCGCAATCGGTTTCACCAACTGGGCGAGGGACTTGTAACCGACCAGGTGTCGGTCGCTGTACATCCAGCACTCGCCGAGCGTCGAGCAGTAACAAATGTTGATCAAGGTAAGGTGCGTGACCGCGGCAGCCTTGAATAGCTTGTAGTCGCCCTTGTCCGCAAACCTGATCACCGGGACTGTTTCACCGGGTGCGAACACGTTCGGGTTGAGCGTCGCCTGCGAATACGTATGCACCGTGCCGAGAGCCGCCAACACATGCTGCCAATCCGGCTGCGGCTTGCCGTCTACGAAGACCTGTGCGCTGCGGACGATCGCCGGGCCGACGCCCTTGTTGGTGACCTCGATGGAACCCTCGTTGTCGTTGTTGCCGGCGGCAAGCCACGGCCACACTTGCGCCTGCACCTGCTTGTTCTGGATCTCGGCGGTGTAGCGCTGGACATAGGCGGTGTAACCGGCGACAAGCAGTGCAAGAAACCCGACCAGCGACGCAATGACCGCGGCCACGGCGTCCCATTTGACTTCGCGTTTGCCAGGCGCAGGCGACGTCGGCTGATCGGGATCATGCGGTAACGTGGACATGGCGTCAGTCGAAGAATTGCGTGGCGGCGGGCACCTTGCAACTCGGCACCGGCCGGGGTCGTGCGAGAGGACCCATTTGATACGTGATGAGCCAGGTCTCACCCAGGGTCGAGGAATAGCACACGTGCGCCTGGATACGGAACTTTTCCCAGTCTTCCATGAACGCGTTGATGTCATCAACGTTCTGGAAGGCGATCCAGCGAATCTTGTCGCCCGGCGCAAGCACCCGCCCATTGAGGCTGCTGGTTACCTGGCCGCCCTTGGGATCGAACCCCACCACGCGCTGCAGCTCCTCCCAATTCCGCACCGGTTTGTCGGAGACCAGAACCTGCACGCTTCTCACGACGACGGGACCCATGCCCTTGTTGAGCGCAACAAACTCGTATTGCCCCTGTGCGTCGCTCTTGCCCATCTGGAGATAGGGCCATACCTGCGCGCGTACCTGCTGACGCTCGATGTACGCCGTGTAGCCCGCAACCAGCAACGCCAGCAATCCAACCAGCGAGGCGATGATCGCGGCCAATGCGTCCCAGCGAGTACGGCGCTCCGTCGCCACGGAAATTTCAGCATCGCGATTCTGTGGCGATTCCGGCATGCCGCTCAATCCTTGCGCCCGCCCGCGAACAGTTCATCCAGTTTCTGTTCGTAAGCGTGGTAGCCCAGGAAGTCATACAGCTCTTCGCGCGTCTGCATCTGCGGCACGAACGACTTCTGGGTGCCGTCGCGGCGCACCGTTTCATAGAACCCGAGTGCGGCCTTGTTCATCGCGCGATAGGCGCCGCAGCAGTACAGAGCGATATCCACGTTGGCGGAACGCAGTTCGTCGACGGTGAAGAAAGGCGTGGAACCGAATTCGGTGAGATTGGCGAGGATCGGCACCTTCACCGCCGCCTTGAACTTGCGGTAATCGTCCAGCGTCTTCATCGCCTCGGGGAAAATCATGTCGGCGCCGGCCTCGACATAGGCCACTGCGCGCTCGACCGCGCTGTCGATCCCTTCCACCGCCGCCGCATCGGTGCGTGCCATCAACACGAAGTCACGGTTGGTCTTTGCGTCCACCGCGGCCTTCACCCGATCGACCATTTCCTCTTTCGACACCACTTCCTTGCCGGGACGGTGGCCGCAGCGTTTCTGGCCGACCTGGTCCTCCATGTGCACGGCGGCGACGCCGATGCGTTCGAACGAGCGGATCGTACGCGCGATGTTGAACGCACCACCCCAACCGGTATCGATGTCGACCAGCAGCGGCAAGTGCGTGGCGTCGACGATGCGGCGCGCATCGACGAGCACGTCTTCCATCGTCGAGATGCCGAGGTCGGGCACGCCCAGCGAATTGGCAGCGACGCCGCCACCGGAGAGATACAGCGCCTTGTAGCCAACGCGTTTCGCCATCAGGCCGGCATAGGCAGTGACCGCGCCGACGACCTGCAACGGCGATTCGGCGGCGAGCGCGGCGCGGAAGCGCGCGCCATGGGAGGCGGGCGCGCCAGCGGACGAGGATGGGCTCATGCAGCCTCCGGCAAAGCCGTCATTTTAGCCCATCATTCGCTCGACCCGGCGCCCTATACGCCGCAATGACAAATCGCGCAGGCGGAGATGGCATGCTGTACGGATCGGGCGCAGCCGGCATCGGAAGCCATGCTGTTCAGGATGATCTGGAATACATCCAAAGCCGTCGTCACCGGTTTTTTCGCGAACAAGCCCTTCCAGCTTGCCGCGGCACTCGGCTACTACACGCTGCTCTCGATGGCGCCGCTGCTGCTGCTGTTGACCGGCTTGGCGGGCCTGATCTTCGGCGAGGCCGCCGCGCGCGAGCAGGTGCTGCGTTACGTTGGCTCATGGGTGGGCGCGCAGGAAGCGGACGTCGTGCGCGCGCTGATGACCCAGGCCGGCAACCATCACGCGGGCGTGGTCTCCACCACCGTCGGCACGATCGTACTGGTGATCGGCGCCACCACGGTGTTCGCGCATCTGCAGACCGCGCTGAACCAGATCTGGGATGTCCAGGTGAAACCGGACCGCAACGTGATCTGGCGCCTGCTCGGCTCGCGGTTGCTGGCGCTGGCCATCGTGTTGGGCATGGCCTTCGTGCTGCTGGTATCGATGGCCATCAGCGTCGCGCTTGCGGGCGCGGAGCACTATATCGCGCAGATGTTCCCCGGCGCGGGCCTCGCGCTGCGCGTGATCGAGGCGCTCGTTTCATTCGCGATCGTGGTCGGCGTGATCGCGTTGTTGTTCAAGTATGTGCCCGACGCCGAAATCGAATGGCGCGAAGTGCTGATCGGCGCACTGATCACGGGCGTACTGTTCACCTTGGGCAAATACGCGCTGGGCGTGTATCTCGCGCACCTGCGCTACAGTTCCGCCGGCGCCGCGGGCTCGCTGATCCTGATCGTGGTATGGGTGTACTACAGCGCGCTGATCCTGTTTCTGGGCGCGCAGACGACGCAGGTTTACGCGTGCCGGTTCGGCAAGGAGATCCAGCCCAAGGCGCATGCGCAACGCGTGCCGCAGGGCAACGCCTCGACCTCCTCCACGAAATGAAAAGGGCGGCACCGGGCCGCCCTTTGCGTTGCTCCGTGGCTGATGTCGGTCAGCCGAGCAATTGCTCGACACTTGCACGCTCCTCGCGGAGTTCCTTGTCGGTGGCGTCCATGCGGGCGCGCGAGAAGGAGCTGATATCGAGGCCCTGCACGATTTCGTACTTGCCGTTTTTGCAGGTGACGGGATAGCCGTAGATCACGCCGGGCTTGATGCCGTAGGAACCGTCGGACGGAATGCCCATCGAAACCCAATCGCCCTCGGCGGTGCCGAGCGCCCAGGTGCGCATGTGGTCGATCGCCGCCGACGCCGCGGACGCGGCCGATGACGCACCGCGCGCCTTGATGATCGCGGCGCCGCGTTGCTGCACGGTCGGGATGAATTCCTTCTCGTACCAGTTCTGGTCGACCAGCGACAGCGCGGGTTTGCCCTTCACGGTCGCGTGGTGGATGTCCGGATACTGCGTGGACGAATGGTTGCCCCAGATGATCATCTTGGCAACGTCGGTATTGTGCGCACCCGTCTTCGCGGCAAGCTGGCCCTTGGCGCGGTTGTGGTCCAGGCGCACCATCGCAGTGAAGCACTTCGGGTCGAGATCGGGCGCGTTGGCCTGCGCGATCAGCGCGTTGGTGTTGGCGGGATTGCCGACCACGAGCACCTTCACATCGCGCTTCGCATGCGCGTTCAAGGCCTTGCCCTGCGGGCCGAAGATCGCGCCGTTGGCGGACAGCAGATCCTTGCGCTCCATGCCGGGGCCGCGCGGGCGCGCGCCTACCAGCAGCGCGTAATCGACATCCTTGAAGGCGACGTTCGCATCGTCGGTGGCGACCACGCCCGCGAGCAGCGGGAACGCGCAATCGTCCAGTTCCATCACGACGCCGTTCAACGCAGGCAACGCGGGCGTGATTTCCAGCAGGTGCAGGATGACGGGCTGGTCGGGACCGAGCATGTCGCCGGCGGCGATGCGGAACAGCAGGGCGTAACCGATCTGGCCGGCGGCGCCGGTGACGGCAACGCGAACGGGGGTTTTCATGCGTACAACTCCATCAACGGGGAAACGGACAGGATGAAACCACGCGCGCGGCCACCGCGATTGGTCAGGCGCCGGCGGCGCGCACCCGCTCCACCTGCTCGTCGCTCAATTCGGCGAAGAACGACTGGATGCGTGCCAAACCTTTCTGCAACTGCTCGGGCGCGCAGGTGTAGGAGATGCGCAGGGACCGCGGTGCGCCGAAGGCCGAACCGGGCACCGTCGCAACGAACTTGTCCTCGAGCAGCGCCTTGCAGAAGTCGATGTCGTTTTCGATCGGCTTGCCGTTGTGCGATTTGCCGAACGCCACCGAAATATCGGGGAAGGCGTAGAACGCGCCCTGCGGACGCGGACATTTCACGCCGGGGATCGCGAGCAGCGCGTTGACGACTTCGTCGCGACGCTTCGAAAAATCTTCGCGCTTGGCAGCCGGAATGTCCTGCGGACCGGTCAGGGCTGCGATCGCAGCCGTTTCGGTGATTTCCGGCAGGCAGGTGATGTGGTTGGAGTTGAGCGTCACCAGCGCCTTCACGCCTGCCTCGGGGCCGGCCACGAAACCCACGCGCCAGCCCGGCATGCCGTAGGTCTTGGACAGCGAATCCATGATGAAGGTACGTTCGCGCAGTTCCGGTTTGAACTGCACGAAGTTGTGATAGCCGATGCCGTCAAAGACCAGCCGGTTGTAGATGTCGTCGGCGATGATCCAGGTTTCGGGATGCTTCACCAGCACCTCGGCCAGCGTCGCGATCTCGTCGCGCGTATAGACCATGCCGGTCGGGTTGGAGGGATTGTTGAACAGGAACACCTTGGGGTTCGACTGAAGCGCCTTGTCGAGTTGCGCGGGCGTCAGCTTGTAGTTCTGCTCCGGCGGGCATTCGAGGATGCTGATCTTCGCACCCAGGATCTCGGCAATGTCGACGTAGCTGGTCCAGTATGGCGACGGAAACATGATCTCGTCGCCTTCATCCAGCAGCGCTTCGCACAGGTTGTAGAGCGCCTGTTTGGCGCCGATGCCGACGGTGACATTGCTGCGCGTATAGCCATCCAGACCGCTCTGCTTGTAGTGCGACACGATGGCGTCCAGCAACGCGGGCGCACCGCGGTTGCTGCCATAACTGCCGCTGTCCCGCGAAGTCCAATCGCGTACCGCCCGATACACGTGGTCGCCCGGCAGGAAATTCGGCACGCCAATGGAGAAGTTGACGACGTCCTTGCCTTCGGCCTTGAGCTGCTTCGCCTTGTCGGCGATGACCATGATCGCGCTGGGCTTGGCGCGGCCGGTGCGTGCGGCGAGCTTCGGCATGACGGACTCCTCTGGCATTCAGCCGTCTATTTTATCACAGCGATGTTGCGGTGCGTCAGGACGAACGTTCCGGCCGTTCGCCGCGGCGTGCCAGA
>DATCSF010000227.1:0-9483 GCA_036568625.1 Rhodanobacteraceae bacterium | reverse complement strand
GTTTGGGGGCCGTCTGGCTCGTGGCCACCGCGATTGCATTCCAGTTGGGCGCCCTCGTTGCAGGTTATGTCCTTGGCGGGATGCTGTCCCTGGTCGGGCTGCTCGTCAGTACAACTGACATTTGCATCCCTTCGCTCATTTTCAGGACGATCTTCGGCTTTCCGCCAAAATCTCCGAATGACACAGCTTGACCAGATGCTCCACCGGAGCGCGCCGCAAGCGGTGCGTTGGTGATCCTTGGCATCATGCCGCCGGGCCCTGATACTCGCAGCCTTCCCCGTTCTGCCCGCGCTTGACCACCACGCGTTGCAGTTGCGGCAAATCGCCGAGTTTCTCCCACACGAAGCGGGCGATGTTTTCCATGGTCGGAATGCCGAGGCCTTCCACGTCGTTGAGCATGCGGTGGTCGAGCGCGTCGCGCGCGACTTCGAGGCGTCGCTGCAGGTCGCCCATGTCCACCACCCAGCCGTGTTCGGTGAGCGGACCGCGCACCCACACTTCCACCTGGTACGAATGGCCGTGGATGTTCCGGTAGCGCGGGTCGCCGTCGGGGCCGGCGTCCAACTGGTGGGCGGCGTCGAAACGGAATTCCTTCCAGACGGTGAAGAGTTGTTCGGTCATGGGATGCCAAGGTATTTGTGGGTCTGCAGGCTGAGCCGCCAGTGCGGGTGCGCCTTGCAGTAATCGACCACGGCGCGGGTGTTTTCCGCCGCCCGCGGCCCGTCCATCGGCTGCAGGAAGAAGTGCGTCGCGGCGAAATCCGCGAAGCGTTCCGGCATCGCGGCGGGTTGCGGATACACCAGCTTCAGTTCGTCCGCGCGATGCAGCTTTACCGGCGCGATGCTCTTGGGACTGACGGTGATCCAGTCGAGGCCCTCGGGCGCTTCCAGCGTGCCGTTGGTCTCGACCGCGCACTCGAAACCGCGCGCGTGCATTTCGTCCAGCAATGGCGTGTCGAGTTGCAGCAGCGGCTCGCCCCCCGTGAACACCACGAAGCGGTTTTCGTTTTGATCCCGCGGCCACAGGCTGGCGACCTTGTCCGCGACCGCCGCGGCATTCGGGTACTTGCCGCCGTTCTCGCCATCGGTGCCGACGAAGTCGGTATCGCAGAAATCGCATACCGCGCTGGCGCGGTCGGCTTCGCGCCCCGACCACAGGTTGCAGCCGGAGAAACGGCAGAACACCGCCGGGCGTCCGGCGTGAAAGCCCTCGCCCTGCAGCGTGTGGAAGATTTCCTTGATGGCGTACATGCAGGCAATCGAATCCTGAACCCGTTATTTTGCCAGCGCGGGCGACGATTTGCCCCGTCGGTCATCGTTCCCATCCTGCCGCAACACGAATGCGAAAGTCGCTACCGTGGAAATTCGAATCGCCATGCCCGCCGACGCCGAAGCCATCGCAATGGCGGAAAGCGAGACCCAACGCACCCCGGGATTGCTGGTCGGCCATCCGGGCGAAATTCCCGTCGAGGCCTATCGCGCGAAGATCGCCAAACTGGCGACCGCCGGGCGCTACGTCGTCGCCGAAGAAGACAGCGCACCGGCGGGCCACGCGTTCCTCGAACCCATGCCCATGCGCGCCAACGCGCACGTGTTCCAGTTGACCATCGTGGTACACCCGGGCCATGTCGAGCGCGGCATCGGCCGCGCGATGTTGCGCGACCTGCTGGACTGGGCGCAGCGCGACGCGCGAGTGGGCAAAGTGGAATTGAACGTGCGCGCCGGCAACCTGCGCGCGCAGAACCTTTACCGCAGCATGGGTTTCGTCGAGGAAGCGCGTTTCCGGCAGCGTGTGCGCAGGATCGACGGCGCGCTCGAAGACGACCTCGGGATGGCCTGGTTTCCCGCGCGTCCCGCCGCCGGCATCGCGTAGCCAATCCCGGCACGCGGTGGCACACTGCGCACGCCACCCGCAAGGAGACTCGGCATGGCCGGCGACGAGGAATCCGAACAACTTCGCCTGATGCAGCGGATGGTCGAGCTTGCCGAATACCAGACGGAGCTTTCCCGCCAGCGGACGGAGATGTCCGCCGAACGATCGCGGATGTCCGCGGATCGTTCCAGGATGTCGGAGGATCGCTCCCGAATGTCCGCCGACCGGTCACGGATGTCGGAAGACCGCTCGCGGATGTCAGCCGAGCGTTCGGAGATGTCCGAAAATCGCTCCTACCAGAATGCCGAGCGCACCTTGTCGGTCTGGACCCGCACCGCGCTGGCGCTGATGGTCTTCGGCATCGCCCTGGACCGCTTCATGCTGCTGGTCAGACGACAGATTGCGCCCGCGCATCTGCCGTCGTACTCCCTGTCGCACTTCGCGGGCGCGGCGCTGGTCGCTTTCGGAGTCGTGATGGCCTTGGCATCAGGGGCCCGTTTTCTGGCGTACGCGTCGAACTGGCGGCGCAATCACACGTCGATGCGGTTCCACGGACCGTATCTCGCGTTCTCGTTCGCGATGCTGACCGTCCTGTTCGGGATCGGCGTGCTGGTGCTGCTGTTGGCCTATCCCTGAGGCACTCACATCCTCACCGGTCCCGCCTTGTGGCACTGCTCGCGTGCGTTGCGCGCGAATGCGATGCCCGCTTCTTGGTGTTCCGCCTGCGCAATTTCCAGCACGGTCTGCCAGTTGCTGGCGCACAGTCCGCCCACCTTCGGCCCCAGCCCGAAGGATTTCCGCGCATCCGCGTCGGCCGCCGGGTAATTGCGCAGCAGGATCTCCACTTCGGCACGGAATTGCAGGATGTCGGGCGCGTCGGGCGAAAGCTTCAACGCGGCGTCGATCTTGTCCAGTGCACCCTGGTATTTGCCGACGTCCTCGTCCGCACGCGCGCCGTCCAGGTAGCCGTCGACGGCCGGATCGCGCAGCGGCGCAATCTGCACCACCGACTTGTCGCCGGCGTTCGCGGCGCGGATCGCTTCGACCATCGCGGTGGGCGAACCCCGGTCTGTCGCGGGCGGCGGCAACGGCGGGTGCGAACACCCGGCCAGCACCATGGCGAATCCCGCGGCGAGCGCGGCCCAAGTCAGGTTGCGAGTCATGTATTACTCCGGAACAATTGCTGCGGCTATCGATGCGCGCCCGCGACAGGCGCCGGCGGCGCGTTGTTGTTGCTGCCGCCGCCGAACAGGTTTTCGAGCCGCTGCAGATAGCAGTGATTCTGCACCGGCGGCGCGTATCCATCAATGAAGGGATACTGCTTCGCGCCATCGCACTGCGGCAGGCTGCCCTGCCCCGTGGACGGATCGATCCACGCAAACTGGATGCCGTCGCCGATCGATGTCGTCAGCGACGCGCTCGGTAATTTCTGGAACAGCTTCATCCACACGCGCAGCGCGCCGGTCGCGCCCCAAAGATGCGTCGGCTGATTGTCGTCGCGGCCCATCCAGGTGACTGCCAGCCGGTCGCCGGTGAAACCGGAGAACCACGAATCGCGCTGGTGATCGGAGGTACCGGTCTTGCCCGCAACGTGCAAGCGTGCAAGGGACGAATCACCGATCGCCGCGGCGGTGCCGTACTCGGTGACCTGCTGCATCATCCAGCGCACCAGTCGCTCGGCCCGCTGGTACTCGCCCTTGCCGGGCCGGGTCGCGTATTGCTTCAGCACGTGGCCTTTGGCATCCAGTACGCCGCGCAAGGTGAGCAGCGGCAGCGCGTGCCCGTCGCCGGCGAAGAATTCGTACAACTGCGCCAACTGGAACGGCGACATGTCCACCGAACCCAGCAGCAGCGACGGATTGGCATTGACGTCCGTCAGCCCGAACGAGCGCAGGAATGCGGCCACGCGATCGACGCCAAGCTGCATGCCGAGGTGCACGCTCGCGAGGTTGTAGGACTTGGCCAGCGCCTCGACCATCGGCACCTGGCCGTGCGAAACGTGATCGTCGTTCTGCGGCGTCCACAACTTGCCGTTCGGCAGCTTCAGCGAGATCGGCGAGTCGTCCAGCAGCGTCGCCACGTTCCAGCGCGACGGATCGCTCAACGCCATCAGGTAATAGAACGGCTTCAGGCTGGAACCGACCGGCCGGCGCGCGTCGTAGGCGCGATTGAAGCCGTGCAGGTCGGATTCGCGCCCGCCCACCATCGCCAGCACGTCGCCGGTGGACGGCTCCACCACCACCACCGCGCCTTCCAGTTTGTCACCGCGCTTGCCGAGCCCGCGCAGCGTTTCGTCCAGCGACTGTTCGGCGTACACCTGCGCGGCCGGATCGAGCGTGGTGTAAACCGCGAGCCCGCCGCTGCGCAGTTGCTGCTCGCTGAAATCCTGCCTCAACTGCTTGCGCACCACGTCCATGAAAGCCGGGAAGCGATCCACCACCAGCTGCGGCGTGGGCGTCACGTCCAGCGGCGCGGCGCGCGCGGCTTTCCATTGCGCATCGTTCAACAGGCCGGTGGCGCGGAACGCATCCAGCGCTACGTTGCGACGCACCAGCGCGCGTTCGGGATGGCGGCGCGGATCGTAATAGCTCGGGCCGCGCACCATGCCGACCAGCAGTGCGATTTCCTGCGGGCGCAGCGTCTGCACCGGCCGCCCGAAGTAGTACCAGCTGGCCGCAGCGAAGCCGTGCACGGCCTGGTTGCCCTGCTGGCCCATGAATACTTCGTTGCAGTACGCGGCGAGAATCTGACCCTTGGTGTAATGCGCGTCCAGCAGGATCGACAGCAGCGCCTCGTTGAACTTGCGCACCAACGTCTGGTTGCGGTCGAGGAACAGGTTGCGCACCAGCTGCTGGGTGATCGTCGAACCGCCCTGCACCACGTGGCCCGCGCGCAGATCGGCCAGCGCCGCCCGCAGGATCGAGGACAGGTCGATGCCGTGGTTGTTCTTGAAGTCGCGATCCTCGACCGCCTGCACGCCCTGCACCAGCAGCGGCGGCAACTCGGACAATTGCATGATGATGCGTTCTTCCTGCTCCGCGCCGTACAGCGTCGCGATGCGCGCTGGATCGAGGCGCGTCCTGCGCAGCGGCTTGTTCGCCGTAAGATCGAACACCGACTGGATCGCACCCGAGCCCACCGTCACGCGCACCCGGCGCGGCAGCTCGCCCCCGACCGGGTCCATGTAGCCACGCGAAGCGACGATGAACCTGTCGCCGTCGGTGCTGAAGGTGCCTGGCACCCGCGCCACCTGCGCGGCCTCGGTGTAGCCGGCCATCTCCAGTTGCAGCGTCAGCGTGGCCTTGTCCATCGGCACGCCGGCTTCCAGCAGTTGCGGCTTGCCATACACGCGGGTCGGCTGGGTGAAATCGATTTCGGTGACGCGCGTCTTCACCCGGTGATCGAGCACCAGGGTGTACGGCACCACGAAGCCGATCGCGAACCCGAGGCCGATCAGGATGGGCCAGCGCGCGAATGGCCAGACCCGGGCGATGAACCCGCGCACGCGTTCGAACCAGGACAAGGCGTTCTGTCTATCCGGAAATGTCGGCGAAGTTTAGCCGATTGGGGCGAGGCGCCCGCGCCGACGGGCGCACGGATTCAGCGGTGCGTTCATCTGCGGCACGCCGCGAACCGCACCCATCACCAGCGGCGCGTCACCAGGAAGTGTGCACCGCAGCCCTTGTCCACCCAGATGCCGGCGCGATTCCAGCCCCAGGTGCGGCCTTCGACGCACGCCGAATCGGAATCCTGGTGCTGCAGCAGCACGCGACCGCGCGCGCCGACGTCGACTTGGCAAAAGTAGTAGCGGTACTGCGGGCTGCCGCACGACACCACGAAATCCCGGTTCCAGCCGGGATCGGGTTGCCAGCCGCCACCGTAGGCGGCGGGCGCGAACACGCCGCCACAGCCCTTGTCCACCCAGATGCCGCCACGATCAAAGCCCCAGGTCTGGCCTTCGACGCAAGCGGATTTCGAGGTCTGCTGCACGATGCGCACGCCGCGCCAGTTGGTGGGCACCGGACAACGCAGCATGCGGTACTGCGGGCTGCCGCAGGAAACGGTTTGCTGGCCGTAGCCCGGATAATTCGGAGGCGGCGGCTGGTCCGGATAGGGATACTGCTGCGGTGGGGGCGGCGGCGGACGGTTGCTGTAGGTGACCTGCGCGCAAACTGCACCGGCAAATGCGATCAACGAGACCACAACGATCAAGGCAACGCTACGCATGACGTCGTCCTCCTGATGGCCGGTTGCAGTTTCCGACAGCCAGGCTGAACGCCGGCCGCGCGCGCGCAGCATTCAGTCGCCAGCCGCCTTGGCCGGCTTCCCGGGAGCCGTCGAGGATTTTTCGGCCGCGGCGGACTTGGCGCCTTCACCCGCGCCGCCGGCCTTGGCGGGTGCAGCCGGCCTGCCGCCCGAGGAGCCTTTCGGCTTGGCCGCGTCCCCTGCGAGATTGTGTTTCTTTTCCTTGTCGGATTTGAAATCGGTTTCGTACCAGCCGTTGCCGGCAAGCCGAAATGCGGGCGCGGTCACTTGCCGGCGCACGGTGTCGTGCTTGCCGCAATTCGGGCAGGCGTCGGGATCGGGGTCGGACAGTTTCTGCAGGCGTTCGAACTTCTCGCCGCAGTCGTCACAGCGGAACACGTAGATGGGCATTGCACGCAGAACCTGAAAATAAAACCGCGCCATGATACCGCTGCACGGCCGACGTGATGTATGGTTCTGCGCCCATTGGACGCACCGCCCGTCGTGCGCCTGCTCTTATCATGCAGGTTTGCCACAAGGGAACCCCGATGTCTTTTGTCCGTTCAAGCACCGTCCTGCTGATCGCCGCCGCCCTGCCCGCCGCACATGCAGCCACGCCGTTGTGTCCGGCCGTGCCGCCGCCGCAACCGGCCGCGTGGGTCGCGCACATCCAGGAAGTCAATCGGGGCTTGGGCATCCCTTCGGACTACGCCGCGAAGCACGACCTCCGCCCACAACCGGAAGCGAAGGATCTGGTGCAGGCGCCGCGCGACGTGTACGGGCGCAAGGTGGAAATGGTGGCGCCGGCGGCGGCCGCGCTGAAGCGGATGTTCGCGGCCGCCGCGCGCGATGGCGTGAAGCTCGAAACCGTTTCGGGCTTTCGCAGCATGGCTTACCAGACCGGGCTGATTCGCCGGAAATTGAAGAAAGGCATGTCGATCCAGAAGGCCCTGTCGATCAACGCGGTGCCGGGCTACAGCGAACATCAGACCGGCTGCGCGGTGGACCTGACCACGCCGGGGGTGCCGGCGGCCGACGGCCGCTTCGCCAAGAGCGAGGCGTTCACCTGGCTGCAGCAGCACGGCGCCGCGTTCGGTTTCCACCTGTCGTTCCCGCCCGGCAATCCGTACGGTTACGAGTACGAGCCGTGGCACTGGCGCTACATCGCAGGGAGCGCGGGCCCATCGCTTTCGGGGAGACGTTGACGCAGGAGCGGCCCCTGGCCGTGATCAGGCAGGATCGTGCGCATGACGCGCTCCTGCAGCGCGGTTGGGGGAGCGGCTTCACGCGAACCCCAGCACATGACGCAACCAGGCCGACTCGCACCGATCACGGCACGAACAATCGCAGCGCCGCTTCCGGGTTCGACGGAAAATAGAAGTGCATGAAACTCGCAGTGAAGCGGCGGTCGCGATACACCGCTTCGCGCGATGGTGCGCCATTGGGATCGGCGGCCGTCGCAAGCGGCACCGCGTCGATTTCGGCATGCGCGTGATGGAAGGTATGTCCGCGCAACGTGCCTTCCGGCAAGGCGATTTCCTGCAAACCGAGCGCCGCCAGCCGCGTCTGCACCGTCGCGCGCCCGCGCAGCAAACCGGCCATCGGCGCGGCGTGGCCGTCGGCATCGGCCAGTTCGTCGAGCAGGAACAGCATGCCGCCGCATTCGGCGAGCATGGGTCTGCCGGCATCGCGATGCGCGCGCAGCGCGACGTGCAAATCGACCCGCCTCGATAGCGCATCCAGGTGCAGTTCCGGATAGCCGCCGGGCAGCCACACCGCATCGCATTCCGGCAGCGCATCACCCGCCAACGGCGAGAAGAATGCGGGTTCCGCACCGGCTTCGCGCAGCAGGTCGAGGTTGGCCGGATACAAGAAACAGAACGCCGCATCGCGCGCGATGGCGATGCGCACGCCGCGCAGCAGAGGCGGTACCGCAGCAGGCGCTGCCGGCGCAAACCTCGCTTTCGGCGGGAGCGCAGTCGACGCGTGCCGGCTCCACGCATCGGCCAGTGCATCCAGCCGTGCATCGAGGTCGTCCAGTTCGTCCGCCGACACCAGGCCGAGGTGCCGTTCGGGCAGCGCCAGCGCAGCATCGCGCGGCAGCGCGCCGAACCACGCCATTGCGTCGGGCACGCTCTCGCGCAACAACTTCGCGTGATAGTCGCCGCCGATGCGATTGGCCGCGACGCCGCACACGCGCACCCCTTCGCGGTATTCCGCGAGTCCCAGCGCGATTGCGCCGAAGGTTTGCGCCATCGCCGACCCGTCGATCACCGCCAGCACCGGCAGGCCGAAACGTGCCGCCAGGTCGGCGCTGGACGGATCGCCATCGAACAGGCCCATCATGCCTTCGATCAGGACCAAATCCGCCTCGCCCGCCGCCGCGTACAGACGCGCGCGCACGTCGGCCTCACCGCCCATCCACGAGTCGAGCTGGTACGCAGACGTACCGGCAGCGCGACCGATGATCATCGGGTCGAGAAAATCCGGCCCGGCCTTGAACACCGCGATGCGTCGGCCCTGCCGCGCGTGCCAGCGCGCCAGCGCCGCGGTCACGCTGGTCTTGCCCTGGCCCGAGGCGGGCGCGGAAACCAGCATGGCCGGACACCGGCGCGCAGCGACGTTCATTCGGAAGGGCGCCAGTCGAGTGTCAGCATGAAATTGCGCCCCGGCTGATTGTAGAACCAGGCGGTCTCGTAGGCCTTGTCGAACACGTTGTTGAGCGCAAACCGCAGCTTCCAGTCGCGGTTGACCTGCCAGCCCGCGCGCAGGTTGGTCACCGCGTAGCCGCCCAAGGAATGCCGGTTGCCGATGTCGTCGTACGTGTGCGCGGCCAGATACCAGCTTGCGCCAAAACTGAAGCGCCCGAAACTGCGGTCGGCATCAAAGCGGGCGGCCTCTCGCGGCCGACGTGGCAATACATTGCCATTGTAGAAACCGCCGTCGGCATCGTCGCGCGCGTTCAACAGCGTCGCGGTCGCGCGCACGTCCCAACCGGCGAGCTTGCCGCCGACCACGCCTTCGAGGCCGGTGATGCGCGCGCGGTCCACGTTGCCGGGCAGCCCGACCGCGGCATCGAAGGTGATCAGGTCGCGGATGTCGTTGCGGTAGACCGACAGCGACCAGTGCCCCCAATCGGGCGTGCCGCGCAGGCCCAGCTCAAGATTGCGTGAACTTTCGGGGCGCAAATCCGGATTGCCGAAACCGGGGTAGTACAAGTCGTTGAAGGTAGGCGCGCGGAATGCGGTGCCCCAGCTCGCGGTGACCCGCAGGTCCTTCGCGAAGTCCCAGCCCCACAGCACGCTGCCGGTGGTCTTGCCCCCGAACTGGCTGTTGTCGTCCCGGCGCACATTGGCCTGCAGCGAC
>DATCSF010000226.1:0-30603 GCA_036568625.1 Rhodanobacteraceae bacterium | reverse complement strand
CGATCTCGACCTCGGGCATTACGAGCGCTTCGTACGCACGCGGCTGTCGGGCAAGAACTCCATCACCACCGGCAAGATCTACGAGGCCGTGATCCGCAAGGAACGCCGCGGCGATTATCTCGGCGCCACGGTGCAGGTGATTCCCCACATCACCAACCAGATCAAGCACGTGATCGACGAAGCCACGCGCGGTTTCGACGTCGCGCTGGTGGAGATCGGCGGCACCGTGGGCGACATCGAATCGCAACCGTTCCTGGAGGCGGCACGCCAATTGCGCATCGAGCGCGGCGCCGACAAGGTGCTGTTCATGCACCTGACGCTGGTGCCGTTCATCAAGGCGGCGGGCGAGATCAAGACCAAGCCCACGCAACACTCGGTGAAGGAATTGCGCGCGCTCGGTATCCAGCCCGACATCCTGGTGTGCCGTTGCGAGGAGCCGCTGCCCGAGAACGAGCGTCGCAAGATCGCGCTGTTCACCAACGTGCCGGAAAACGCGGTAATCGGCGCGGCCGACGCCGACACCATCTACAAGCTGCCGCTGTGGCTGCACAAGGAGGGCCTCGACGACATCGTGGTCGAGCGACTGCGTCTGGATGCAAAGCCGGCCGACCTTTCGCAATGGCAGCGCACGGTGGATGCGGTCGAAAATCCCAAGGACGAAGTGCGCATCTATATCGTCGGCAAGTACGTCGAACACAAGGATGCCTACAAGTCGCTGGGCGAAGCGCTGCGCCACGGCGGCATCCACAACGCCACCCGGGTGCAACTGGAGTGGATCGATTCGGAAAACATCGAAACGCGCGGCGCCGACGCGGTGCTGCGCGATGCGGACGCAATCCTGGTGCCGGGCGGTTTCGGCAAACGCGGCTTCGAAGGCAAGATCCAGACGGTGAAGTACGCGCGCGAGCGTGGCATTCCGTATTTCGGCATCTGCTACGGCATGCACGCGGCGGTGGTCGAGTTCGCGCGCGACGTTGCGGGCATCTCCGGCGCGGGTTCCACCGAGAACGACCGGGATAGCGACGACCCCGTGATCGCGCTGATCACCGAATGGACGCAAGCGCCGGGCGACGTGCAACGCCGCGACGAAGCTTCCGACCTCGGCGGCACCATGCGTCTTGGCGCGCAGGAATGCCGGTTGAAACCCGGCACGCTGGCGCGCGAACTGTACGGCGCCGACACCATCCGCGAGCGCCACCGTCATCGCTTCGAATTCAACAATCGTTATCGCGAGCGATTGGAAAAAGCCGGCCTCGTCGTCGCGGGCCTGTCTGTGGACAATCTGGTAGAGATCGTGGAGTTGCCGGCGCAGAAGCACCCGTGGTTCCTGGCCTGCCAGTTCCATCCCGAGTTCACCTCCACCCCGCGTGACGGCCATCCGCTGTTCAACGGGTTCGTGCGCGCCGCGCGCGAGTACAAGGCGATGCGCGATGCCCCCAGGCTTGCCAAGGAAGCCGCCGGATGAATTTGTGCGGCTTCGAGGTCGGCCCTGACCGGCCGTTTTTCCTGATCGCCGGCCCGTGCGTGGTCGAGTCCGAGCAGTTGCAGCTCGACGCCGCGGGAGAGTTGAAGGAAATCACCGGCAGGCTCGGCATCAACTTCATCTTCAAGTCCAGTTTCGACAAAGCCAACCGCACTTCCGGCAAGAGCTTCCGCGGGCTCGGGATGGAGGAAGGCCTGCGCATCCTCGGCGAAGTGAAGAAGCAGATCGGCGTGCCGGTGCTGACCGACGTGCACGAGTACACGCCGTTCGATGAAGTGGCCGAAGTCGTCGACGTACTGCAGACGCCGGCGTTCCTGTGCCGGCAGACCGACTTCATCCAGAAGGTTGCGCGCACCGGCAAGCCGGTCAACATCAAGAAGGGCCAGTTCCTGTCGCCGTGGGACATGAAGAACGTGGTCGAGAAGGCGCGCGCCGTCGGCAATGACCGGATCCTCGTGTGCGAGCGCGGCGTGAGCTTCGGCTACAACAATCTCGTATCGGACATGCGTTCGCTGGCGGTGATGCGCGACACCGGCTGCCCGGTGGTGTTCGATGCGACGCACTCGGTGCAGTTGCCGGGCGGCCAGGGCACGAAGTCCGGCGGCCAGCGCGAATTCGTGCCGGTGCTGGCGCGCGCCGCCGTCGCGGTGGGCGTGAGCGGCCTGTTCATGGAAACGCACCCCGATCCGGACAAGGCATTGTCGGATGGCCCCAACGCGTGGCCGCTGGGCAAGATGGAAGCGTTGCTGGAAACGTTGAGGGACCTGGATGGCGTGGTGAAACGCGCCGGATTTCTCGAGTTGACGGAAAGCAAACCCTGATCGGCATCGAAGTTCAGTCAGTGCCTTGGTCATTCCGGAACGGGCCGCAGGCCCGAATCCGACTGCGTTGGCAGGACAGCCAACGCGCACACCGAGGTGGCCGAAGGGCGAGCGCCAAGGATGGCGCGAGTCAATCGGTTTGAGAGCTGACACATACCGAGACACCGATTCCGGGTTCTGCCTGCGGCAGCCCCGGAATGACCAAGATTAGTAATCCAACGGAACTGTCGACGATGACCACAATCATCAAATCCCTCCACGCCCGCGAAGTGCTCGATAGCCGCGGCAATCCCACCCTCGAAGCCGAAGTCACGTTGGCGGACGGAGCGTTCGGTCGCGCGATCGTGCCGAGCGGTGCGTCCACCGGCACGCGCGAAGCGGTGGAACTTCGCGACGGCGACAAGTCGCGCTATCTCGGCAAGGGCGTGACGAAGGCGGTCGCCCATGTCAACGGTGAGATTGCGAAAACGCTCGCGGGTTTCGATGCGGCCGACCAGAAGGGTCTCGATGACAAGCTGATCGCATTGGACGGCACGCCCAACAAGTCGCACCTCGGCGCCAATGCCACGCTGGGCGTGTCGCTGGCCGCGGCGCACGCGGTCGCAGCTTCGCGCAAACAACCGCTGTGGAAATACCTCGTGGGCAATCGCGCGCCTGTTCTCCCAGTGCCGATGATGAACGTGATCAACGGCGGCGTGCACGCCGACAATCCGCTGGACATGCAGGAATTCATGGTGATGCCGGCGGGCTTCGACCGGTTTTCCGATGCGCTGCGCGCGGGTGTCGAATGCTTCCACGCGCTGAAGACGCAATTGAAAAAGCGTGGCATGAACACCGCGGTGGGCGACGAGGGTGGTTTTGCGCCCGCGCTGCGGTCGCACGAGGAAGCGATCGAAGTGATCCTGGAAGCGGTGACTGCGGCGGGCTACCAGCCGGGCAAGCAAATCTGGATCGCGCTGGATCCCGCTTCGTCGGAATTCTTCGGCAACGGCGTGTACGACCTGAAGGGTGAGAACCGCAAGCTGGACGCCGCCGGCATGGTGGAGCTCTACGCCGACTGGTGCGCGAAGTATCCGATCATCAGCATCGAGGACGGCTTGGCCGAAGGCGATCAGGCCGGCTGGAAACTGATCACGGAAAAACTCGGCAAGAAAATCCAGTTGGTCGGCGACGATCTGTTCGTCACCAACCCCTCGATTTTCCGGGAAGGCATCGCCCGCCATGTCGCCAATGCGATCCTGATCAAGGTGAACCAGATCGGTACGCTCAGTGAAACGCTGGAAGCCGTGGCGATGGCGGACAAGGCGCATTACGCGGCGGTGATCTCGCACCGCTCCGGTGAAACCGAGGACACCACCATCGCCGACCTCGCGGTCGCGACCACGGCCACGCAGATCAAGACCGGTTCGCTGTGCCGCTCCGACCGCATCGCCAAGTACAACCAGTTGCTGCGGATCGAGGAACAACTCGGTGCCGCGGCGAAGTATGCTGGCCGTGGTGCGTATCCGAACCTGGCGACGCTTCCCGACTGAGGTGGTAGTCCTTGCTCCGTTGGCTAGCTTTGATCCTGATCGCCTTGTTGATCGGCTTGCAGATCAAACTGTGGGTTGGCGACGGCGGCATGCGCGACCTGCGCGCGATCCGCGCGCGCGTGTCCGGGCAGCAGGCCGAAAACGCCAAGCTGAAACAGCGCAACGATGCATTGCACGCGGATGTGGAAGACCTGAAGCATGGGCAGGATGCGGTCGAAGCGCGCGCGCGATCCCAGCTCGGCCTGATCAAGCCCGGCGAGGTGTTCTACCAGGTCGTCAATGCGCCGGCCGGTGCGGCCAGCGTCGCACCGCCGGTTTCTGCGGCCGCGCCGCCGGCAACGGCCGCGTCGCCTTCCGGCGATTGAACCCGAAGCGTGGTGTCGGAGTGATCGGCTAAACTTGTCGGCTGCACAGAATTTTGTCTTGGGGTTCGAATCGGCAATGCGGGTTTTGCTGAGCAATGACGATGGCGTGGAAGCGCCCGGCCTCCGCGTGCTTGCCGACCGCCTGGCCGAGCTCGGGGAAGTGACGGTGGTGGCCCCCGACCGCGACCGCTCCGGTGCCAGCAATTCGCTGACCCTCGATCAGCCGGTGCGGGTGGTGCGCCTTGATGACGGCCGCTACCGCGTCGCGGGCACGCCGACCGATTGCGTGCACCTCGCACTGTCCGGGCTGCTGGACGACGAACCCGATATCGTGGTCTCGGGCATCAACAATTCCGCCAATCTCGGCGATGATGTGATCTATTCCGGCACCGTGTCGGCGGCGATGGAAGGGCGCTTCCTGGGCCTGCCCGCGATCGCGGTGTCGCTGGCCGGGCCGGGCGAACACCACGACGGCAGGGGCCACCATTTCGATTCCGCCGCGCGCGCCGTGTCGTTGCTGATGCGGCGCCTGCTGGTCGACCCGCTGCCCGCGGACACCATCCTCAATGTCAACGTGCCCGATCGCGTGTGGGAAGAAATCGAGGGCTTCGAGGTCACCCGCCTCGGCAGCCGCCACCGCGCGTCGCCGTGCATCGCGCAACGCGACCCGCGCGGACGCACGGTGTGGTGGATCGGCGCCGCGGGCGACGCGGACGATGCCGGACCCGGCACCGATTTTGACGCGGTACGGCGTGGCTTCGTGTCGGTGACGCCGATTCATGTGGATCTCACGCGTTTCCAGGCACTGGAAAAAGTCTCGAACTGGATCGACGGCCTGACCGCGCAATTGCAGGGAGAACAGGCGGCATGATTCATCTGTTCGGCGCAGCGGCGGCATCGGCCGGCGGGCATGGCCTGACGTCGCAGCGCGCGCGCGATCGGCTGGTTGCGACCCTGCGCGCGGAAGGCATCAAGGACCCGCGGGTGCTGGACGTGATCCGCACCACGCCGCGCCACCTGTTCCTCGACGAGGCGCTGGCCGCGCGCGCCTACGAAAACAATGCGCTGCCCATCGGACTCGGCCAGACCATCTCGCAGCCGTGGGTGGTGGCGCGCATGACCGAGTTGTTGATCGAGGGGAACGTGCCGAAGCGCGTGCTGGAAATCGGCACCGGCTCCGGTTACCAGGCCGCGGTGCTGGCGCAACTGGTGGAGACCGTCTACACCGTCGAGCGCATCGAGGCACTGCTGCGCAAGGCGCGGCGCTTGTTCCGCACCATGAAGATCGACAACATCCGTTCGCGCCACGACGACGGCCACATCGGCTGGCCGGCCGAGGCGCCGTTCGATGCGATCGTGTTGACCGCGGCCGGCGAATCGGTGCCGCGCGCGCTGGCCGAGCAACTCGCGGACGGCGGTGTGCTGGTCGCGCCGCTGGGTCCGGCAGGCGCGCAGCGGCTGACGCGTTTCCGCCGCGAGGGCGATGCGTGGCGCAAGGAAGAACTGGAGCCCGTGAGTTTCGTGCCGTTATTGGGCGGCTTGGGTTGAATACGCTTGGGGCGCCATCGCGCTTGACCGCGATCCTGGCGCAGGCCGGGATCCATCTTGTTCTTTCGGGGAAAAGGATGGATTACGCGCCGCTCCCGCGGCGCGGCCTTCGGGCCATCGGCTGCGCCGATGGTCGCTGCGGCATTCCCGGATCAAGTCCGGGGCAGGCTCTGCCTTCGCAATCCGGCTTTCGCCGGAATGATAGAGCTTGGGGGATTTTCGACGAATTCCCCCGCAAGACGTGCGTGCTGCAGGCATGAAACTTTTCCGACCGCTGTACGAAAAGGCCCTCATGTGGGCCGCCAAACCGCGCGCCGACGTGGGCTTGGCGTTGCTCAGTTTCGTGGAGGCCTTCATTTTTCCGGTCGCGCCGGAAATCATGTTGGCGCCGATGACGCTTGCGCGTCCGCGCAAGTGGTGGTGGTTTGCGTCCTTAAGTTTGTTTTTCTCGCTGCTGGGTTCGCTGGTCGGTTACGCGCTGGGTCACTATGCGTTCGACGCGGTGAAACCTGTGCTCGCGCATCTGGGCTGGCTGCCGCATCTCGAAGCGCTTGTGCACACGTTGGGCGCCGACGCGCAGGCACACCCGTGGAAGGCATTCTGGTTGTTGGTCGCGGCGGGCTTCGTGCCGATTCCGATGAAGATCGCAAGCTGGGCCTGTGGCATCGTCGGCATGCCGATGCTGCCGTTCCTTGGCGGCATTGCGGTTGGCCGGGGCAAGCGCGTGTACCTGGTCGCGGGCGTCATCCGGCTCGGCGGCGAGCGTGCCGAAAAGGCCTTGCACAAGCACATCGAAACCGCGGGCTGGGTGATCGTCGCGATCGTGGTCGCGGTGGCGTTGTATTTCTGGCTGCGCTAGGGACCGCCGGATAACCTGCTGCATCACTCGCCACATCCCGGTGGCTCGCCCGGCGACCCGTTGCGGCCTGCCAATCGGCGGTGTCTGACTATCGAATCGGTGTCACGCCAGCTGGCATGGTGCGCGATGGTGCTTCAGTGGTTTTTCAAAGGGTGAATCGTGATCCGCGTGGGTGTAAAGAGACAATCGATATATCAGTTATCCTTGCACGCATGGTGCACATGACACGCTTCCCGAAGATATTCCTGATCGCCATCTCGTTCTCGTTGTTGCTGGCGGGCTGCGCATCGACGCCGGCGCCGGTGGTCAATCGTTCGTTCGGCGGCAGCAGCGGTCAGCCGGTGGCGGCGCCGTCGCCGGCACCGACGCAGCCGGCGCGCAACAACCGCGGCGTGCAGACATTCGGCCTCGGCGGCCATGCCAATGGCACGGTTGGCACCGCCGGCTACACGGTGGCGCCCGGCGACACGCTGTACAGCATCGCCTTTGCGCACGGGGTGGACGTGCGTCAGCTCGCAGCACTGAACGGCATTCCGTCCCCCTACACGATCCATCCGGGACAACTGCTCAAGTTGAAGCCGTCGTCTGTACCCACCCCGCCGGTGGGCACGACCTCGACGGGCACGGGGGTGGTCACCACCACGAACCGGGCGCCGCAAACCCCAACCCAGACGAATCCGCCGCAGCCGTCCGCTCCCGTGTTCGGACCGGTCACCACGCAGACGATGACCGCAAGTGGCGTGGCGCCCGCAGAATCGGCGTCGGCCGCGGCGCCCGCGGCAACGACCGCCGCCCCGCCGACCACCAGTCCACCGCCGCAGGCCGTACCAATGCCGTCTGCACAGCCCCTCGTCGCCGCGACCCCGACGCCGCCACCCGGCGCGACGCGCAGCGTTGACGGCATCAGCTGGCAGTGGCCGGCGAGCGGCAAGGTGGTCGGCGGATTCCGGTCCGGCAGCGGCGGCGACGGTGCCGGCGTGGATATCGCCGGCGGCGTCGGCGACCCGGTGCGCGCGGCCGCGTCAGGCACGGTGGTCTACAGCGGCAATGGCCTGATCGGTTACGGTGAGCTGATCATCATCAAGCACAACGACACGTATCTCTCTGCTTACGGCCACAACAGCGAGCGGCTGGTGAAGGAAGGAGAACGCGTCAATGCCGGGCAGGAAATCGCGCTGATGGGCGCGAGCGGCGCGCCGCGTGTGGAACTGCACTTCGAGATCCGCAAGGACGGCAAGCCGGTCGATCCGCTCGGCTACCTGCCGTCGCGGTAATTTCTTTGGACGAGTTGCACCATCGCTTGTCCGAAGCGGTTGTTATTGAAAGTCAGGCCAAGGATGGCCGTTCTGATGATCCGGAGAACAGGATCATTCCGGCTTCGGCTTGGCGGGTGGAGCAGCGATCATGGACGATCGCACAAAATAAACGCCGCGACCACGTTGCGGCCTTCGCTGGCCAGGATGTCCCAGGTGCGCGCCGCGGCGGCGTTGTCCATCACTTCCACGCCGACGTGCCGCTGCAAGAAGGCCGCCAGCACTTCCTGCGACGGGAACCGCTGGCGCGCACCGGTGCCGAGCAATACCACCTCCGGCTGCAGCGCGAGGATGGGCTCGGCATGTTGGGGTGTCATCGCCGTGACATCGCTTACATCCCAGTCGTCGATGACCTTGTCGCGCGCCAGGATGATGCTGGCGGTGAACGGCCGGTCCACGATCACCACCGTGTGCGCATCGGCGCGGCGCACGAACAGGTAGTCACGCGGGCGTTCGAGGTTCAGTTCCACGAGCGACAGTATCGCAGATAGGTGCATTCGTCATTCCGGGGCAGCCCGAAGGGCTGAACCCGGAACCCAGTGACTTTGGTTTCCGTTGAAAGTCGCTGGGTTCCGGATCGCGGCTGCGCCGCGTCCGGAATGACGACAATGTGTGGCGCTGTCGTCCATGGTCTACCGCGGCAAAGCGATCTGCGGCTTGTCATCATTGCGCCGATACAACACTGCGACATGGCCGATGCTCTGCACGGTTTCCGCGTGGCTGGACTCGACCAGTCTGGCGAGGTCGGCTGCGCGTGCCGCGCGGTCATCGCCGGTCAGCCTGACCTTGATCAGTTCGTGGTCGTCCAGGGCCTGCTCCAATTCCTTCAGCACGCCCGCGGTGACGCCCCTTCCACCAAGCAGCAACACGGGCTTCAGCGGATGGGCGAGGCCGCGCAGGTAACGGATTTGTGACGAGGACAGCGGCATGTGTTCAGCATGGAAGCAGGTTCGGCAAGCCAGTCAGGGTATCATGGGCATGACGCTGGTTTCGCGTGGAAAGGCGGCAAGTGGTGCCGTCGCTGGAAATGAATCCGTGGCCCGATCCAAAAGCAGCGCGCGCTGGTTGAAGGAACATTTCGGCGACGAATTCGTGAAGCGCGCCCAGGCCGAAGGCTTTCGCTCGCGCGCCGCGTTCAAGCTGGACGAATTGCTGGATCGCGACCGCCTGCTGAAACCCGGCATGGTGGTGGTGGACCTGGGCGCGGCGCCGGGCGGCTGGTCGCAACTGGTGCGCCAGCGGCTGGGGCAGAAAAAAGAAGAATGGTCGGGCAGGGTTTTTGCCTTGGACATCCTGCCGATGCAGGGCATCGGCGGGGTGGAATTCATCCAGGGGGATTTCCGCGAGGAAGCGGTGTTCGAGGCCTTGATGGCTCGGCTGGAAGGCACTCCGGTGGACCTTGTTCTGTCGGACATGGCGCCCAATATCAGCGGTATCGAAGTGGCGGATCAGGCACGCGCGATGCATTTGGCAGAACTGGCAGCAGATTTCGCCGCCAAGTGCTTGAAACCCGGAGGGTCATTACTGGTGAAACTGTTCCAAGGCCGAGGATTCGACGAGTACGTGCGTGACTTGCGCGCGGGCTTCGCGCGGGTGACACTGCGCAAGCCCAAGGCGTCGCGCGGGCGCTCGCGCGAGGTTTACGCCTTGGCGACCGGATGGAAAAAGGCGGCATGAATTACCTGAATGTGTATCCCAAACCAGTGGTTCGTGAAATGTCTGCACACGGGCATGCGAATTCGGGCGAGGGAATCGCAGCATGAAACCTCCCATGAATGACCTGACCAAGAACATCCTGCTGTGGCTGGTGGTCGCGGTGATCGTGGTTCTGGCTTACCAGAGCCTCAGCCCGCGGCTGGCCGGCAGCGAGCAGCAGATGTCGTATTCCGAGTTCGTGCAGCAGGTGAAGAACGACAACGTATCGTCGATCACCATCAGCGCGAGCATGCCGCCCGTGATCACGGGCAAGCTGAAGGACGACAGCAGCTTGCGCACGGTGCTGCCCGCGGTCGGCGACGACGCGCTGTTGCCGCTGCTGGAATCGCATCGGGTCAAGACCACCCAGCAGCCGGGCGACAACGGCTTCTCGCTGATGCGCCTGATCATCGATTGGCTGCCGTTCATCCTGGTGTTCGGCCTGCTGTTCTACATCTTCCGCCAGATGCAGTCGGGCGCGGGCGGGCGCGGGGCGATGAGCTTCGGGCGTTCGCGCGCCAAGTTGCAGGGCGAGGACCAGATCAAGGTCACCTTCAACGATGTCGCCGGTTGCGAGGAAGCCAAGGAAGAGGTTTCCGAGCTGGTGGATTTCCTGCGCGATCCGTCCAAGTTCACCAAGCTGGGCGGCAAGATCCCGCGTGGCGTGTTGATGGTCGGTTCGCCCGGTACCGGCAAGACGCTTTTGGCGAAAGCCATCGCGGGCGAAGCCAAGGTGCCATTCTTCTCGATTTCCGGTTCCGACTTCGTCGAGATGTTCGTCGGCGTCGGCGCCGCGCGCGTGCGCGACATGTTCGAGCAGGCCAAGAAGCATGCACCGTGCATCATCTTCATCGACGAGATCGACGCGGTAGGTCGCCATCGTGGCGCCGGCCTCGGCGGCGGGCACGACGAGCGCGAGCAAACGCTCAACCAGTTGCTGGTCGAGATGGATGGTTTCGAGGGCAGCGAGGGCGTGATCGTAATCGCGGCCACCAACCGTCCCGACGTGCTCGACCCCGCGCTGCTGCGCCCGGGCCGTTTCGACCGCCAGGTGGTGGTGCCGCTGCCCGACCTCAAGGGCCGCGAGCAGATCCTGAAAGTGCACATGCGCAAGGTGCCGGTTGGCGCGGACGTCGATCCGTTGACCATTGCGCGTGGCACGCCCGGATTCTCCGGTGCCGATCTCGCCAACCTCGTGAACGAAGCCGCGTTGTTCGCCGCACGCGAGAACGCGCGCGACGTGCGCATGGATTTCTTCGAGCGCGCCAAGGACAAGATCATGATGGGCTCCGAACGGCGCTCCATGATCATGAGCGAGGACGAGAAGAAGCTCACCGCGTACCATGAATCCGGCCATGCCATCGTCGGACTCACCGTGCCCGACCATGACCCGGTGCACAAGGTCACCATTATTCCGCGCGGGCGCGCGCTGGGCGTCACCATGTTCCTGCCGGAACAGGACCGCTACAGCCACAGCAAGCTGTCGCTGGAGAGCAAGCTGGCCAGCCTGTTCGGCGGGCGCGTGGCCGAGGAGCTGATCTTCGGGACGGAAAAAGTCACCACCGGTGCGTCGAACGACATCCAGCGCGCCACGCAGCTCGCGCGCGACATGGTCACCAAGTACGGGTTGTCGTCGGCGCTGGGTCCGATGACTTATGCCGAGGACGAGGACGAGGTCTTTCTCGGCCGCTCGGTCACGCAGCACAAGAACGTCTCGGATGAAACCTCGCGCAAGATCGACGTCGCGGTGCGCGAGGTCATCGACACCGCCTATAACCGCGCGCGGCAGATCCTCACCGGCGACATCGAGAAGCTGCACGCCATGGCCGCGGCGCTGCTGCAGTACGAAACCATCGACAGGGAACAGATCGCCGCGATCATGGAAGGCCGCGAACCCGGCCCGCCGCGCGACTGGCATCCGCGCGACAGCAACACCGGAATGGGCGGCGGCAAACCCGCCACCGCACCGGGGGTCGCGCCTTCGCCTTCCAGTCACCCGGCCGGGCAGCATTGATGTGCGATCATCCCTGATCGCTGCCTCCCTGGCTGTTTCTGGCGTCGGAATGTCCCTCGATTCTGGAACACCAGAACGGCCGTCCCTGGCCTGACGTTTCACGAAGCTGTGCGTTCATCCATGAACGCTGCTTCGGCGAACGACTATCCGGCCCGAAAATTTCCGGGATGCGGAACACCAGAACGGCCGTCCCTGGCCTGACTTCCGCAACAGCTGTTTCGGATATGGCGGCAAGCAGCACCTGATCGCCGACAAGGCCGCCTTCGGGGTGGCCTTGCCGTTTCCGGGTGCCGCTCATGTAGTATTTTTGCAACGCGTGCATAGTGCATCACGACGCGGTCTTGCCGGACCGGTCGGCTGGGTTGGACGTCCATGAATGATTGGATCGGACCCCTGAAGCAATCCTTCGCCGAATTCCGTCGGCGACGCATATTTCGCGTGGTCGCGGTCTATGTGTTGACGGCTTGGATCCTGATCCAGCTCGGCAGTGCCGTATTCGAACCGCTCGGATTGCCGTCGTGGTCGATGCGGCTGCTGATCGTGCTGCTGGTGCTGGGTTTCGTGCTGGCCTGCGTGCTCGCCTGGGTGTACGACATGAGTATGCACGGCATCGAACGGACGCTGCCGGCAGCCGCACCGAGTGACGAACGGGTCGCCGCCCCCGGAGCTTCGGTCGCGATCCTGCCATTCGCGGATCTCAGCGAGGCGCACGACCAGGCCTATTTCTGCGATGGCCTTGCCGAGGAGATCCTCAATGTGCTGGCGTCGATCCGCGATCTGCGCGTGGCGTCGCGCACTTCCTCGTTCCGTTTTCGCGGTGGCGATGCGGACGCGCGTGATATCGGCCGTGCATTGAACGTGGCGGCCATTATGGAAGGCAGCGTACGCAAGGCTGGTGATCGTGTGCGCGTGACCGCGCAGTTGATCGATGCGGAAAATGGTTATCACTTGTGGTCGGAGAACTTCGATCGCAGGCTGGAGGACATCTTCGCGATCCAGGAGGAAATCGCGCGCAACGTCGCGCGCGCGTTGCGCGTTTCATTGAAGGGGGCCGCGAAGCTCGATGGTTGCAGCTGCAATGCGCCGCGCGATATGCACGCCTACGAGTTTTACCTGCGCGGACGACAGATCCAATCGTTGAAGAGCAGCGACAACTGGACCAAGGCGCCGGAGATGTTCCGCCGCGCCATTGCGTTGGATCCCGATTACGCGCATGCCCACGCGGGCCTTGCCGATTCGCTTGCGCAACTCCTGATCTGGCGGATCATCCAGCCCGAACATGTGCTGGACGAGGCGATCGGGTCGGCCAAGCGCGCGCTGGAACTCGCGCCGAACCTGGCCGAGGCCCATGTTGCGCATGCCAATACGTTGTCACTAGCCGGAGACAACGAAGGCGCGGTCGCCGCGTTCCGACGTGCCATCGGACTCGACCCCGAACTCTACGAAGCCCATTATTATTTCGGACGGCATTGCTACGCGCGGGGCGAGTTTGCGCTTGCCATCGAGGAATTCGAGGCCGCGCATCGCGTGCGTCCCGACGAATTCCAGGCGCTGTCGCTTGCTTCCAATGCGGCGGATTCCCTGGGCGACAAGGCGCGCGGTGACGCGCTGACACGGCTTGCGCTGCCGGCGGCACTGGCCGAGATCGCCGCCGATCCGGAAAACGGTCGGGCGATGTATCTCGCTGCCGGCATGCAGGTGCGTCTCGGCGACATCGAAGATGGGCGCCGCAACGTCGAGGCGGCGCTGCGTTTGCAGCCGGACGATTTCGGTACGCTCTACAACGCCGCGTGTACTTACACGCACATGGGGGACACCGAACGGGCCTTCGACCTGCTGGAGCGGGCGGTTTCGGTGGGTCACGGCTTCCGGAACTGGATCGAACACGATTCGGACTTGGCCAGCCTGCGCGGCCTGCCACGCTACCGCGAGATCCTGGCGCGCCTCGGCTGAAGCCGTTCCATTGGGCTGCCGGGGCAAAATGGCCGGCGTTTGTGCTTGCGTGCGTTGACCGGCGCTAGTGACATTCGCCGGCGCGGGGCACCAGCAGAGGCGGCGGGCTGGCATGGCCAGGTTGTTGCAACGGTTGAAGAATCGCAAGCCGGTGCAATGGGCACTGGCTTACAGTGCCACCGCGTTCGCGCTGATCCAGGTGGTGGCATCGCGCTTCGACTGGCCGCCGCAGCTCGAACGAACCGCCATCCCTCGCGCTGGCGGTTCGCGCTGCCTTACACTGCCTGGATGTTCGACACGATCCCCACGCTTGACTGCAACGGCCGCGCGCTGAAGCTCGACCGTCCGCGCGTCTGCGGGATTCTCAATCTGACCAGTGATTCGTTTTCCGGTGACGGCCTTGCCGGCGACGTCGGTGCCGCGGTCGCGCAGGGCCTCGCGATGGTCGATGCGGGCGCCGACATGCTCGACGTCGGTGCGGAATCCACCCGGCCCGGCGCGACGCCGGTCTCAGCGGATGAAGAAATCGCGCGCGTGGTGCCGGTCATCGCGGCGCTTGCCAAACGTGTCGGGGTGCCGATTTCCATCGACACGTCCAAGCCCGAGGTGATGCGCGCCGCGGTCGCTGCCGGCGCCGGCTTCATCAACGATGTGTACGCGCTGCGCCGCGAGGGCGCGCTGGACGCGGCAGCGGAACTGAAGGTGCCGGTGTGCGTGATGCACATGCAGGGCGAGCCCGGCACCATGCAGGACGATCCGCATTATGACGACGTGGTCGGCGAAGTGCACCGCTTCCTCGCCGAGCGTGTGTTTGCGTGCGAGATGGCGGGCGTCGACAAGCGCCGGGTGCTGGTCGATCCCGGTTTCGGTTTCGGCAAGACGCTGGAGCACAACCTCGCATTGCTGCGTGCGCTGGACCGTTTCCGCGATCTTGCGGCGGGCGTGTTTGCGGGCGTGTCGCGCAAGGCGATGATCGGCGCGCTGACTGGCCGTGATGCGGGTGCCGATCGCGCGGCCGGTTCCGCCGCCGCCGCGATGATCGCGGTGCAGCGGGGCGCGATCGTCGTGCGCGTGCACGACGTGGCCGAGACCCGTGATGCGCTGGCGGTGTGGCAGGCGGTGCATGAAGGCGATGCGCCTGCGAAGAGGCCTGACGCGCCCTTCGGCTCGCAGCGCTTCGGCGACGACTGATCGAGGAACCATCATTCCGGTCCGGTTGAAGGATGGCCTGGCATTTCTTCGTCATTCAGGGTTTTGTCGCGGATTTCGTCCGCGTCAGCCCCGGAATGACGAGATGTTGCAGTCTTCGGCGGCCCCGGAATGACGACAGGTTATTATGTCGTCACCGCCCCTGTCGCCGAACCCAATGTCCGAATCCCGAGCCCCGAGCCCCGAGTCCCGCAAATACTTTGGCACCGACGGGGTGCGCGGCCGCGTCGGCGAATGGCCGATCACCGCCGAGTTCATGTTGAAACTGGGCCGCGCCGCGGGCGTGGTGCTGGGCAATGGGCGGCAGCCGCTGGTGCTGATCGGCAAGGACACCCGCGTGTCGGGCTACATGTTCGAGGCGGCACTTGAGGCGGGTCTGGTTGCGGCGGGCGCGAACGTGGGACTACTCGGGCCGTTGCCGACACCGGGTGTCGCGCAACTGACCCGCGAGCTCGGCGCCAGCGCGGGCATCGTGATCAGCGCTTCGCACAACCCGTATGAGGACAACGGCATCAAGTTCTTTTCCGCCGACGGCGAGAAGCTCGACGATGCCGTGGAGGCCGAGATCGAGCGCGAAATCGATGCATCGTTCGCTACGGTTGCGCCCGAATCGCTGGGCAAGGCACGCCGCATCGATGACGCCGTCGAACGCTACGCGCGCTTCTGCCTCGGAACCCTGGCGACGCCGCCGGATCTTTCCGGCGTGCACATCGTGCTGGATTGCGCCCATGGCGCGACGTACGTGGTCGCGCCCAAGGTATTCGCCTCGCTGGGCGCAAAGGTGACGCGCATCGGCAGCGAACCCGACGGGTTCAACATCAATCGCGGTGTCGGCTCGACCCATCCGGCGGCGTTGCGCGGCGCGGTGCTCGAACAGCGCGCCGACCTTGGCATCGCCTTCGACGGTGATGGCGACCGCGTGCAGATGATCGACCGCAACGGCGAGCTCGCCGACGGCGACGACCTGTTGTACGTGCTCGCGCAGGACTGGCTGGCGCAAGGCCGGCTGCGCGGCCCGGTGGTCGGCACGCTGATGAGCAATTTCGGCCTGGAGCGTGCGCTGACCGGTGCCGGGGTGCGCTTCCTGCGGGCCAATGTCGGCGATCGCTACGTGCTGCAGCAGTTGAAGGAACACGACGGAGTGCTGGGCGGCGAGACCTCCGGGCACCTCCTGTGCCTCGACCGCGCCAGCACCGGCGATGGCATCGTTTCGGCGCTGGCGGTTCTGGATGCGCTGGCGCGCACGGGCGAGGACCTGTCGCAGGCACGCACAGGGCTTTCCAAACTGCCCCAGATCACGCGCAACGTCAAGGTGGCGGGCGCCAAATCCGTGGTCGGCCTGTCCAGCGTGCAGGGTGCGCTTACGGAGGTTCAAGACACCTTGCACGGCCGCGGCCGCGTGGTGCTGCGCCCGTCCGGCACCGAACCCTTGGTGCGCGTGACGATCGAGGGCGAGAATGCCGACGAGGTGCAGGTGCTCGCCGCGAAATTGGCCGACGCGGTCGTGGCGGCGGCATCCGGCGGAGCCGTCGCCACGAAATGACGAAAACCCGCCCTGCGTTGCATGCGGCGGGGCGGGTTGCGGCGTTCAGGCCATCTGGCTGGCCGCGAAATCCCAGTTCACGAGATTCCAGTACGCGTCGATGTACTTGGCGCGCGCATTGCGGTAATCGATGTAGTACGCGTGCTCCCATACGTCGCAGGTCAGCAGCGGCCGGTCGCTGCCGGTGATCGGCGTGCCGGCATTCGGCGTGCTGACCAGGCCCAGCGAGCCGTCGGTGCGTTGCACCAGCCAGGCCCAGCCGGAACCAAAGGTGCCCACGGCGATCTTCGCGAATTCGGCCTTGAACTTGTCGACGCTGCCGAACGCCTTGGTGATCGCGTCGGCGAGCTTGCCGGACGGGCCGCCGCCGCCCTTGGGCGAAAGCGAGTTCCAGTAGAAGTTGTGGTTCCAGGCCTGGCCGGCATTGTTGAACATGCCGCCCGTGGCCTTCTTCACGATGTCCTCGAGGTTCATGTCGGCGAAGTCGGTGCCCTCGATCTGCTTGTTGAGGTTGTCGACATAAGCCTTGTGGTGCTTGCCGTAGTGATACTCCAGGGTCTCCTCGGAGATATGCGGGGCCAGCGCGCTGCGTTCGTAGGGAAGCGGGGGAAATTCGATCGCCATGGAGTTCTCCTTGGATGTCTGGGATCAGGGAATGGCAGCATGCGTGGAAAGCGCGCCTGATACAATGCACGGCATCCGCACGACACCATCGGCCATTGTAGACCCGCCGCACGCTTTTGTTGGATTTGCGCGAGCCCGGGTTGCGTCTTCATCAAGCCGTCACGTCAGCATCGCCCGCGGTTCGTTTGCGCGACGGCGCGATGGTATCGGCGACCCTGGACCCGTCACGCAAGCAGGTTTCAAAATCATTATGGACGTCATCGAACGCATCAAGCAGACGCTCGCCGAGCACCCCGTCGTGCTCTACATGAAGGGCACACCCGATTTCCCGATGTGCGGCTTTTCCATGCGCACCTCGCAGGCGCTCAACGCCACCGGCGCCGAGTATTTCTCGGTGAACGTGCTGGAAGATCCCGAAGTCCGCGCCAACCTGCCACGGTATTCCAACTGGCCGACCTTCCCGCAGCTCTACATCAACGGCGAATTGATCGGCGGCTGCGACATTACGCTGGAACTGCACGAGTCCGGCGAGCTGCAGCGGATGGTCGAGGAAGCTGCCAAGCCAACGACCGCGCAATGAGTCTGCCCGTCACGCATCTGCCGGCGGACTGGGCGCCCGCCGCGGATTCGCTGGCGGAACGCGTAGTGCTGATCACCGGCGCCGCTGGCGGTTTGGGCCGCGCGTCCGCGCGAGCCTGCGCCAAGGCCGGCGCCACGGTGCTGCTGGCCGATCGCAAGGCGCGGGCGCTGGAACCGGTCTACGACGAAATCGCGGCACTTCCGGAAGCGCCGCAGCCAGTGCTGCAGCCGATGGATTTGCAGGGCGCGTCGCCGCTGGAATACCAGACTTTCGTCGAATCGATCGAACGCCAGTTGGGACGCCTCGATGGCGTGGTGCACGCGGCCGTGAAGTGCGAGGGGCTGACGCCGCTCGCGATGCTTTCGCCCGACGAATGGATGACCACCCTGCACGTCGATTTGTCTGCGCCGTTCCTGTTGACCCAGGCGTGCATGCCGTTGCTGCTGGCGCGTGCGGACAGCGCAGTGGTGTTCGTGCTGGACGACCCCGAGCGCATGGGCCGCGCGCATTGGGGGGCCTACGGCGTTGCCAAAGCGGGTCTGGAAGGGCTGGTTTCGATCCTGCACGAGGAGACCGACGAAACGTCCTTGCGGGTGCACGCACTGTTGCCGGCGCCGATGCGCACGGCGCTGCGCCGCACCGTGTGGGCGGGCGAAGACCCGACCACGGTCGCGACGCCCGATGCCGCCGCGCAGGCGGTGCAGTATCTGCTCTCGTCCGCCGCGCGTACGGCGCGCGGCAAGGTGCTGGATCTCCGCGCGGGAATCCCGGAATAGCGGGTGCGCTACTCGCCACGTCCTGTGTTCGCTGCGGACTTGGCTCTGGGACGTTCCGGCGGTCCTGCCGGTTCGAATGCAAGCCTGCCGCCGGGCGGTGCCCGGATCAGGCCCGGTGCAGGACGGCTGGGGCGAGGAATGCTTATGTACCGACGTGTACACTCCGTTTCCTGCGTTGATTCGCCACATCCATGCGGCTCGCCCTGCGGGCCGTCTGGCGGCGTTCAAATCGGCATCCGTGCCGATGTTGGTCGGCGACGCACGATCTGCCTTCGTTCGCTGCGGTTCTTCAGGGACTCTCATGCAATGAAGACGTCACGCTCATGAACAACCAGATGACCATCGTGTCGGCGTGCATCACGTTGTTTCTGGTGCTCGATGCTCCCGGCAACGTGCCGTTCTTCCTGTCGATCCTGAAGGACGTGCCGCCCAAGCGGCGGCGCTGGGTGATGATCCGCGAGTTGCTGATCGCGCTGGCGGTGCTGGTGGCGTTCCTGCTCGGCGGGCGCGAATTGTTGTCGATCATGCAGTTGCGGCAGGAAGCCATCAGTATCGGCGGCGGCGTCGTGCTGTTCCTGATCGCGATCAAGATGGTGTTTCCGCCGAAAGACGGCGGCATCTTCGGGTCGGCCGGCCAGGGCGAGCCATTCATCGTCCCCCTGGCCATTCCCGGCGTCGCAGGGCCGTCGGCGATGGCGACGCTGTTGTTGCTGACCAGTGCCCAACCGGGCCGCGAGGTCGAGTGGGGCATGGCGCTGCTGATCGCCTGGCTCGCCACTGCCGTGATCCTGCTTGGGTCCACCTGGCTGTTCAAGTTTCTCGGTGAGAGCGTGCTGGCCGCGGTGGAACGCGTGATGGGCATGCTGCTGATCGCGTTGTCGGCGCAGATGATCCTGGGCGGGGTCGAGGCCTACCTGAAGGCGGGTTAGTGCGATCGTGCCGCTTCGATGGATCGATGGTTATCATCGCCACTTTCGACCAGCAGACACCAGACCGGCCATCCGTGGCCTGACTTTTCACAACAGCAGCTTCGCATGGACCTTTCAGATGAATGACGCCAGTCAGGTCGCGCGTCCGGCAACCGTCAACGCGCAGATCGTGCCGGCCGGCACCCTGGACGTATTGTCGCGCGATGAAATCGCGCGGCTGCGCGATGCCACGTCGTCCGGGCTGCATGCCTTGCTGCGTTCGTGCTCACTGGCGGTGCTGACATCGGGCGCGATGCAGGACAGCGCGCGCGCAATGCTGGATCAATACCCCGACTTCGACATCCAGGTGCTGCAGCAGGATCGTGGCGTCAAGCTGGATTTGAAGCATGCGCCGGCACAGGCGTTCGTGGACGGCAGGATCATCCGCGGCACCAACGAACTTTTGTTCGCGGTGGTGCGCGACATCGTGTACGAATCGACCAAGCTGGACTCCGGCGAGTTCAACCTGGAGGACTCCAGCGGCATCACCCACGCGGTGTTCGACATCCTGCGCAACGCGCGGGTACTGCGTGCGCGCTTCGATCCCAACCTCGTGGTGTGCTGGGGCGGGCATTCCATTTCGCGCGAAGAGTACGACTACAGCAAGGCCGTCGGCTACCAGCTCGGCTTGCGCGGCATGGACATCTGCACCGGCTGCGGACCGGGTGCGATGAAGGGGCCGATGAAAGGCGCGACCATCGCGCACGCCAAGCAGCGGCATTACGAGAATCGCTACATCGGGCTGACCGAGCCCAGCATCATCGCGGCCGAGTCGCCCAATCCGATCGTCAACAGCCTGGTGATCCTGCCGGACATCGAGAAACGGCTGGAGGCTTTCGTGCGGGTCGGCCACGGCTTCGTCGTGTTCCCGGGCGGGGTCGGCACGGCCGAGGAGATCCTTTACCTGCTCGGCATCCTGCTGAACCCCGCCAACGCGGGCGTTCCGTTTCCACTGGTGTTCACGGGGCCCGAATCGGCTGCGCCGTATTTCGAGCAGATCGACCGATTCCTGCGCCTGGTGCTGGGCGAGGCGGCGGCGAAGCGCTACCAGATCATCACCGAGGATCCGGTCGGGGTCGCACACGCGATGCAGCAGGGCATCGAAGTCGTGCGCGACCATCGCGTGGAGACGCACGATGCCTTTTTCTTCAACTGGGAAATCGGCATCGACCTACCATTCCAGCAGCCATTCAGGCCCACCCACGCCGCCATGGCCGCACTGAACCTGCGTCGCGGCCAGCCGCCGCACGCGCTGGCGGCCGACATGCGTCGGGCGTTCTCGGGCATCGTCGCGGGCAACGTCAAGGAAGAGGGCATGAACCAGATCGACAGGAATGGGCCGTACGAAATCCATGGCGATCCCGAGTTCATGCGCGCGCTGGACACCCTGCTGCAAAGCTTTGTCGCGCAGCAACGCATGAAGCTTCCCGGCAGCAAATACGTGCCGTGCTATCGGATCGTGGGTGAAAGCAGGCCGAGCCCGGTGCGCACGGAAGTCGACGCGCAGTAAGTTTCCCGGCGACGCAAGCGGCGAACCTTCGATGATCCGGGAGTGAGCGAATGAAGATCGATTCGGACTTGCTGGTGATCGGTGGCGGCTCGGCCGGCTTGGCGACGGCGATACGCGCGGCGCAACACGGCGCCGGCGTGACCCTGTTCGAGCCGCACGAACTCGGCGGCACCTGTGTCAACCGCGGTTGCGTGCCGAAGAAGGCCATGTGGCTGGCCGCGCAGTTGGCGGATGGCCAGCGCCTGGCGAAGGCAGTCGGGTTCGGCCTGCAACCGGCGATGCTCGATTGGGCTGCATTCGTGGGGCATCGCGAAACGTACGTGCGGCGCGCGCGCACGTCCTACGCGAACCGTCTGCGCGAACTTGGTATTGGCGTCGTGCCCGCGCCTGCGCATTTTGTCGATCCGCACACACTGCGGGCGGGCGACGCGGAATACCGCGCGCCGCACATCGCGATCGCGACGGGTTCGCGTCCACGCGGGCTCGAGTTGCCCGGCGGCGATCTCGCGATCGATTCGGACGGATTTTTCAAGCTCGACCATTGCCCGCCGCGTGTCGGGATCATCGGCGGCGGCTACATAGGCGTGGAACTGGCGGGCGTGCTGTGCGCGCTGGGCGCGCGGGTGGACCTGATCACGCGCGGCGGTCTGCTGTCGCGTTTCGACGCCGACCTTGGGCGCGCGCTGAGCGGCCTGATGCGGGCGGAAGGTATCGACCATAGCGAGGGTTGCGCGGTGCGCGGCGTGCACCGCGACGGGAAGGGCCTTTGGCTGGATTGCTCGGACCATGAGCCCCACGGCCCCTATGAGGAGATCATCAGTGCGATTGGCCGCTTGCCCAACGTCGAGTCGCTGCGGCTGGACATGGCCGGCATCAAGCTGGGCAAGATCAACGAGATCGTCACCGACGATTTCGAGAATACATCGGTCCAGGGCGTTTATGCGCTGGGCGACGTGAACGGCAAGCCTGCCTTGACGCCGGTGGCGATCGCGGCCGGGCGGCAGTTGGCCGATCGGCTGTTCGGCGGCAAGCCCGACGCGCACCTCGACTACGCGTGCGTCCCCACCGTGGTGTTCTCGCATCCACCCGTCGGCAGCGTGGGCCTGTCGGAAGCCGAGGCACGCAAGCAACACGGTGATGCGGTGAAGGTTCGCACGACGCGCTTTACGCCGATGCTGTGGTCGCTCGCGGGACGTGAAGGCAAGACGATGATGAAGCTGGTGTGCGTGGGTGACGACGAGCGCATCGTCGGCCTGCACGGCATCGGACCGGGCATGGACGAGATGCTGCAGGGCTTCGCGGTGGCGGTCCGGATGGGCGCGCGCTACGCCGATTTTCTCAAGACCGTGGCAATCCATCCCACTTCAGCGGAAGAATTCGTCACGATGGCGTGACGGCCGACGGCGCAGCCGGGCCGCGGAACGACGGCGGCAATTCAAGTGCTAGGTATTCGGGTCGGAATTTGTGGGTGAGCGCCCAAACCATGGCCGCATTGTCCATTCTTGTCGTTCACCTCGCGATCATCGCGTTCAACATCGCGGGCTGCGTGCTGATCCCGATCGGCGCGTGGCGCGGCTGGCGCTGGGTCCGCGAATTCTGGTGGCGGCTGGTGCACGTAGCGAGCCTTGCGGCGGTGGCGGCGCAGGCGCTGTTGGGTCGTGCGTGTTTTCTCACGATCTGGGAGGGTGATCTTGCCGGCGCATCGTCCGCCCGGCCCTTGATCGCTGGCTGGATGGAGCGGTTGATCTATCTGCCGCTGCCGCTGTGGGTATTCGCCGTTGCGTATGTCGTGGTGTTTGCGTACGTGATTACGCTATGGATATGGGTGCGGCCGCGTACGTTCCGGACGGGCCGGCAGCCGCGTTAAAGTGTACCGACGGTGTGCTGTGGAAACGGGATTGGTGAATACGCTTGCGACCGGGATTCCCGTTGCCGATGCGGCCGCGGCGCGGCTGGCGGCCTGGTTGGCCGCGCACGCCAACGTGGTGGCCATCACCGGCGCCGGCGTCAGCACCGGATCAGGCATTCCCGACTACCGCGATGGCGATGGCAACTGGAAGCGATCGCCGCCGGTGCAATATCGCGATTTCGTGCAAAGCGACGCGGTGCGCCGGCGTTACTGGGCGCGCAGTTTCGCAGGCTGGCCGACGTTCGCGGCGGCGCGGCCCAGCGCGGCGCACACGGCGCTCGCGCGGCTGGAAGAGCAGAACCGGATTGCCGGCATCGTCACCCAGAACGTGGATCGCCTGCACCAGCGCACGGGCAGCCGCAACGTGGTCGACCTGCACGGGCGTCTGGACAAGGTGCGCTGTCTCACGTGCGGCAAGCGAATGGATCGCGCTGCATTCCAGCAGCATTTGCGCGATGCCAATTTTTATTGGAACGCTTCGTGCGCCGGCATCGCGCCGGATGGCGATGCCGATCTGGAAGACGTGGATTTCAGTGCGTTCGAGGTGCCGTCTTGTGAAATCTGTGGCGGTGTCTTGAAGCCCGACGTGGTGTTCTACGGCGAATCGGTGCCGCGCGGGACCACGATGGCGGCGTTCGCCGCCGTCGAATCGGCAGACGGCGTGCTGGTGGTCGGCTCGTCACTGATGGTGTGGTCGAGTTTCCGGCTGGTGCGCGCCGCGGCGGCGCGCGGCATTCCGGTTGCCGCGGTGAACCGCGGCCGCACGCGGGGCGACGCCCTGTTCGCGTTCAAGTGCGAGGAGGACTGCGGCGTGGTGCTGGGGGAAGTGGTCGACGGCTTGCTTCACCCGTAGTGCATCGAAGGCGCCTGGGTGGAATGACGAGCACGGCGTCGCCTTTCAGGTAGATTCGGAAGCCGAACGTTCCCTGCGCGAGGACGAGTCATGCACCCACTTCATTTCAGCAATTTCCTGAGCTTCAGCATGTCGCCGCTGGAAATCCTCATACGCGGCACGATCATGTACTGGTTCCTGTTCCTGTTGTTGCGCTTCATACTGCGGCGCGATACGGGTTCGGCGGGCATCTCGGGCATCCTGTTCGTGGTGCTGCTGGGCGATGCCGCGCAGAACGCGATGATCGGAAACGGCCACACGATTGGCGATGGGGGTCTGCTGATCGCAACGCTCGCGGCATGGAATCTCCTGCTTGACTGGTTGGGGTCGCGGGTTCCCGTGATGGCACGTTTCACCGACGCACCGCCGGTGCTGCTGGTGAGGAACGGCAGGATGATCGGACGCAATTTGCGGCGCGAGCACCTGACGCCATCCGAGGTGGAGGCGCAGATGCGGATGAAGGGCGTGGAACGCCTGGAACAGGTCAAGTGGATGTATCTGGAAAGCGACGGCGGCTTCAGTGTCATCCGGGCGTGAGCGCGCTTGCTGGATGCAGCGCCCTCCTTGGAGGGCACTTCCGGTCGATGTGACGGGTGTCCGCCGTCAGCTCGCAGCCGCTTCGTCTGCTTCCTTGAACGCTTCCACCGGCACGCACGAACAGAACACGTGCTTGTCGCCGTACACGTTGTCGACGCGCGCGACCGGCGGCCAGTATTTGACCTGCTTCAGCGAGGCCAGCGGATACGCCGCGAGTTCGCGCGGGTACGCGTGGGTCCATTCGCTGGCGGACACCGCCGCCGCGGTGTGCGGTGCGTGTTTCAGCGGATTGTCTTCACGATCGAGGCGACCGTCTTCGATCGCCCGGATCTCGTCGCGGATCTGGATCATCGCGTCGATGAAGCGGTCGAGTTCGTGCAGCGATTCCGATTCGGTCGGCTCCACCATCAAGGTGCCGGCCACCGGGAACGACAGTGTCGGCGCGTGGAAGCCGAAATCGATCAGGCGCTTGGCGATGTCCTCGGCGGTGACGCCGCTGGCCTTCTCCAGCGGGCGGACGTCGAGAATGCACTCGTGCGCGACCAGTCCGTTGCGGCCGGTGTAGAGCGTCGGGTAGTGCGTGGCGAGGCGCTTCGACAGATAGTTGGCGTTGAGCAGCGCCGCTTGGGTGGCTTTCAGGATCCCCTCGCGTCCCATCATCGTGATGTACATCCACGAGATCGGCAGGATCGAGGCGCTGCCGAACGTCGCGGCGGAAACCATCCCATCATGTCGCGAATCCAGATCCCCACCTTCGGAGCGGCTGTTGTGAGAAGTCGCGCCATGGATGGCCGGCTCTTGTTCGCCGGCAGGGAAGCCGGCTGGTAAAAATGGTGCAAGGTGGGATTTCACCGCGCACGGCCCGACGCCGGGGCCGCCACCGCCGTGCGGGATGCAGAAGGTCTTGTGCAGGTTGAGGTGCGACACGTCCGAGCCCCAGCGGCCCGGCCGCGCGACGCCGCACAACGCGTTCAAATTGGCGCCGTCGGTGTACACCTGCCCACCGTGTTCGTGCACGATCTCGCAGATCTTCGCGATCTCTTCCTCGAACACGCCGTGGGTGGACGGGTAGGTCAACATGATCGCGGCGAGGCGGTCGGCATATTTCCCGGCCTTGGCGCGGATGTCCTCCACGTCGACGTTGCCGTTGCCGTCGCACTTGGTGACGACCACCGTCATGCCGCACATCTGTGCCGATGCGGGATTGGTGCCGTGCGCGGATTCAGGGATCAGGCACACGTCGCGCTGCGCCTGCCCGTTCGCGCGGTGGTACGCGCGGATCGCCAGCAGGCCGGCGTATTCGCCCTGTGCACCGGCATTGGGTTGCAGGCTGACCGCATCGTAGCCGGTGATGGCGATCAGCATCGCCTCGAGGCCGTCGATGAGTTCCCGGTAACCGCGCCACTGCTCGGCCGGCGCCAGCGGATGGATGTTGGCGAACTCCGGCCAGGTGACCGGGATCATTTCGGCGGTCGCGTTCAACTTCATCGTGCACGAACCCAGCGGGATCATGCTGCGATCGAGCGCGAGGTCCTTGTCCGCAAGCTGGCGCAGGTAGCGCAGCATTTCGTGTTCGCTGCGATAGCTGTTGAACACCGGGTGGGTGAGGAATGCCGAGCTGCGCTGCAGCGATGCGGGCAACGCCTCCGGCGTTTCCCGGTCCAGCGCATCGAGGTCGTCGATGCGCGCGCCGAACAGCGACGCGAGTTGCACCACGTCTTCGCGCGTGGTGGTTTCATCCAGCGAAATCGCCAGCGAGGTGGCGTCGATGTGGCGCAGGTTGATGTGCGCAGCGTTTGCCATCGCGTGGATCGTGTGTGCGTCGATGCCAGTGACGTGCAGGGTGTCGAAGAAATCGCGACCGACCTTGATGCCGGCGTTGCGCAGGGCGGCGGCCAGGATCGCGGCGAGGCGATGCGTGCGGCGGGCGATGCGGACCAGTCCTTCCGGGCCGTGATACACCGCGTACATCGCGGCCATCACGGCGAGCAGCACCTGCGCGGTACAGATGTTGGAAGTCGCCTTCTCGCGGCGGATGTGCTGTTCACGTGTTTGCAGCGTCAGGCGATAGGCTTTGTTGCCTTGCGCGTCCACCGACACGCCGATCAGGCGTCCCGGCATGGAGCGCTTGAAGGCGTCGCGACAGGCCATGAACGCGGCGTGCGGACCACCGAAACCGAATGGCACGCCGAAGCGCTGCGAATTGCCGACCACGATGTCGGCGCCCCATTCACCCGGCGGCGTGATCAATGTGAGCGCAAGCAAGTCGGTTGCAACCGCGACCAGCGCACCTTTGGCGTGCAGCGCGTCGCACAACGACTTGTAGTCGTGGATCGTGCCGAACGTGTCGGGGTATTGCAGCAACGCGCCGTAGCAATCGGCGTTCGCCGCATCGGTTTCATCGCCGACGTGCAGTTCGATCCCCAGCGGCTCGGCGCGGGTCTTCAGCACCTCGATGGTCTGCGGGTGCACGCGCTTCGACACGAAGAACACGTTGGACTTCGACTTCGACGAACGCCTGGCCAGCGTCATTGCCTCGGCCGCCGCAGTGGCTTCGTCCAGCAGCGAGGCGTTGGCGATTTCCATGCCGGTCAAATCCGCGCACATGGTCTGGAAGTTGATCAGCGCCTCCATGCGGCCTTGGGAGATCTCCGCCTGGTACGGCGTGTACGCCGTGTACCACGCCGGGTTCTCGAGGATGTTGCGCAGGATGACGAGCGGCGTGTGGGTGCCGTAATAGCCTTGGCCGATGAAGCTCTTGAAGACTTCGTTCTTGTCGGCGATCGCCCGGATTTTCGCCAGCGCTTCGGTTTCGGTGACGGCTGGTGGCAGCGCCAGCGGGTTTTTCTGGCGGATCGTCGCGGGCACGATCGCGTCGACCAGTGCATCCAGCGAGTCGTAACCGACCACTTTCAGCATGTGCGCGATTTCGTTGTCGTCCGGGCCGACGTGGCGGGCGATGAAGGCGTCGTGCTGCTCGAGGTCGTGCAGGGTAGGGGCGTGCTGGGTCATGGCAAGCGTCCGGGAGAGAGGGGTGACATGCAGCTATCACGCGAAGCTTCGAAAAATCGTTGCGCAAGCTGCCGACTAAATCGGCAACGATTGCCGATTCGAACGCCGCAGGCGGCCCGCAGGGCGAGCCACGTGGGCGTGGCGAGTTGCGCAGCAGGTTGTTCAACGCTTCGACACAGCCCCTCTGTCCCTTGTGCCTGAGAGTTTGAAAGCGCGATGGTCGCATCACGCTTCTTGCCCCTTCGGCGCCGGTTCTTCCGATGCATCGAAAGCCGGTCTCTCCAGAGTTTTGAATGTGGTGGTATCGGGCCTGAGCGATTACGGGCGTTGCGCCTTCGGCAGCAGCCTGGGCTGCTTCTTCCACCACGTTGGCGATTATACAGGTGTCCATTTCCAGGATGCCGTACCATCGCCGTTCGCATTCAGCGAAGAGGTCCGTGATGCCCGTTCCCTTCCGCCTGCGCCAACTGGACCACGTGGTGCTGCGCGTGCGCGATGTCGCGGCAATGCGACGGTTCTATTGCGACGTGCTCGGTTGCACGCCGGAACTGGACCAGCCGGAGATCGGCCTCTTCCAGTTGCGCGCGGGCGCGTCGCTGATCGACCTGGTGGACGTTGAGGGCAAGCTCGGCCGCCAGGGCGGCGCGGCGCCCGGCGCAGACGGACACAATGTCGATCACGTCTGCCTCGGCGTCGACGGCTACGACGAAGCCGCGATCATCGCGCACCTGGAGCGGCACGGTGTCCGGGTCGGCGAGATCGGCTCGCGCTACGGTGCCGAAGGCCAGGGGCCCTCGATCTACCTGTTCGATCCGGAAGGCAATCGCATCGAATTGAAAGGCCCGCCGATCCCGGGGTCGCGTGCGGGCGACACCTGACCCGGCGCCCCGAGGAGACTGCCATGCCCTGCCTGATGGTGTTGTTCGCATTGTTCGTCCCGCGCGTGGTGATCGTGTTGTTGTGGCTGTTCACGCACTGGTTCAGCGGCATCTTCAACGTCGCGTTGTGGCCGGTGCTCGGGTTCGTGTTCCTGCCTACCACGCTGCTTTGGTACACCGCCGTCCAACACTGGTTTCACGGCCAGTGGACGCTGGTTCCGATCATCGGGATCGTGATTGCGCTGCTGATTGATCTGTCGCCGGCCGGCGGGCGACGGCGCATGTACGCGCGCTGATATGTGGAAAGCCGGACCACGGCAGACCGTGCGGGTGTTTTCGCGTTTGGAGCACTCCGCGTATCGGTTCGCTGTACGAGGCCGCGATCAGGGATGATCGCAAAACGGCACCCGAGACTTCCGGCATGGGTGGGCCGAGGCGAACAGGACTAGGATCGCCGGGTTGCATTTCAGCCTTTTCGAGCGGGAGATCGCCATGTCATCGATCGGCGGGATTGCGGGTGCGCTGTTGGCAGGCGCGCTGGTGTTCGGCGCCGGAGCCCATGCGCGCCAGTTGACCGATGCCGACTACGCGCGGGCAGTGAAGTTTCTTGCCCAGAGTACCGATCCGCTGGTCGATCACGACGTCCAGCACGTGAAGTGGCTGGACGCCACGCATTTCTGGTATCGCGACCACGACGCCGCCGGCGACCGCATCCTGGAAATGGATGCTTCCACCGGCAAGGCTGCGCCCGCGTTCGATCAGGCCAAGCTGGCCGACGCGCTGGGCAAGGCGCGCGGCAAGTCGGTGGATGCGAAAAAATTCCCCCGACGCTTCGATTTCCTTCGCCTGCCCGGCGGTGACCTCGACGTGCAACTGGGTGAATCCTGGTATCGCTGCAGCCTCGCTGGCGTCGGCGTGTGCACCCCGCGCGACGAGCTGTTGAAGACCGGCAGCGAACCCGGCGCGCCATCGCCGAACGGCAAGTTGCTCGCGTTCGTGCGCGACTGGAACCTGTGGGTGCGCGACCTCGCCACCGGCAAGGAAACGCAGCTCACCAGCGATGGCGTCAAGGATCACGGTTATGCGACCCAGAACGCCGGCTGGATCCATGGCGACGGCGCGATCGTGCGCTGGTCGCCGGATTCGAAAAAGATCGCCACCTATCGCCAGGACCAGCGCGAAGTCGGCGAGATGTACACCGTCGATACACGGGTCGGGCATCCCAAGCTGGATGCATGGAAGTACCCGTTGCCGGGCGACGAACACGTTTTCATGATCGAGCCGGTGGTGATCGACGTCGCCGCAAAAAAAATGGTGCGCCTGAAAATGGCGCCCGAGCAACGCTTGTCCACCCTGTGCGACACGCTGGCGTGCGATGAGGACGAACCCTACACGTGGAGCGACGTGAGGTGGGCGCCTGACGGCAAGACGCTGGCCTTGGTCGAGACTTCCCGCAACCGCCAGCACGAAACGTTCCGGATTGCCAACGCCGAAACCGGCGCGGTGCGCAGCGCATTCGGATTCACCGCCAAGGACTATTACGAGAGTGGCCACGGCCGGGTGAACTGGCAATACCTGCCGAAGACCGATCAGGCGATCTGGCCGTCCGAACAGAACGACTGGAACAACCTGTACCTTTACGACCTCAAGACCGGCAAGCAGGAACGTGCGGTCACCATCGGCGAGGGCAATGTCGCCGAAGTACTGCACCTCGACCGTGCCACGCGCACACTGTGGTTCGTGGGCGTGGGCCGCACGCCGGGCGTGAATCCTTATTACCGGCAGTTCTTCAAGGTGGACATCGACACCGGCAAGGCCGCGCTGCTGACGCCGGAGGATGCCGACCACACCATCAACATGTCACCGGATGGCAAGTATTTCGTCGATGCGTATTCGACGCCGACCACGCCGCCGGTGACGGTGCTGCGCGATGCAAGCGACGGTCACGTCGTCGCGACGGTTGCGAAGGCCGACATTTCACGGCTGGAGGCCGCCGGCTGGGTGCCGCCGATCCCGATCACCGTGAAGGCGCGCGACGGCAAGACCACGCTGTACGGGATGATGTTCAAGCCGACGAACTTCGACCCGCACAAGAAATATCCGGTGATCGATTACATCTACCCCGGCCCGCAGACCGGCTCGGTGCGCGGCCGCAGTTTTCTTGCTTCTCGTCTGGACCATCAGGCGATGGCCGAACTCGGTTTCATCGTCGTCGCGATCGACGGCATGGGCACGCCCTGGCGGTCGCGAACGTTCCATCACCATTGGTATGGCGACATGGGCGACAACACGCTGCCCGACCAGGTCGCCGGTATCCGGGAACTCGCGAAACGCCATCCGTGGATCGACATCGATCGCGTAGGCGTCTGGGGCCACTCCGGCGGCGGCAATGCCACCGCCGACGCGATGTTCCGCTATCCCGATTTCTTCAAGGTCGGTTGGGCCGAAAGCGGCAACCATGACAACCGCAACTACGAAAACGATTGGGGCGAGAAGTACCAGGGCCTGCTGGTCACCCACCCGGACGGCACGACGAACTACGACGACCAAGCCAACCAGCTGATCGCGAAGAACCTGAAAGG
>DATCSF010000225.1:0-9390 GCA_036568625.1 Rhodanobacteraceae bacterium | reverse complement strand
GACGTCGAACGGTTCCGTCGCGCACCCGATTACGATTTTCGCGAACCGGCGCCGCCGCCCGGCGCGTGGTACGACGCCCGACAATGGCCCATCGACAGCCGCGAATGGCGGCGGCTCGCGCACCGCGGGTTATGCGCCATGGAGCTCGAGCCTGTTGACATCCGCGCAGGCGGTCGCGCCGCATGAGGATGCGCGTGCTCAGCGTGGCGTTCCCGTTCGCGCCGATCGATGCCGACCCGGTCGGCGGTGCCGAGCAGGTGCTGGCGCAACTCGATCGCCATCTGGTGGCGTGCGGGCACGAGTCGGTCGTGATCGCGCAGGCCGGCTCGCGCGTGCAGGGACATCTCATTCCACTTCCGACGCCTGCAGGCGAATGGAACGATGTTGCCTGCGCACGCCAACGCGACCGCACGCGCGAAACCCTCGCCCTGGCGCTGGCGCGTGCACCCTTCGATCTGGTGCATTGCCACGGCCTCGATTTCGCCGCCTACCTGCCGCCGCCCGGCGTGCCGCTGCTGATCACGCTGCACCTGCCGCTCGACTGGTATGCGGGCGACGCGTTGCGGTGCTCGCGTCCCATGACGTTTCTGCTGCCGGTCTCCGCCGAACAATGCCGCGGCGCGCCAGGCGGGGTGCGACTGCTGCCGCCGATCGCCAACGGCGTGGCCGACAATCCGTTCGCCGGGCGCGTGCGCAAGCACGAATTCGCGCTGACGCTGGGGCGGATCTGCCCGGAAAAAGGCTTCCACGATGCGGTTCGCGCCGCCCGGAAGGCTGGCGTCGGACTGCAGATAGCGGGCGAGCTGTTTCCGTGGCCTGCGCATGTGCGCTACCAGCGCGAGGTGCTGGCGCCACTGCTGGGCGAACGCCATTGCTGGATCGGTGCGATCCACGGATTGCGGAAGCAATGGTGGATGGCGCGTGCGCGCTGCCTGCTGATCGCGAGCCGCGCGCGCGAGACTTCATCCCTCGTCGCGATGGAAGCGCTGGCCGCAGGCACGCCGGTGATCGCATATCGCAGCGGCGCGATCCCGGAGCTGATCGAGAACGGCGTCACCGGGTTTCTGGTCGACGATGCCGATGAAATGGCGGACGCGATCGCGCGTGTCGGCACCATCGACCCGCAGGCGTGCCTGCGCGCGGCGCACGAGCGCTGCCGACTGGGCCGCATGCTCGATGCCTACCTCGCGCTTTACGCGCACCTGATTGCGCGGGCACGCGGCATCGAAGCGAGGCGCTGCGGATGAACGCCCGCACGCACTTCGCTTTCGCCGCGCCGCGCACCCTGCAGATGACGGATGTTCGCACCGAAGTGCTGCCCGATTTTGCGGCGCTGCACGAACATTGCGCACAGTGGTGGGCGCTGTGGCGCCGGGTGCCCGACGCCACGCCGTTCCAGTCACCCGCGTGGTTGCTGTGCTGGGCGCGACATTACGCGCCCGATCGCAGCGGTGCCGTTGCCGTGGCGGACGGCGACACGTTGCTTGCGCTGCTGCCGTATTTCTTCTGGGACGATGCTTTGTGGCTGGCCGGCACCGGCCCCAGCGACTACGGCGATGCGCTGGTCGCGCCGGGCGCGGCATGCATGGTCGACGCACTGCTGGCGACGCTGGCCGGTATCGCGCTACGCCGCGGCTGCGCACGCATCGACCTGCGCCAATTGCGCCCCGCTTCCACGCTGCTCGCAGCGGCAGCGCCCCCAGGTTGGCGAAGCGAAACGGCGCCCGGCGCAACCTGCATGTCGCTGCGCCTGCGCGGCGACGACGGGCTCGGCGCCATGTCGGGGCGCTGGCGACGCAATATCGCCTACGCGTGGCGCAAGCTCGAGTGTGCCGGTGCGTGCACGCTGGAGCGCGTGCCGCCGGATCGAACCCAAGGCGGCATGGACGCCCTGCTGCAAATGCACGAGCGCCGCTGGAACGCGCGCGGCTCGCCCGGATCGTTCGCCGACGAATTGCCGCGTGCCTTCGTGCACAGCGTGATCCCCGCGCTGGGCGATGCGGGCCTGCTGCGCATGTATGCGCTCGTTTGCGACGGGTGTCCGCTGGCGGGCACCTTCGCGATGCACGCGCCGGGCACGACGCATCTCTACACCACCGGATTCGATCCTGGATGGTCGCGCTACAGCCCCGGCCTGCTGTCGATCATCGCAACGATCCGCGGTGCGGCCGCCGAAGGCGATCACACGATGCACCTCCTGCGCGGACGCGAACGCTACAAATATCATCTCGGCGCGGTCGAATGCATGACATGGCGGCGCGTGCTCCGAAGCGACGTCTGAGGCGCACGCCGGAAAAATTTTCCGCTTTGGCAAACCGAATTCATCTTGAATGACGCGCTGGCACACTTGGCACAGCGCATGCTTGAGAAGCAGTCCGGCACGTGCATCGCAATTTGCGACATGTGCTTTTGAATTTCCACCACGCCGCGAGCACACTCAACGCGTCATGAACGCCGAGTTCGACCAGGCCACGCGACCGGACGCGCGACACGTCGTGCGGTTTTACGACGACGAGGAATTCCTCGTCGCGGAACTGGCCGATTACGCCGTCGCCGCGCTGCGCTCCGACGATGCTTTCGTGACCATCGCCACGCCGGCGCACTTCGAGGCGCTGTGCGCGCGATTGTGCGGACGCGGTTTCGATGCGGACGCCGCGCTCACCGAAGGCCGCTGGCTGCACCTGGATTGCGCGCGCACGCTGGAGGCGCTGCTGCGAGATGGCGCGCCCGACACCGCCGCATTTGCCGAAGCGGTGGAGGCGCCGCTTCGACGCCTGTGCGCGTTGCACGGCCGGGTACGCGCGTTCGGCGAAATGGTGGCGATGCAGTGCGAGGCCGGCAACTACACCGGCGCGATCGGCCTGGAAGCGTTGTGGAACGATCTGTTCGAACACCTGCCGATCACGCTGCTTTGCGCGTATGCGATGGATTCCTTCACCGGTGGCGATGGACACGAGGCCTTCGCCCGCATCTGCGCGGCGCACGGCGAAGTGCTGGCGAAACCCCGCGCGCACGTGCACATGATGCCGGACGAATCCGCACAGGCGCTTCCGCATGCACTCGAACCTCGACACGTCGCACGATTCTATGACGACGACGCATCCCTGAACGCGGAACTGGCAGAGTTCGCGTTGCCCGTGCTGCGCTCCGGCGGCGTGTTCGTTTCCATCGCCCGGCCCGGGCGCACGCATGCAGTGGGTGCCGCGCTGCGCGAGCGCGGCATCGACCCGGACACGGCGGCGGCAGAGGGGCGCTGGATGCAAATGGACTGCGCGGAAACCCTGGACGCCATCACCCGCGACGGCGCGCCGGATGCCACTGCATTCGCCGCGACAGTGGAAACGCCGTTGCGGGACCTCTGCAAAAGTCGTCGCCACGTGCGCGTGTTCGGCGAAATGGTCGCGATGCAACGCGAGGCCGGCGATTACGCCGGCGCGGTCCGGCTGGAGGGTTTCGGCAACGAGCTCATCGGAAAATTGCCGGTCACCGTGTTCTGGGCGTACCCGACGGCGTCGTTCGCCGATCCGCACTCGCGCGCCGATTTCGGGCGCATCTGCGAAGCACATGACCGCGTGCAGTCACCTGCGCAAGCGGTGCACCCCGCGGAATCCGAACACGATCGCCTGGTGGCCATGCTCAGGCAGCACGCCTCCGCCCTGGAAGAGGAAATCCGCCGGCGGGTGAAACTGGAAAAGCGGGTCAAGCAACGCGAACGCGAGTTGCACGAGAAAGTGGATGTATTGGAGACGCTGGCACGGGCCGGCAAGGCGCTGATCGGAGAACGCGATCCCGATACGTTGATCCGCGTCATCGTCGACAACGCGGTGCGGTTCACCGCGGCGCACTGCGGCGGCTTCGCGCGCAGGAGCGCCACCGGCGACGGCATTGTGTTGTCCGAGGCCGATCGCGCCCACTTTGGCGGCAGGTCGACGGATGACGTCGCGCAATGGTTCCAGCCGATCTTCGACGGCGAGCGCGTCGTACATCGCGGCGACCTGCTGCAAGGCGCAGAACCCGGATCGAAGCCACCGTCCATCCGCAGTTTCCTCGCCGCGCCGGTGGTGGCGGCACACACCGGCGCGGTGCACGGCGCGCTGTTCCTGGGCCACCCCGAACCGGGCACACTCGACAGCCGCGACGAGCTGATCCTCACCGGCATCGCCACCCAGGCGACTTTCGCGATCGAAACCGCGCGGCTGCTGGAAGCCAGCCGCCAATGGCGCCGCGATTTGCAGCGCGCGGTTGCGCAACGCACCGAGGAACTGCGCCGCACCGAACTGCACCTGGAAACCCTGCTGTCCGGCATCACCGACTACGCGATCATGCTGCTGGATGCCGAAGGCCGCATCCTTACCTGGAACACCGGCGGCGAACGCATCTTCGGCTACACCGCCGAGGAAACACTGGGCAGCCATTTCTCGCGTTTCTACACCCGCGCCGAACACGACGACGGCGCGCCGCTGCGCGCGCTGCGGATCGCCGGCGACAAGGGCAACTACGAAGCCGAGGCATGGCGCACGCGCAAGGACGGCACGCGCTTCTGGGCCAGCGCCATGCTGATGGCGATTCGCGACGACGATGGCTGTATCACCGGCTACGCCAAGGTGATCCGCGATCTCACCGCGACGAGGATGACCGAGGAACGCCTGCAACAGGCCCAGCGGATGGAAATCGTGGGCCAGCTTACGGGCGGCATCGCGCACGACTTCAACAACCTGCTGACGATCATCCTCGGCAACATCGATGACGTCCTGCGCCAGCACCCGGACGAACCGGCAATCCACGCGGCGGCCGAACAGGTATCCGGCGCGGCCCAACGCGCGGCCGCGCTGACGCGTCAGTTGCTGGCGTTCTCGCGACGACAGGCGCTGAAACCGAAGCCAATGAACGTGACCATGCTGCTGGCAGGCATGTCCGACATGCTGCAACGCACGCTGGGCGAGGGTGTGCGCGTTCGCACCACGTTTTCCGGCAACTGGCTGTGCGAGGTGGATGCCCACCAGCTCGAGTCGGCCATCCTCAATCTTGCGATCAACGCGCGCGATGCGATGTCCGCCGGAGGGGATCTCGCACTGGAAGTTTCCAACGCGCACCTCGAGGACGAACTGCTCGGCGACGATCGGGTCAGCGGTGATCACGTGGTGATCGCGGTCACCGACACCGGCGCCGGCATGTCGGACGAGGTGCTGGAACGCGCGTGCGAACCGTTCTTCACCACCAAGCCGCTGGGCCGGGGCACCGGACTCGGCCTGTCGCAGGTATACGGCTTCGTGCGCCAGTCCGGCGGCCACCTCACCATCGCCAGCGAACCGGGCGAAGGCACCGCCATCCGGATTTTCCTGCCGCGCTCGCGCAAGGGAAAAACCGGCCGTCCGCGCAGCCCGGTGCCCGCGGCGCCACCCCGCGGCCGTGAAACCGTGCTGGTGGTGGAGGACGAAGCGGGCGTGCGGCACTACTGTGCCGGACAGTTGCGCGAACTGGGCTACACGGTGGTGGAAGCCAACGATGGCGACGCCGCGCTGCACGCCTTGGAGGAACATCCCGAAGTCGAGCTGCTGCTGACCGACGTAGGCCTGCCGATGATGAACGGGGGCGAGCTCGCCAAGCGGGTGCGGACGCAGCGACCCGGCCTGCCGGTGCTGTTCGCCTCCGGCTATCCGCGCGGCATCGTGCAGCAGCGCGGGCAATTGCCGGCCGACATCGAATTGCTTTCGAAACCCTACACGCGGATGCAGCTTGCGCAGCGCGTGCGCGCCCTGCTCGACGCCAAACGGCCGCACGGCGACGCGTGCGTGCGCGCGCTGCTGCTGGAAGACGATTCCTCGCTGCGCCAGATGGTCGGCGAATTGCTGCGCGAGGTGGGCGTGGAGTCGGTGGAAGCCGGCAATCTCGCCGACACGCGCGCGGCGATTGCGGACGGGCCATCCATCGATCTCGCGATCGTCGACATGAACCTTGGTGGCGAAAACGGAATGGATGCGATCCGCGAGTTACGGGCGGCCAACCCGCAACTGCCGGTGATCATCACCAGCGGTTACGGCGATTCGGTTCAGCGCTGTGCGGACGACGACGATCGCAGCGTGATCCTGCCCAAGCCATACAGTCTGAGCGCGCTCAAGCGCGCCATCGTTTCGTTGGGGTTCTCGCTGCGCACGAAAGGCAGCACGGGGTCGGGGTGAATCCCGCTCTCCGCCCGCGGGCCGAAAGGAGCGCAAACCGCGCTTGAACTGGCTGCGGCGACGTGAGCCGTGGGCGGAGGCGATGTGCAGCCAGAAGCGAATTTCCCTCCCCCCAACATGCGCTGGGCGAGGGAAAACATCCGCACCGGCAGACACTGATTCGATAGCGAAGGTCCGTGGTTCGCCGGGTCGAGAGGGTCCGCGACGGCCTTGCGGCGCTCGATCAGGTTCGACGAACCCCCGGCCGCAGTTTCTGCTCGTCGCAGCCCTGGGTTGCGCGACGGCGACCGCATTACTGCTTCGTCCCCGTTGCCGCACGCAGTTCCTGGTCGATCATCGCCGACCACACGCCATCCGGCGCGGGTTCGCACAAATACGTTTCGTGCGCGACGCGCGCGCGGATGCGGAACCCGGCCGAACGCAGCATCGCCTGCACGCAGGCATCGTTGGGCGCCCACCAGTTGGTCGGGTCACCGCTCATGCGGCCTTCGATGAAAGCCATGCGCGGCCAGCCGTCCGCCAGCAAGCGTCCGCGTTCATCGATGGGGAAATCCGGCGGCGGTTCGAGCGTGGCGTCACCCGGCATAGTCAACGTTTGCAGCATCAGCAGACGACGGGTGCGGCGGCGCAGGATGTCCAGCGCCAGCAGCGGATGCCGCAAGTGGTACAGCACGCCCATGAACCACACGAGATCGTACTGATGGGGCTCCCGCGCCAGATCGTAGAACTGCATGCGGCGGAACTCGATGCGGCTCGCCAACCCGAACTGGCGCGCGGCCCAGCGCGCCTGCGCGAGGTAATGTGGGTCCATGTCGATCGCGGTCACCCGCGCGCCGCGCGCGGCCAACTCGAAACTGTAGAAGCCTGCGTTGCAACCGACGTCCAGCACCCGCCAGCCGTGCAGGTCAGCCGGCACCTGCGGCGCGATCTCGCGCCACTTGAACGCGGGAAAATCGCCCAGGAAATGATCCGGTGCGGTCTGCACGCCGTCCGGCAGGTGCAGATTGTGGAACCACGGTGCGAGCGCCGCCACCGCGCTCTGCGTCGCGCGCGGATCGGCAGCGGCCAACGACGCATTCACGCCGTACGTTCCACGAACTTGAAGAAACGGCTGGGTTTCCCCTCTGCGGTTTTCTCCTGGTAGAGGAAGGCAAGATCAGCTTCGTCGAACTTGTCGAAGAATTCGTCCCAGTCGATGGCTTCCAGGTCTTCGTTGTCGGTGAAGGCGATCCGCAGCACGCCGGCTTCGCCATCGCCGGTGCCGCGCACGCTGGCGGGCTTGCCGCCGCGTTCTTCCGCCCAGCGGCGGATTTCGTCGTGATCGGTGGTGGTTTTCGCGTCATGCGCTGTCATGGCAAATGCTCCTGTTGGACCGCACCGCACTGCTGTGCCGCGGAACGAGGCGGTCGATGTACCGTTCCAGCGTCTGCGCACGATGGTCGGCGGTGTGTTCGGCCAGCACGCGCCGGCGCGCGGCGGCGCCCAGCTTGCGGCGGCGCGGTTCCGGCATGTTGCGCAGCCACTCCAGCACCTGTACGGGTTCGCGCGCCAGCAGGATTTCCTCGCCCGGCGCGAAAAACGTGTCGATGCCGGGCCACACATCAGAAACGATGGGCACGCCGCACGCCGCGGCCTCGAAGAGCCGCACGCTGGGCGACCAGCCGGCCGACACCATGTCGGCGCGCGTCAGATTCAGCGTGAACCGCTGCGCGGTGTAGAACGCGCGATGGCGCGCCGGCGCCAGGTGTTCGATGCGCGCGACGTTGCGCGGCCAGTCGATGGTGTCGGGATATTGCGGACCGGCGACCGCGAAGCGTCCGTCCGGCCAGGCCTCGGCGACCTCCAGCAGAAACTTCCGCAGCAGCGGCTGGCGGTCGGCGCTGTAGGTGCCGAGGTAGCCGAGATCGTATTGTGCGATGGCGCGCGACGGCGCATAACGATGCGCATCCACCGCGCAGTACAACGGTTCGGCACGCGCGCCGTAGCGGCAGCGCAGGCTGTCCAGGAACGGGCCGCCGGTGAACGACAGGTACAAGCGGAAGTCGGCGATCTGGCCGGCGCGCAGGTAATCGCAGTCGCCCTCGCGCAGCATGCTCACGGTGACCGGGGTGTCGATGTCGTAGAACGCGGTGATGCCACGCGCGGCGTGCAGCAGCCAGTCGGCGATCCGCGCGCCCTCGGGCACGAAGGAGCCGAGCACGGTCACGTCCGCCGCTGCGATGTTGTCGCCGTAAAGATCGCGCAGGGAATCGAGATCGTCATACAGCGCCAGGCACGGCGCGAGATCGGCCGGCAGGTCCTGATTGTCCGCGTACCACGACCGCTCGCGTTCGTAAAAGCGCACGCGGTGGCCGCGCCGCCGCAGCGCACGCAACAGCGCGCGATAGGTGGTGGCGTGGCCATTCCCCCACGCCGAACGCAGCGACAGACCCAAAAACGCAAAATCCAGCGAGCCTTGCATTCAGGCAGCCTCCACCAATTCACGACCAAGCAATACCGCCTCGACCTGCTCGGCGCGGAGGGCGTAAGTATGTTGTTTCAGCAACCGTTGGCGCGCGCGCCGGCCGATCGCGCGGGCCTGCGATTCGCCGATGCCGTGCACATACTCGGCCACCGCGTCGCCATCGTCGGCGATCAATACTTCGCGGCCGGGTTCCAGGAACATCTCGATGCCTTCCCAGCGATCAACGACCAGGCACGCGCCCGCGCCGCCGGCCTCGAATACCCGCGTCGGCGGCGAAAAGCCGTAACGGGCCATGCTCGCGCGATTGACATTCAGCACCAGCCGTGCGCTGCAATTGAGCGCGTTGTGTTCCGCGGTCGGCACGTGCCCCAAGAGGCGCACATTGGGGGGCGCTGCGTCCCATCCTGCGCCGCCCAGCAGGAACGAGGAACCTGGTGATTGGATGGCGGGCTTGAAGAAGAACTCGTGCACGCGGGCTTCGCGGTCCGGCAGCCGGTTGCCGAGGAACGAGAGGTCGGCGGCGTAGCGCGGCTGCGGCGCCGCCGGGTGGTGCGTATCCGGATCGAGCGCGTTGTAGATCGGCACGCACTCGCGCGCGCCGAGCGCGCGGTAACCCTCCACCACGCGCGGGCCGCCGCCGTAGGTCAGCACCATGTCGAAGCGCGGTACCAGTTCGCGGAACGGATCGGCGGGATCGCCGTGCATGCGCTCCAGCGTGGCCGGCGCGTCCACGTCCCAGAAAATCGC
>DATCSF010000224.1:0-4083 GCA_036568625.1 Rhodanobacteraceae bacterium | reverse complement strand
CCTGCCGGGCCTCACACTGTTCCATTGCCACATGCAGCAGCACATGGACTATGGCTTCATGGCGCTGTTCAAAACAGCCTGATCGAGGCGACGGCGCTGCAAATTAAATCGCGGCTGAACGGGTTCCGGCATTACACGTTGCCATTACGTAGCGGCGCGTACGCTGCCGTGGCCGCACGGCAGATATCCACGGTATGGAGGCAACGATGAAGAAGTTCCTGACAATGGCCATGGCCGGCGCACTCGCGACCGGCTTTTCATTCGCCGCGTTCGCACACGGCGGAGGCGCCCACAACGAGGTAAGCACCGCACACGCCCATGCGCTGATGGCGCAAACCGCCAAGAACACCGCGATGGCGCATGCCCACCTGCAACACGTGATCAATTGCCTGGTCGGCCCCAACGGCGCCGGCTTCGACGCCAAGGCCGAAAACCCGTGCAAGGGCCAAGGCAATGGTGCGATCCCCGATTCGGCATCCAACCAGGCGCTGCACGGCAAGCTGGAAAGCGCATTGGCCGATGCGCAGGCCGGGCTGAAGTCCGACTCGCTCGCCAGTGTGCAGCAGAACGCCGGCAAGGTCGCGGCCACGCTGCAGGACAGCGGCTCCAAGGCACACAAAACCGCGGGCGACAGCTCCTGGTAATTCCCGCATCAGCAATCCGCGCGGGTCGCGACGAACACCGCGACCCGCGTCACCTGACGTGGATCAAACATGCGCCGGCGCTGCGAGCGGACACTGTGCAATCCGCATCGGGAACCCCGCAATGGCCATGCGCTACCCCAGCCTTTCCGCCAACATCCTCGACGCGGTCGGCGACACGCCGCTGCTGGAACTGGACGGCGTGTTCGCCAAGTGCGAATTCCTGAATCCGTCGGGATCGATCAAGGCGCGCATCGCCAAATACATCATCGAACGCGCCGAAGAAACCGGCGCGATCAAGCCCGGCGACACCATCGTCGAAGCCACCAGCGGCAACACCGGCAATGCGTTCTCCATGGTGGCCGCGGTGAAGGGTTATCGCATGATCGTGGTGATGCCGGAAGGCCTTTCCAGCGAGCGCGTTGCCATCTCGCGTGCCTACGGCGCCGAGGTGTTGTTCTGCGGCACGTTCCATGTCAACGACGCGCTGGAGCGCGCGCGCGAACTCGGCAAGCAGCCCGGCTTTTTCTTTCCCGGCCAGTTCGAGAACGAATGGAACGTGGACGAGAACCGCGAAATCCTCGGCCCCGAAATCCTTTCGCAACTGCCGGAGCGACGCGTGCCCGATGCGTTCGTGCATGGCGTCGGCACCGGCGGCACGCTCATCGGCGTCGGCCAGGCATTCCGCAAGCTCAATCCGAACGTGCGCCTGTTCGCGATGGAACCCTCCGAATCGCGCACCATCCTGTGCGGCGAAGTGGCGCTGCACCAGATCGAAGGCATTTCGGACGGCTTCGTGCCCGGCATTTTCGCGCAGCATCGCGACCTGGTCCGCGAGACCACCAGCGTCGCGAGCGCGGAGGCGATCGCCGAAATGCGCAACCTCGCCCGCACCCGCGGCCTGTTCTGCGGACCGAGTTCGGGCGCGCACATGATCGCGGCGCGGCGCATCCGCGAGCAGTTCCCCGAACTGAAAACCGTCGTCACCATCCTCGACGACGAGGGCGAGAAGTACCTGCACGACTTCTTCATGCACCCCGCGCCCGGTGCCGATGCACCCGTACCATTCCATTAGAAACCCCAACAAGACTTTCACGTTGGCTGCTTCGTCCAACACCTTCACACCCCCACATCGCCCGATCCTCGCCGTGCAAGGGTCCGCGGCCCGCTCCGGAATGACCACATGAAGACAGCGGACCGGGCGAACTCTCACGTTTCCTGATTGGCGCTGATCTTCAACTGCACCGGACCCGCCAAATGAAAACCAAACGTTGTCATTCCGGGGCTGCCCGCGCCAGCCGCGGGCAGAACCCGGAATCGGTGTCGCGGCCTACACCCATCTTCACACCGATTCCGGATTCGGGCCTGCGGCCCGATCCGGAATGACCAGCATGCTGAGAGCGGGGCACCCGAATAACAATGCTAGATTTGGTTTGAGTTTCAGCACTAATCAGGAAAGGCAATCAAGATGACCCAAAGGATCAATTACACCAAGGCTTCACCCGACGGCTTCAAGGCCATGCGCGGCCTGCAGGCGCACGTCGACGACTGCGGACTTGAACACCCGCTGCTGGAACTGGTGAAGATGCGCGCCTCGCAGATCAACGGCTGCGCCTATTGCCTCGACATGCACAGCAAGGACGCACGCGCCGCGGGCGAAACCGAGCAGCGCCTGTACCTGCTGGATGCGTGGCGCGAATCGCCGTTCTACAGCGAGCGTGAACGCGCAGCCCTGGCGTGGACCGAGGCGCTCACCCGCATCTCCAAAACGAAAGACGTTCCCGACGCGCTGTACGACGAAGTCCGCAAGCAATTCACCGACAAGGAACTGGTCGACCTTTCACTCGCGATCATCGCGATCAACGGCTGGAATCGGCTCGCGATTCCGTTCCGCTCGGAGCCGGGTCATTACCAGCCGCGCAAAACGACACTAGCTACCTGATCGATCGCCTTCAAAGAAAAGCCGCGTGCGGTCTCAACAAGCTGACGGTCGTCGCCAGTCCCTGTTCCAGATAGCTGTCCAGCAATTCATCGACGGTCCGGGCCGGATTGGCGAGCGATGCGCGATGGTCCCGCACGGCGGCGATGACGGCGGCGGTATTGATGCCGAATGCGTGCTCGATGAACTCGTCCGGATGCTGCGCCGTGATGCCCCAAGGCGCCAAGGTCGATTCCGGAAAGTCGTCGAGGTTGAACGTCACGATGGTGCCGGCACTGCACATGATCGCCGCCGCCAGCACATGACGGTCGTCGGGGTCGGGCAAATGCAAGCCTGCTCCAAGCCTTCGTAGCCGGTCACCAGGCAATCCGGCACGCTTTCATCCATGAGCCGACGCGTGCGCTCGAGTTTCTGTCGCGGAATGTCGCGCCGGTTGGTCAGAAGATGCTCCATCCACTCGTCATGGATGCGCGCGGTCCAGCGGGCACGAAAGACGCCACTCAACGCCAAGTGCATCAGAAGGTTTCGGAGCGAGGCGGGATAGAGAACGCAGGCGTCGTACAAGGCGACGAAATTGGACATCACTGCAAGCCCGACTCTTGATCCAGCTTTGCAAGTTCGGCAAGCGAAGCCTTGCTTTTCCGCAGTTGGGCTTCCCTGTAGGCCATCAAATCGCTGAAGCGCACGCGCCGATGCGTGCCCACCTTGTGATGGGGCAGTTCGCCGCGCTCCAGCAAGCCCACCACGTAGGGCCGCGACACGTTGAGGAAGTCGGCGGTCTGCTGCGTGGTCAGCTCGGCGTGGATCGGTACCAGACTCATGGCATTGCCCGCCGCCATGTTGGTCAGGATGTCCACCAGCATGCGCAGCGCCGCGACGGGCACTTCGATGACACCGTCGCCGTCGATCACGCGCAGGCGAGCGGTCTTGCCATGGCCGATGCACGCGGCCAGCAAGCGGCTGCTTTCACGGGCCAGTTCCGACTCCTCGGGACTGGTTGGCGGGCTGATGATTTGCTCGTTGCGCAAGGCGGACATGTCTGCGGCCTCCATTTACGGGGCCCAAGACTAGCTCATATTCGAAATAAACGCAACAAACGAAATATACAAAACGGAACGATCCACAATGTGAGCCAATCGCGCCGACGTGCCACGCTCAACCGGCGATGCCGTAGCCAGCCAGATGTGCCAGCGCAGCGGCTTCGCTTTCCTTGATCGCGATTTCGACGGCGCGTTGGGCCGCGGCCAACAACTCGCGGGCATGATGGCGGGCGGCGTGAGCACCCAGGATTGCAACTCGAATCTTGTTCTGATCGGCCGGATCAAGCCTCGGGATCAATATGCTCTTCAAGGCCGGTTGATTGATTTCAGGCTGCACGCCACCGTTGCTCTGTTGCTCAATCTGCATTTTGCCCGGCATGAACGCGAGAAAAGCCGCCACGTAATACGGATCGAATTGTGGATTCGTAATTCGCAAGCGAATCAAATGCGAGCTGATAAGGGC
>DATCSF010000223.1:0-4911 GCA_036568625.1 Rhodanobacteraceae bacterium | reverse complement strand
CGGGACTTCCGCGGTCATGCCGGCCTGCTCCAGCAGGTTGCGGCGATAGCGGTATTCCAGGTTGACGATGCCGTCGCCCCACAGCCGCCGTTGCAGCCCGACCGTCGAAACATCGGTTTCGTCGGTGTTGGGGTTCCACTGTTGCGACGTAGTCACGCGCCAATTGTCGCTCAGCGCGATGGTCAGGTTGGCGACGTAGTTGGAACCGGAATAATCCACGCCCTTGCCGCCCGGCCGCAGGGTCACCCGTTGTGGATCGAAATAGCGGATCTGGCCAATACTGGCGGACAGCTTCTCCACGCCGTTCTGGTCGAGGAAACGCGTGGTCAACGCCAGTGACAGGTCGTTGGCATTCATCTGCCGGTCGGCGCCGCTGAAGCTGTTGGTGGTGAACAACTGCCAGAAGTCGAAGGTGAGCGGCTGGGTATCAAACAGCGGCAGATCGTCCTGGTTGCGGTATGGCACGCGCAGGTAGTACACGCGCGGTTCCAGGGTCTGGGTGTAGTCGCTGCCGAACAGGTGCGCGTCGCGTTCGAAGATCAGCCCGGCATCCACGTCGAAGATCGGCGTGGTGCGGGTGGGGTGGTCCGTGTTGCCCCCTGCCACCGGCTGCGGCAGGTTGTACGCGGTGTAGCGCAAGCCGACTTCCGGACGCAGGAACCACGCCGCGCCCTGCAGCGGCCAGGCGAGGTAGGGATACAAATCGAAACGGTCGCCGCCGATGGCGTCGGGCTTGACGAAACGCACGGCTTGGGTGTTTATGCCCCACTCGGGGCCGCCCGGGCCGCCGATCGGACGATCGGCGTTGAAATAAATGCGCGGCAGCCGCCGATACGGCGCGGCCCTGTCGGAAATGCCCGGCGTGACGATCTGGTACCAGTCGGCGCCGATGCCGCCATTCCACCAGTCGCCCGAGCCGGTGACGTAGGACGAAGATCCCAGCAGCGTCACGGTCGAAGTCGTGAGGTTCTGGCCGAAATCCTGGAACCAAGCCTTGTCGCTGGCGCGCCGTATCGAGGTGTTCCACAGCAAGCCCCACGGCAGCCTTGTCTGGTTGCCGAAGGTCAGGTACCAGCGATTGCGATCGATGACCTTGTCATCGGGCATGTAATTGAAATCGAGCTCGCCCCTGCTGGTGTCGGTGAGGTAACGGAACTGGCTATCCAGCATGTTGCCCCGATCGGCGTACCACACGGGGGCGAAGGTGGCGTCGTAGTTGGGTGCGATGTTCCAGTAGAACGGGATCGACACGAAGAAGCCGGCGCGACTGCGCTTGCCGAACGACGGATACAGGAAACCGGTCTGGCGGCGGTTGTCGATGGGAAAGCGCATGTATGGCAGCCACAGGAACGGCACGCCCTTGATGCGCATGGTCACGTCGTGGGCGCGGCCGATGCCCTCTGCGCGATCCATGGTCATGGTTTTTGCTTCGATCTCCCACACGCGGTTGTGGAGATCGCAAGTCGAATAGGTGACGCCGTGCAGCTTGTCGCGATCCTGGTCCAGCATGATCGCCTGGCTGGCCACGCCGTTGCCGCGTGAAGTCAGCAACTGGTACTGCACGTTGTCGGCGACGCCGTATTCCGGCGTGGTGGTGCCCTTCATGCTGTCGGCCGAGAACAGCATTCCGCGTTCCTGGTAGCGAATGTGGCCTTCGGCGTCGTAGGCGGTGGTGTCGGCGTTGTAGGTGAGCGAGTCGGCGCGCAGCAACTGGTCCAGCCGTTGCAGCGAAGTGTTGCCGGAAAGATGGAAGATGTTGCTGTCGGGACTCGAGAAACGGTCGCCGTAGACTTGCGCAGGACTCGCTTCGCGGTCGCCTTCGGTCGGCAGGCCGGGCACGTAGAAGTTCAGCAGGTCGTTCTTCCTGCACAGCGCGAAGTCGTTCTTCACCACCGGGCAGGTGAACACGCCGAGCGGACAGGTGTCAGCGGAACTTTGCGCCAGCGCCATGCCGGGGGTGACCGCCAGCGTGATCGCGAATGCCAGCGCACGCGGGGTCAGCGGCATCGGTCGGCGCGGCACGGGGAATCCTCGGATACGGAATCCGCGTAAGCTAGCAGAACGCACCCGTTCTGTTGAGACGTCGGCATGGATCGTTCAGGCCGCCTTGGCGACGCCGAGCGGTGCGCAGCGCATGTCCAGCCACGCGCGATCGGCATCGTCCAGCAGCGGTGCCAGGCGCTCGCGCACGCTTGCATGGTAGTCGTCGAGCCATGCGGTTTCGGTCGCGTCCAGCAGTGACAGGTCAAGCAGGCGCGTGTCGATGGGGCAGAGCGTCAGGGTTTCGAATGCAAGGAACTCGCCGAACTCGCCGTCGCCCGCAGAAACGGTCGCGGCGAGGTTCTCGATGCGTACCCCATGCCGGCCGGGCTTGTAGATGCCGGGCTCGATCGAGGTGATCATGCCCACGTCCATCGGTTCGAGTGGTTGCCCCGAGCGCGGCGGCCGGATCGACTGCGGGCCTTCGTGCACGTTCAGGCAATAGCCGACGCCGTGACCGGTGCCATGACCGTAATCGACCCCCGCTGCCCAGATCGGCGCGCGCGCCAACGCGTCGAGTTGCTGGCCGGAGGCGCCGCGCGGAAATTTTGCGCGGCTGAGTGCAATCACCCCTTTGAGTACCAGCGTGACGTCGCGGCGCTGTTCCGGCGTGGTTTCGCCCAAGGCCCACATGCGGGTGATGTCGGTGGTGCCGCCGAGATATTGCGCGCCGGAATCGATCAGCAGCATGCCGAGCGGCTTCAATTCCGAATGCGACTCGGGCGTGGCACGGTAGTGCGGCAGCGCGGCATTGGCCTGGTAACCCGCGATGGTGGAGAAGCTTTCGCTCACGAAACCGGGTTGCTGCGAACGCAATTCGCGCAGCCTGGCATCGACGTCGAGTTCGGTGAGGCGCCTGCCGGCTTGCAGCGACTGCTCCAGCCAGCGTGCGCCGCGCACCAGCGCCACGCCGTCGCGTCGCATGGCTTCGCGCACATGACTCATTTCGCTGTCGGACTTGCGTGCCTTGGCCATCGTGATCGGACCGGTGGCCTCGACCAGCGTGACGTGATCGGGAATCGCGTGCGCGACGGCCGCGGAAACCTGGGCGGGCGCGAGCAGCAACGTCGCCCCCGGCGGCAGTTCGCGCAAGGCACTGTCGACCGATTCGTAGGGCGCGAGGCGGATGTTGTCGGCCGCAAGATCCGACTGCAGCCTTGTGTCCAGTTTGGACGCTTCCACACACAAGGTCGCGCCGTCTGCAGCGAGCAAAAGGTGCGACAAGAACACCGGGTTGTATTCCACGTCGCTGCCGCGCAGGTTCAACAGCCAGGCAATTTCATCCAGCGCGGAGACGACATGGTGTGTGGTACCAGCCGCCGCCATGGCCTTGCGCACGTCCGCCAATTTGTCGGCGCGGGCACGGATGGCGTAATCCAGCGGATGTTCGCAGATCGCGGCGTGCGGCAAGGGTGGACGGTCATCCCAGATTGCTCCGGGCAGGTCGTCCTCGACCAGTTCCGCGCCGTGTTGCGCCAGTTGCTTGTGCAACGAACGGTCCGACGCCAGCGACAGCATGTCGGATGCGCAGGCCACCCTGTCGCCTGCATGCACGCGTCCGCCCAGCCATGCGACGTGCTCGGGCGTGTGTGGCACGTTCAACTTCATCAGTTCCACGCCGCTGTCGGCGAGCTGGCGCTCGGCTTGCGAGAAGTAGCGCGAATCGGTCCAAAGCCCCGCGAACTGCGGCGTCACCACCAGCGTGCCCGCCGATCCGGTGAAGCCCGACAGCCACTCGCGCGCCTGCCAGTGCGCGGGCAGGTATTCCGAAAGGTGCGGATCGGCGGTCGGCACGATGCAGGCAGCGATGCCGCGCTGCTGCATCAGGGCACGCAACGCGGCGATGCGTTCGGGAATTGTTGAAAATTTCATCGCAGGCGCGCTCTTGTGGAAAGTCAGGGCAGGAAGCCCGTTCTGGTGTCTCGTGATGTCGATTTGCCTCATGCGTCTCGACACTGCATTGCGCAGCGATCATGGACGATCGCATAAAAATCGTGAAAGTCGGGCCACGGGAGGCCGTTCTGGTGCTCCGAGGTCAAACCGCAAAAGCACGGCGGCGTTTCGGCACGCAGCAACCATGGATGATCGCAAAAATACACCCCGAGTGGAAATACCTGGCGCGTACTCGCGCAAGCGGACGGTCGCCGCTAGAATGACGCTTTCCACACACGGTCCGACCATGACCTCCCTGATTTTCGTCACCGGCGGCGTGGTGTCCTCGCTTGGCAAGGGCATCGCGTCGGCGTCGCTGGCGTCCATCCTCGAAGCGCGCGGCCTGCGCGTCACGATGATGAAGCTCGATCCCTACATCAACGTCGATCCGGGCACGATGAGCCCGTTTCAGCACGGCGAGGTCTACGTCACCGACGACGGTGCCGAAACCGACCTCGACCTCGGCCATTACGAGCGCTTCGTGCGCACGCGCCTGACCGGCAAGCACTCGATCACGACCGGCAAGATCTACGAGGCCGTGATCCGCAAGGAACGCCGCGGCGACTACCTCGGCGCCACCGTGCAGGTGATCCCGCACATCACCGACGAGATCAAGCACTGCGTGTACGAAGCGACGCGCGGCTACGACGTCGCGCTGGTCGAAATCGGCGGCACGGTCGGCGACATCGAATCGCTGCCTTTCCTCGAAGCGATTCGACAGATGGGGAACGAGGAGCGGCAGAACGGCGAGAACGGCGCGGTCTTCGTACACCTCACGCTCGTGCCCTTCATCGCCGCCGCCGGAGAGTTGAAGACTAAGCCGACGCAGCACTCCGTGCGCGACCTGCGCGAGATAGGCATCGCCGTGGACATCCTCCTCTGCCGCTCTGAGCGCCCGCTGTCGCGAGACCTGCGCTCTAAGATTGCGCTCTTCTGCAA
>DATCSF010000222.1:0-7714 GCA_036568625.1 Rhodanobacteraceae bacterium | reverse complement strand
GCAAAGGACAGCCTGGATATGTGGCCGGGCGCATTCGTGCCGCAGGGCCCGGCAATACGCAAGACGGGCGTTGCCCTGCACGAACTGATCGGCGGCGTGGAATACAAGTTCCTGGCGTGGCGGTACGCGCGTCGCGCACAGACTCACACGCCGTAATAACGGCGGTACCACTCCACGAAACGCCTCACGCCTTCTTCCACCGAGGTGTCCGGCCGGTAGCCGGTGTCGTTCATCAGCTCGGTAACTTCGGCGCTGGTATCGGGCACGTCGCCCGGCTGCAGCGGCAGCAGGTTCTTCTCGGCCTTGCGGCCGAGGCAGTCCTCCAGCACCTCGATGTAATGGGAAAGCTGGACGGGGTGGCTGTTGCCGATGTTGTAGAGGCGGTACGGCGCCGACGAGGACGCAGCACTCGGATGCATTGGATCGTAGCCCGGATCGGGACCGGGCGCCCGGTCCAGCGTGCGGATCACGCCTTCCACGATGTCGTCGACGTAGGTGAAGTCGCGGGTGTGGTGGCCGTGGTTGAACACGTCGATCGGTTCGCCCGCCAGGATCTTGCGGGTGAACAGGAACAGCGCCATGTCCGGCCGCCCCCACGGCCCGTACACCGTGAAAAAACGCAGCCCGGTGGTCGGCAGACCGTACAGGTGGCTGTAGGTGTGCGCCATCAGTTCATTGGCCTTTTTGGTTGCGGCGTACAGGCTGACGGGGTGATCGACCGAATCCTGCACCGAGAATGGCAGCTTGCGGTTGGCTCCATACACCGAACTCGATGATGCGTACACCAGATGTTCGACTTTGCCGTGCCGGCAGGCTTCCAGGATGTTGATGAAGCCGACCAGGTTGGATTCGACGTAGGCGTAAGGATTCTCGAGCGAATAGCGCACGCCGGCCTGGGCAGCCAGGTTGACTGCGCGCGCGGGCCGGAAAGCGTGGAAAGCTTTTTCCAGCGCCGGCCGATCTTCGATGCTGACCTTGGCGAAATGGAAACCCGGATGCGGCGTCAGGCGGTCCAGCCGGGCCTGCTTCAGGGTGACGTCGTAATAAGCGTTGAGGTTGTCGACGCCCAGCACTTCATCGCCGCGCGCCAGCAGGCGCAGACTGAGGGCGGACCCGATGAAACCGGCGGCGCCGGTGACCAGTATGCGCATGTTGTTGTCCCTGACTCAGTACGTGAGTGGCGCAGTAGTTCCTGCTCCAGCGAAGCACCGCCTTTGCCCGTCATCCCGGAATCGCGAAGCGACATCCGGGACCCAACGCTTCTGGTAACGCCATCCATCTGCAAAAGTCACTGGGTTCCCGCTTTCGCGGGAATGACGGCAAAACAAGGGCCAAACTTCCTAGAGCCTATCGTCGACTGCGCTCCGTGGCAGCACGTTTTTCACATCGAACAGGACGCAGTCGGGCTTGCCGAGGGCGCGCAGCGCGGCCGCGCCCATGTCGGTGAATTGATGGTGCGCCACGGCCAGCACGATCGCGTCATAGGTGCCGGGGCGCAGGTCGGGCGCAAGGTCGATCGCATATTCGTGCCGCGCTTCGGCGGCATCGCACCACGGATCGTACACGTCGATGTCGGCGTGGCAGGCGCGGAATTCGTCGATGATGTCGGTGACGCGGGTGTTGCGCAGGTCCGGGCAGTTTTCCTTGAAGGTGAGGCCCAGCATCAGCACCTTGGCGCCCGCGACGTGGATGCGTTTTTCCAGCATCAGGCGGATCACGCGTTCGGCCACGTGTCGGCCCATGCCGTCGTTGATGCGGCGGCCGGACAGGATCACTTCCGGGTGGTAGCCGATTTCCTGCGCCTTGTGGGTGAGGTAATACGGGTCGACGCCGATGCAGTGGCCGCCCACGAGACCCGGCCGGAACGGCAGGAAGTTCCACTTGGTGCCGGCGGCTTCCAGTACGTCCAGGGTGTCGATGCCCATGCGGTGGAAGATCAGCGCCAGTTCGTTGATCAGCGCGATGTTGAGGTCGCGCTGGGTGTTCTCGATCACCTTGGCGGCTTCGGCGACTTTGATGCTGGAGGCCTTGTGGGTGCCGGCACTGACGACCTGCCGGTACAGCGCATCCACGAAATCAGCGGTTTCCGGCGTCGAGCCCGAGGTGACCTTCTTGATGGTATCGAGGCGATGCTGCTTGTCGCCGGGATTGATGCGCTCGGGGCTGTAGCCGGCGAAGAAATCGACGTTGAACTTGAGGCCGGATTCACGCTCGATGATCGGCACGCAGACCTCTTCGGTCGCGCCCGGATACACGGTCGATTCGAAAATCACCACGCCGCCGCGTTCGATGACCTTGCCGACCGTGCGGCTGGCGGATTCGAGCGGGGCGAGATCCGGGCGCTTGGCGCGGTCGATCGGCGTCGGCACCGTGACGATGAAGACGTTGCAGCCTTTCAGGTCGTTGATGTCGTGGCTGAACCCGAGCTGGGTGGTCGAGCGCAATTCGTCGGGCGTCACTTCCAAGGTATGGTCGCGATGCTGTTTCAGCTCTTCGATGCGCGCCGTGTTGACGTCGAAACCCAATGTAGGCAGCTTGCGGCCGAAGCCGACCGCAAGCGGCAGGCCAACGTAACCCAGGCCGATCACGGCCAGGCGGATGGTTTCGGGACGCGGCAGCGACGCCTGACTCATGGCGAATCCTTAGTTTTGGAGCGGGAACCCGCGGTCCATGCGCGATGCGTGCCAAGGTTACCTGCGGGAACGCCTATGCTCGCACGCGCCGCCCGAAATTCAAAACCAACAGGGCCGTGCCGATCAGCACGATGCCGATCCATTCAGGCCCGGACGGCCGCTCGTGCAACAGGCCCCACGCGAACAGCACGCCCGCCACCGGCACCGCGAGGCTGGTCAGGCCCGCCACGTTCGCGGACAGCCTTTGCACGATCAACGCCCACAGCACCCAGCACACGCCCGACGACAACAGGCCGTTGTACAGCAGCGCGGCGACATAGGTGCCGGTCCATGCGACGGGGCGTTCGTGGCTCAGCAGCATCAGTACCACCAGCCCGATCGTGCCGACCAGCATCTGCCATGCGGTCAAGCGCAACGGCGTCACGTCCGGATGTCGCTGGAACAGCCGCTTGGACAGGACGGTCGCGACCGCCCAGGCCAATCCGGCCAGAACCGCCAACACGATGCTGTGTGGCGCGCCCAGTGGACGCCATGGCTCGACCACACAGATGAAACCCGCGGCCGCAATCGCGATGCAGGACCAGCGCCGCGGCCCGGGCTTCTCGTGCAACCACCACCACGCCAGCGGCACGACCCAAAACGGCATGGTGTACGCCAGCAGAGCCGTCTTGCCGGCGCCGCCCGATACCAGCGCCCATTGCGCCAGCGCCTGGAACGCGGCGGTTTGCGCAAGACCGATCAGGATGGTCGGTAGCCATGGCGTTGGATTCAGGGCATTGCGCCGCAGCGCCAGCAAGGCAAACAACACCAGTGTGCCGATCACGTAACGCAGCGCGCTGAAGGTGAACGGCCCGCTGTCGCGCATCGCCACCTTCATTACCGACCAGTTGAGGCTCCAGACGATGGTGAGGATCAGCAAACCGATCCATGCTGCGCGTTCGGGATGGCGTGTCATCGGAAGCGGTGTAAGACCCTTGCGAAACCCGCTGCAGGATAGCTTCGTTTATCCCCTGCTCCCTCGAATCCTGAAATCTGCGCGCTGCGGCACGCAAGCAGCCTCGCGAATGTGACGCACTTCACGCATCGACGGTGACTCGATAAATACGGGGTAAACATCGCGAAGTAACGACGCGCGCGTGGATGCCGAACCGATGCATGATCGCGTTTGCAATCTGTTGCAGTTGAGCTTCGCGGCCCGGCAATGACGCAGCGTCGGGTTTGCCCGGCGCCATGATTCTTTCCCTTCGCAGAGGTTCTCGGCCATGAAACCGCATCGTCCCATCCTGACCGCGCTCGCCGCGGGACTGCTCACAGCCCTGGCGGCGACGGCTTTCGCCGCCAGTGACGGCACTACCGCCACCAATACGGAATCGACCCGGCTCGCGTCGACCTATACGACCTTCGCGGGTTCCGATGCGAATGCGGACGCGCTGGTGGACGGTCTGCGCAACGGCACGTCCATCACGCTGGAAACCACCACCACGACCACGAACGCGGACGGCACCACCAGCACCGCGACCGCACCCAGCACGTTCCAGCCGGCCACCGGCAAGTTGGGCTACGGCAACGTCAACATCGTGCTGGCGCTGGCGCAGAACCAACTGGCCACGATGGGCATCACCGATCCGACCGCCGACGAAATCGAAGCCGCCCTCAATGGTGGCACGGTGACGCTGGCCGACGGCAGCACGCAGACACTGCAGGGCGTACTGGCGCTGCGTGCGCAGGGCGAAGGTTGGGGGCAGATCGCCCATACCCTCGGTTTCAAACTGGGTGACGTCGTCAGCGCGTCGAAGACCGATCACTCGCAGGCCGGCGCAGAGCACGCACAGCACGGCCATGAAGTGGCTTCGACCGGCAGGCCAGATCGTCCCGTGCATCCGGTCCATCCCGATCGTCCGCAGCGTCCGGATGTGGCCCAGCGCCCGAATCTCCCGCAGCGTCCCGACATTCCGACTCACGCAGGTCGTCCGGGCGGCGGTTGATCCACCGATGTCCGTTTGATTCCGGACGGGCGTCCGAGGGACGCCCGGCTTCCGTCATGTCCAAAGGAGTTGTCAATGAACCGCAAGAAATTGCTTGTGTCGATGGTTGCCGCGGCGATGCTGGGCTTTGCCGGCCAGTCCGCGTATGCGAACGATTCCGGTCAGGTGACCGTGGGCGCCGGGTTCGACTACAGCACCGGCAACTATGGCACGCCGTTCAATACCGAAATCTGGGACGTTCCGCTCAGCGTCGGCTACCAGGCCGACCGCTGGTCGGTGAAATTGACCGTGCCGTGGATCAGCATCAGCGGCGCCAGCAACGTCATTCCCGGCGTCGGCCGCGTGCTCAACATCAACCCGCACGCCCGGGGCCATGGGCTGGGGCTGGGTGTCGGGGTGGGCGGCAGTACGCAGCCCATCGTGACGGAAGGCTCCGCTTCCGGCCTCGGCGATGTCGTGGCGCAGGCGACCTATGGTTTGGTGCGCGATGATGCCGCGCGTTTCGGTCTGGACCTGACCGGCAAAGTCAAGTTCGGCACCGCCAGCGCCGACAAGGGTCTTGGCACCGGCCAGAACGACTATGGCGTGAACCTGGATGCCTACAAGGGCCTGGATGCGTGGACGGTGTTCGGTGGCGCCGGGTTCATGAAATATGGTTCGTCGCCGTACATCGTCCTGCACAATGGCTGGAACGCGAACGTCGGCGCCGGCTACAAGCTGGACGACGCCAACGACGTCGGCGCGTATTTCTATTTTCGCGAGAAGATTTCCGATTCCGGCTATGCCCAGCGCGAGCTCAGCGGTTACTGGAACCATCGCTTCGGCAATGCATGGCGATTGCAGGCTTACGTGCTGGGCGGCTTCTCGGATGGCAGTCCGGACTGGGGCGCCGGCGGCTCGCTGCGGTACGCTTTCTGAGTTCCTGCAGACCGGACTCGAATGCGCGAGACGCTTGCGCGGGAAAGCGCGGAAAATTGGACGTTGAGTCCCGTTGCCGGAGAAATGTTGCAACGCTTGCCCAGGGAAGGGCCGAACGCGCGCACTGATCCGCGGGGTGATTTCGAGTTCGACTCCAAGCCGATGCCAGCGGCGCGCCGGCCGCGGTGCGAAGCAACACCGGACCCCGCCAACCAGGGACCATCCGCATCGGATTGACGGGTTGCTGCGCCTGGCACAGAATGCCGGCGCGTGCCGGGCGGCTCGACCGACCGGGGCACGCGAGACCTCCGCAGGATGAGACTCCCATGAAAACGCGATGGCCGGAAACGATGGTTCTGGGGGCGCTTTTCGCCATGGCTGCAGCGCCCGCGCTGGCGGTGGGCGGCGATGGCAGCCTGATGGAGGTCACCACCACCATCAAGCAATCGATGGCGGGCATGCCGGCGATGCCGTCGCGCACGATGTCGCACAAAGTCTGCACCCGGCCGGGTTCGTTCGATTCGCACACGCTGAACAAGCTGGATTCGCACAACCAGTGCGAGATCACGAACTTCAAGAAACGGGGCGACACCGTCACCTTCGATCAGGTTTGTACCGCGCCCATGGCGATGACCATGCACGGCACGTTCCACACGACCGGCGGCTCCAATTTCACCGGCAGCATGCACGCCTCGTTCGATGCGGGTGGCGGACATCCGATGACGGTGGACACCGAGTACGCCGGCAAGCAGGTCGGGACGTGCAATTACACGCCGCCGAAGGCTTCGGATTGAGGAGCGCTGGCCCTTTTCCGTCGTTCCGGCCAAGGCTGGAATCCAATGCTCCTTGCCGCGATGCAGTGCCAAAAGGCGCGGGGTCCCGGATCTTACCTCGCGATGCTGAAATGACGAGCTGAGGGTTTCCAGGCGTCAACGCCGCAGATTTCCGTAACGCGCTTCATCGCGCGATCAGCCATGCACCCGTCCAATGGAATGCATGGCTGATGTGCGAATCGGCATTTCGGGGTGGCGTTATCCGCCGTGGCGCGGCGTGTTTTACCCGAAAGATCTGGTGCAGCGCGACGAGCTGCACTACGCGTCGCGGCACTTCTCCAGCCTCGAATTGAACGGCTCGTTCTATTCGTTGCAGACGCCGCGGAGCTACACGCGCTGGCGCGAGCAGACGCCGCGCGGGTTCGTATTTGCGGTCAAGGCCCCACGTTTCATCACCCATGTGCGGCGGCTTCGCGACGTTCGCGTGCCGCTCGCGAATTTCTTCGCCTCAGGATTATTCGCGCTCGGGGACAAGCTGGGTCCGATCCTGTGGCAGTTTCCGGCCAGCCTGCATTTCGATCGTGACGTGTTCGCGCGGTTTTTCGAAAGTCTGCCGCGCGACACGCAAACGGCGTCCCGGCTTGCCGCGCGTCACGATGCACGCGTGACCGGGCGCGCCCGCATTGCGATCGACTGCAACCGCCGCCTGCGCCACGCGATCGAGATACGGCACACGAGTTTTCTCGATGCGGCTTTCGTCGCGCTGTTGCGCGAGCACGACATCGCGCTGGTGGTCGCGGATACCGCCGGCAAATGGCCGTATGTGGAGGAGGTGACGGCAAGCTTCCTGTATTTGCGATTGCATGGCGACAAAGAGTTGTACACCAGCGGTTACACCGATGCGGCGCTGGAGCGCTGGGCCTCCCGCATTCGCGCATGGCGCCGGGGGGCGCAGCCGCGCGATGCCGCGCGTGTCATCGGGACCCCGCCGCCGCCACGTCGCAAGTCGCGCGACGTGTATTGCTATCTCGACAACGACGCCAAGGTGCGCGCCCCGTTCGACGCCATCCGATTGGCTGAACTGTTGGGCGGCCGATAGGGAACCTCTGTCAATCCCATCACTCGTCATCCCGGCGAAAGCCGGGACCCAGGGACTTTCGCGCGACGCACTGAAATGCAAAGTCGCGGGGTCCCGGATATCGCTTCGCGATTCCGGGATGACGAGCAAAATCAGAGCTTCCCTGGCGCTTGGGGTACCATTCTCGGCAACGACGCCAAGGCGAGGCGCGCGTCCCGTTCGACGCCATTCGATTGGCTGAACTGTTGGGCGGCCGATAGGGAACCTCTGTCAATCCCATCACTCGTCATCCCGGCGAAAGCCGGGACCCAGGGACTTTCGCGCGAC
>DATCSF010000221.1:0-10992 GCA_036568625.1 Rhodanobacteraceae bacterium | reverse complement strand
CAGAAGGAGCACAATGGTGGCGCCGTAACGACGCTTGTGTCTCCCCTCACCTGCAAAGGAGAAACCACATGCTCTACTGGCTCTGGATTTTCATCATCGGTCTGATCGTCGGCCTCATCGCCAAATGGATCATGCCCGGCAGGGATCCCGGTGGCTTCATCGTCACCGCGATCATCGGCATCGTCGGTTCGTTCATCGGCGGCTGGATCGCCAATGCGGTGTTCGGCGTCGGTGTCGGTGCGACGGCGGCAGGCGCCGGCATCGGAGGTTTATGGGGACTGGTCTTCGGTGTAATCGGCGCGATCATTCTGCTGATCATCTACCGCCTGATTTTCAGGCCGAAGCGGGTCTGAATGCCGCAAAATGAAACGGGCGGCCCAAAGGCCGCCCGTTTTCGGGCGAAGGCAGGCAATCAACGCGCAGCCAGCGCAGCGTTCCATTGCTTCACGCGATCGGCCTGCGCGGCCAGCAACGGCGCCGCGTCGCCTTCGATCGTCACCTTCTCGATCGTGTCGCCCTGGCGGATCGCGTTCACCACCTGCTGGTCTTGCGCAGCCACGACTTCGCCGAAGATGGTGTGCTTGCCGTCAAGCCACGGTGTCGGCACGTGGGTGATGAAGAATTGGCTACCGTTGGTGCCGGGGCCGGCGTTGGCCATGGACAGCTTGCCGGGCGCATCGTGTTTCAGGTCGGAACGGCACTCGTCCTCGAACCTGTAGCCCGGCCCGCCGGTGCCGGTACCGAGCGGACAGCCGCCCTGGATCATGAAATCGGCGATCACGCGGTGGAAGCTCAGGCCGTCGTAAAAACCGCGCTGCGCCAGATTCGCAAAATTGGCGACCGTCAGCGGCGCCTTGTCGGCGAAGAGGCGGACGTGGATCGGACCCTTGGAGGTCTGGAAGGTGGCAGTGAGATCGGTCATGTCGATTCCGGTAGCGGGCACCATCGTGGCGCCGGACGGCCAAGCATAACCGGCTCGCCGCCCGGGGTTCGGTTTTCCACCTGGAATCACGCTAGAATGTGCGTCTGCCCTTCTCACCCAAGGCGCGGCAGTCTTTGCCGCGCCCCTGACTGTGGGATACCGAAGGACCGTCGCGAGCCAAGGCTGCGCGTGACGCCGGAGCCCGGCACGCGGTGCGTACACGTCCGTACGCAGGCACGCGAGCTCTGGTGGCGCGCAAACTGGCAAGGGCGATGGGTCATTCGGGTCCGAGTGCCTATGTCCATCAACAATCTCCGCAACATCGCGATCGTCGCGCACGTCGATCACGGCAAAACCACCCTGGTCGATCAACTGCTGAAGCAGTCCGGCACGCTGTCGGACCGCGCGGCGGTGCCCGAGCGCGTGATGGATTCGAACGATCTCGAGCGCGAGCGCGGCATCACGATCCTCTCCAAGAACACGGCGATCCGCTGGACCGACCCGCGTGGCGAGGAATGGCGCATCAACATCGTCGATACGCCTGGCCACGCCGACTTCGGCGGCGAAGTCGAGCGCGTGCTGTCGATGGTCGACTCGGTGCTGATCCTGGTCGACGCGATGGACGGCCCGATGCCGCAGACGCGCTTCGTGACGCAGAAGGCGTTCCAGATGGGTTTCAAACCCATCGTGGTGGTCAACAAAGTCGATCGTCCGGGCGCGCGTCCGGACTGGGTGGTCAACCAGACGTTCGACCTGTTCGACCGCCTCGGCGCCAACGAGGAGCAGCTCGACTTCACCGTCGTGTACGCCTCGGCGCTGCATGGTTACGCGGGCTTCGACCCGTCGGTGCGCGCGGGCGACATGACGCCGCTCTTTGAAGCCATCACCCAACACGTACAGCCGCCGCAGGTCGATCTAGACGGCCCATTCCAGATGCGCGTGTCTTCGCTCGATTACTCGAACTACGTCGGCGTGATCGGCGTTGGCCGCGTGCAGCGCGGCAAGATTCGCACCAACATGCCGGTCGCGATCATCGACCGCGAAGGCAAGCGCCGCAACGGCAAGGTGCTGCAGGTGCTGGGCTTCATGGGCTTGGAGCGCCGCGAAGTGCCGGAGGCGCAGGCCGGCGACATCATCGCGATCTCGGGCATCGAAAGCTTGAGCATTTCCGACACCATCTGCGATCCGTCGGCGGTGGAAGCGCTGCCCGCGCTGACCGTGGACGAGCCGACCATCAGCATGACCTTCCAGGTCAACAGTTCGCCGTTCGCCGGCAACAAGGATCTCTCGGGCGGCAAGTTCCTCACCAGCCGCCAGATTCGCGAGCGGCTCACGCGCGAGACGTTGCACAACGTCGCGCTGCGGGTCGAGGAAACGGCCGACCCGGACAAGTTCAAGGTGTCGGGCCGTGGCGAATTGCACCTCTCTATCCTGATCGAGACGATGCGCCGCGAGGGCTACGAACTGGCGGTCTCGCGTCCGGAAGTGATCGTGCGCGAAATCGACGGCGTGCTGCAGGAACCCTGGGAACAGCTGGTCGTCGACATGGAAGAGCAATACCAGGGCGGCGTGATGGAAAAACTCGGCACCCGCCGCGGGCAGCTCAAGAACATGGAGCCCGACGGCAAGGGTCGTGTGCGCCTCGAATACATGATTCCCGCGCGTGGACTGATCGGCTTCCAGACCGAATTCCGCACGCTCACCGCCGGCACCGGCCTGATGTTCCACGTGTTCGACCATTACGGCCCGAAGTCGGAAGGCATGATCGGCAAGCGCGCCAATGGCGTGATGATCTCCAACGGCACCGGCCCGGCACCGGCTTATGCACTGTGGGGCTTGCAGGACCGCGGCCGCATGCTGATCGACGCGGGCGCACAGATCTACGAAGGCCAGTTGGTCGGCATCCACGCCAAGGACAACGACCTCACCGTCAACGCGCTGCGCGGCAAGCAGCTCACCAACGTCCGCGCCTCCGGCAAGGACGATGCGCTGACGCTGACGCCGTATGTGAAGCTGTCGCTGGAACAGGCGCTGGAATTCATCGACGACGATGAACTGGTCGAGGTCACGCCGAAGGAAATCCGGCTGCGCAAGCGGCACCTCACCGAAATCGACCGCAAGCGCGCATCGCGGCAGGCGGCGTAAGACTCGAGATTCGGATTGGCGTCCCGGAACTCGGTTCCGTTCAGGGTTGGCACTGCCGCGGCAGATACCTGGCGTCGATGTCGGCACTGCTGCAACGCCAGTGCAAGCGGGCGGCATTGCCCATCGGCGAAATCACGACGTGCCCGCCACGGATGACGGCATTCGCCTCGTTACCGTAGGTCACCACCACCTTGCCGCCTGCCACGCGCACGCTCGTGACGTAGCGCGCCTGGATCGCTTCGGGTTTCGGCAGGCCGAGCACCCGGTTGTTTTCGGGAAGCGCGCCACGCTCCCCGATGTATTCGCCAACCAGTGCGCGCGCGCGTTCCGTCAGTTCCAGGCCCTGCGCCACCTCCGTGCGCAGCGCATGGCTTTGCCAGGCGGGAATCGCAAACGCGGCCAGAAAGCCGGTGACCGGAAGCACGAGGAAAACGCAGGCGCCGATCACCACCAGCGCGATGCCCCAGCCCGGCAAGCCGCTGGCGGGTGGCGGTGACCGTGTCGACTCCAGCGATGCCGCTTGCCCGTCTTGCCATTCGGCGAGTCCTGCCCTGCGCACCACGCAGCAGCCAGCCATCGAATCGTGCAGCGCCTGTCTGCGTGCCGTCCACGCCGCCAACAGAAAACCGATACCCAGGGTGAAGACCGATACGAACTTGCCGAAGTAGCGGCCGCTGGCGCGTGCGAAGCCGATCCGTCGGCCATACTCATCGGTGACCTGCAATCCCAGCGCCAGTTTCCCCAGGGTCGCCCGCCAGCGCGAGGATTCGCACACGGCGAAATAAAGCCACACCACCACGATTCCGAACGGCTGCAGCGCGATGTCGACGAGTTCCGCCATCGCAGGTCCGTGGCCACCGCCGAGCAGCGCCCAGGGCACCATGATCCAGATGCCAAAACACAGCACTATGATCCAATGGATTGCCGAGAAGACCAGGCAATCGATGAGCAACGCGACGGCCCGACGCCAGAATCCCGCGTGCAGCCGCGGCTCGTCGCGATGGGCGGGCAGCATCGGCAAGCCGTCCGCAGAGGTGGTGTCTGCCAAGGTCATTCTGGAATGATGGTGGCACAGCGGCCGATTCCCGTCACCAATCCATGCGATCCATCCTGAAGCCGACCGCGATCGTGGGACAATGCTCTGCATGACCGCGCGCACCCGCACGATCCTGCCCGACGTGCTGGCGCCAGACCTGCGCGTGGTGTTCTGCGGCACCGCGCCCGGTACGCGTTCCGCGCGCGAAGGCGCCTACTACGCCCATCCCGGCAACTACTTCTGGCGTACCCTGTTCGAAACGGGACTGACGCCGCGCCGACTGATGCCCCACGAATTCCGCGAGGTGCTGCACTTCGGGATCGGGCTCACCGACGCCGCCAAGCACCATTTCGGTTCGGATACGGATCTGCCGCGCTGCGCGTTCAACGCCGGATCGCTGCGGCGCAAGCTCGCGCGCTACAAACCCCGCATCGTTGCGTTTACCAGCAAGAATGCCGCCCGCGCGGGGCTCGCAAACGGCACGTTCAACCTCACCTACGGCGAACAATCCGAACGGCTCGCCGGATGCCGCGTTTTCGTGCTGCCTTCGCCTTCGGGGCAGGCGCGCGGATTCTGGGACGTGGCGCCGTGGCGCGAACTGGCCAAGGCAGCAACCGGTACTGCGCGCAGTGCCGTCAGTCGCGGAACGGTCTGAAAGCGTCGCGGGCGACGACAGATTGCGCGACACGACCGGATCGGCAGATTGCCGGTTTGATCGCCGCAGGCGGCCCGCAGGGCGAACCGCATGGAGTAGCACAGCAGGTGTCAGGCCATCCCGGAGCCTGATTTGCGCACGATCAGCATCGCCAACTCCAGCGACTGTTCGTAATTGAGTCGCGGATCGACGGTGGAGCGGTACGCGCGCGCGAGGTCGGCCTCGGACAGGTTGCGCGCGCCGCCCATGCATTCGGTTACATCTTCGCCTGTCAATTCCAAGTGCACGCCGCCGAGGTGCGTCCCCGCCGCGGCGTGGATGTCGAATGCCTGTTCCAGTTCGCTGCGGATGTTGGCGAAGCGGCGCGTCTTGACGCCGTTGCCGAGTTTCTCGGTGTTGCCGTGCATCGGATCGCACACCCACAGGACGTGCCGGCCGGTCGCCTGCACCGCTTCGATCAACCGCGGCAGGTGCTGGCCGATGCCGCCCGCGCCCATGCGATGGACCAGCGTGAGGCGTCCGGGCTCGTCATCGGGATTCAGGATATCGATCAATTGCCGCAATTGATCGGCGTGCATTGCGGGCCCGATCTTGATCGCGATCGGATTGCGGATGCCGCGGCAGAACTCCACGTGCGCGCCATCCAGCGCCGCGGTGCGCATGCCGATCCACGGGAAGTGCGTGGACAGGTCGAACCAGCCCCACTGACGCGGCACCTGGCGCGTCAACGCCTGTTCGTAATGCAGCAGCAGCGCCTCGTGCGAGGTGTAGAAATTCGCGCGCCGGAAGCTGGCGATCGGCCCGGCCAGCGTTTCCATGAAGTGCATCGCGCCGGAAATGCCCTCGACCATGTGCCGATAGTCGGCGGCCAGCGGCGAGCGCTCCACCCAGGCCAGGTTCCAGTATTCGGGATGATGCAGGTCGGCGAATCCGCCGTCGATCAGCGCCCGCACGAAATTCATGGTCATCGCCGAGCGCGCATGACCCTCCAGCATGCGTTCGGGATCGGGGCGACGGGCTTCCGGGGTGAACTCGGCGCCGTTGACCAGTTCGCCGCGGTACACCGGCAAGGTCACGCCGTCGATGGTTTCAGTGTCGGCCGAACGCGGCTTGGCGTACTGGCCGGCGAAGCGCCCGACGCGCAGCACCGGCATGCGCAGGCCGTGCACCAGCACCAGGCTCATCTGCAAAAGCACCTTCAGGCGATTGGCGATCACCTCGTTGTTGCAGTCGGCGAAGGTCTCCGCACAATCGCCGCCCTGCAGCAGGAAGCGCTTGCCCTGTTGTGCTTCGGCAAGCAACGACTTGAGCGCCAACACCTCCCACGAGGTCACCAGGGGCGGCAGCGCGCCCAGTCGCTGCATGGCGGCCTGGAGTTCGGCGGCATCCTCGTAGTGAGGCATCTGCGCCGCCGGATGCGCCTGCCAGCTATCGGATTTCCACGGCCGCGCTTCCCGCACCGGACGCAGGGTCGTGCGCGATGAGCCTTCGGAAACTGCCATGTTCAACTCCTCGTGGCGCGCAGCGTGCGCGCACCGCCCAATCTATTGCGACGCGGCCGCGGCAGCAATGCCCAGACGCCGAGCAGCACGTACCAGATCAGGGTCCAGCCGGCCATCGACAGGCCGAGAAAGCGCCAGGTCACCTGGGCGCAATCACCCGAACCGCGCAGCATCGTGGTGATGAACTGGCTGAGCGGAATGTAGTGCCCTTTCAGTTGCGCCAGCAGCATGTCAAAGCCCGCGCCACAGGCGGGGATTTGGCTTGCGGGCAGCGACTGCAGCCAGAGTTGCCGTATTGCCATGGCCGCGCCGAACGCGGCGCCGATCAATACCAGCACCACGTATATCCAGCGGCCGCCGCCGCGCGGCGCGTGCAATCCGCCGACGAGGAACCATACCGCCATCCAGATGAACGCCACGCGCTGCAGGATGCACAGATTGCATGGCGTCAGGTTGAGCTGCTGCTCGGCGTACAGCGCATACCCCAGCAGGGCCACGCAAATCACGAAGCCGAGCAGAAAGGCGATGCGGAAGGACCAGCGCAATGGGTTCATGGGTCGATACGATGAAAACGGGGGACGCGCAACAGTAGCGTTTTCGAGGTAGTGTGTCATGTCAGCCAACAAAAAACCCGGCCATGGGCCGGGTTTTGGGTGTGAAGCGGTTTCAGTGGATCAATCCTCGGCGACCGGCTGCGCCTGCGGACGATCGACCAGTTCGACATAGGCCATCGGCGCGTTGTCGCCGTCGCGGAAGCCGCACTTGATGATGCGCAGGTAGCCGCCCTTGCGTTCCCGGTAGCGCGGGCCGAGTTCCACGAACAGTTTGCCCACCGCCTGTTTGTCGCGCAGGCGCGCGAAGGCCAGGCGGCGGTTGGCGACGCCATCGACCTTGGCCAAGGTGATCAGCGGCTCGGCGACGCGGCGCAAATCCTTGGCCTTGGGCAGGGTGGTACGGATCAGTTCGTGCTTGATCAGCGAGGCGGCCATGTTCTTGTACATGGCTTCGCGATGGGCACTGGTCCGATTGAGTTTGCGTCCGGATTTGAGGTGGCGCATGGTTTTTCTCTCTTTATCGTTATGGGAATTTCGGAAACCTGTTCCGGATTCCCGCGGTTACCCGCTATTGAGGCTCGTCGAAGCGAGCTGTTGTGAAAAGTCAGGCCAGGGATGGCCGTTCTGGTGTTGCCAACCATCGAATCGTTTCAAGCGACTCGATGGCCCGTGACGCAGCGATCAGGGACGATCGCACAAATAAACAAACGGGGAGTCACGCGCGAGCAAGCCACGCCCAGCGCGAGACCGCCACAAAATCAACCCAGTTGCATACCTGAAGAAATCCCCGCTGGCGGCCAGTTCTCCAGCTTGGTGCCGAGCGCGAGCCCCTTGGCACCGAGCACATCCTTGATCTCGGTGAGCGACTTCTTGCCGAGGTTCGGGGTCTTCAGCAATTCGACTTCCGTCTTCTGCACCAGATCGCCGATGTAGTAAATGCTCTCGGCCTTGAGGCAATTGGCCGAACGCACGGTGAGTTCCAGGTCGTCGATCGGACGCAACAGCAACGGCGACACGCCGGCCTTGTCCGTCTCCGACTCCGTGGACTCGCGGCTCTTGAAATCACCGAACACGGAAAGCTGTTCGTGCAAGGTCTGCGCGGCCTGGCGCACGGCTTCGTCCACGGCCACGGTGCCGTTGGTTTCGACGTCCAGCACCAGCTTGTCCAGGTTGGTGCGCTGCTCGACGCGCGCGGCATCCACCGAGTAGGCGACGCGGCGCACCGGGCAGAACGAGGCGTCGATTTGCAGGCGGCCGATCGGGCGCGCTTCCTCGTCCGGATTCACGCGGCTGACCGCCGGCTGGTAACCAATGCCGCGGCGCGCCTTGAGGCGCATGTTCAACGCGACGTCCTTGGTAAGGTGACAGATCACGTGCTCGGGATTGACGATCTCCACCGTATGGTCGGTGGTGATGTCACCCGCGGTAACCACGCTCTTGCCCTTCTTCGAAAGGGTGAGGTTGGCTTCGTCGGCGCCGTTCAGGCGAATCGCAACGCCCTTGAGGTTCAACAACACCTCGATCACGTCTTCCTGCAGGCCTTCCAGCGTGGTGTATTCGTGCAACACGCCTTCGATTTCGGCCTCGACGATGGCCGCGCCTGCGATGGAAGACAGCAGCACGCGCCTGAGCGCATTGCCGAGGGTGTGGCCGTAGCCGCGCTCCAGTGGTTCGACGACGACGCGCGCGTGATTGGGTCCGACGGGTTCGACTTTCAAACCACGCGGACGCAGGACCTGGGTGGAAGAGACTGCCATGGGCTACTCCGGAAGATCACAGGTGGAGCCGCGCAGGATTCGGGCTCCGATGGTTCAATGCCGGAACGGTCCTGCCGTCCGGTGTGCGTCGGTGGCGCAGGCGAAGGCCGTGGGGCCACGCCGCGCCGGCTGCAACGCGGGTTACTTCGAATACAACTCGACGATCAATGCCTCGTTGATGTCGCTGGGCAGTTCGCCGCGATCCGGCATGGCCTTGAACACGCCGGCGGCGTTCTTCGCATCGACCTCGATCCAGGCCGGACGCAGGTCCATACTCTCGGAAACCTTCAGCGCTTCCTGCACGCGCAACTGCTTCTGCGCGCGTTCGGTCAGTTTGACCTCGTCGCCGGGGCGGATCGCCAGCGAAGGCACGTTGGCCTTCTTGCCGTTGACCAGGATGGCCTTGTGCGAAACCAGTTGGCGCGCCTGTGCGCGGGTCACCGCAAAACCCATGCGGTACACGACGTTGTCGAGCCGGGCTTCCAGTATGCGCAACAGGTTTTCACCGGTGTTGCCCTTCAACTGGGTGGCCTTCTTGTAGTAATTGCCGAATTGGCGCTCGAGCACACCGTAGATGCGCTTGACCTTCTGCTTCTCGCGCAACTGTATGGCGTAATCGGACGGACGCGAACGCTTGGCGGCGACGCCGTGCTGGCCGGGCTTGTTGTCGAATTTGCACTTGGAGTCGATCGCGCGAGCCGGACTCTTCAGCGACAGGTCGGCGCCTTCGCGGCGGGCAAGTTTGCAGGTGGGACCACGATAGCGTGCCATGTCAGACCCTCCGCTTCTTCGGCGGGCGGCAGCCGTTGTGTGGAATTGGCGTGACGTCGATGATGTTGGTGACCTTGTAGCCGAGCGCGTTCAATGAACGCACCGCCGACTCGCGGCCCGGACCCGGACCCTTGATGCGCACTTCCAGCGACTTGACGCCGTAATCCAGCGCCACGCGTCCGGCCTTCTCCGCCGCGACCTGCGCGGCGAACGGCGTGGACTTGCGCGAACCGCGGAAACCCGCGCCGCCCGCGGTCGCCCACGACAGCGCATTGCCCTGACGATCGGTGATGGTGACGATGGTGTTGTTGAAAGAAGCCTGGACGTGGGCGACACCGTCAACGACGACGCGCTTGGTCTTCTTCTTCGATTTGGCTGCTGGTTTGTCCATGGGTTGTCCGGTTGAAAGATGTTGCTGTGCAACGATGCGCGCCCATCACGGCGCGCGAGACATTATTTCTTGATGGCGCGACGCGGGCCCTTGCGTGTGCGCGCGTTGGTGCGGGTGCGCTGGCCGCGCGCCGGCAGGCCGCGACGATGACGCAAACCGCGATAGGTACCCAGATCCATCAGGCGCTTGACGCTGATGCCGACCTCGCGGCGCAGGTCGCCTTCCACGGTGAACTTCGCCACTTCGCGGCGCAGGTTCTCGACCTCGCCCTCGGACAGCGACTTGATCAGGGTGGTGGGATCCACGCCCGCCAATTCGCAGATCTTGCGCGAACGGGTGCGGCCGATGCCGTAGATGCTCTGCAAACCCATCCAGACGTGCTTGTTGACTGGCAGGTTGACGCCTGCGATACGTGCCATGTTGTGGGTACTCCACCTGAAATGCGTTGCCGATTCGGCAAACTGTTAATTATAGCCTGAAATCCGGCTTTGCGGGAACCCTGCCCCGCCTGCCTGAAACCCCGCCGGCTTCCCGTCCGGCCGGGCCCACGCCCCTTGGAAAGACGGCTCACCCTCGTCGCAGATTCGCCTTCTTCAGCAGGCTTTCGTACTGATGCGAAACCAGATGCGCGGAGACCTGCGCCCGGAAGTCCATCGCCACCACCACCACGATCAGCAGTGAGGTTCCACCGAAATAGAACGGCACGTGCCACTCGGTTTGCATGAAGTCCGGGATCAGGCACACGGCGGCCAGATAGATCGCCCCGGCACCGGTCAAACGGGTCAGCACCGCGTCGATGTAATCGGCGGTCGCCTTGCCCGGGCGCAAACCCGGGATCAGCGCACCGGAGCGCTTCAGGTTGTCCGCGGTTTCCTGCGAGTTGAACACGATCGCGGTGTAGAAGAACGCGAAAATGATGATCATGCCGGCGTACAGGATTATGTACGGCGGCTCGCCAGGCGACAGCGCCGTAGTCAGGCGCTGCAGCCATTGCATCTGACTGGCATTCGAAAACCACGTCGAAGCCGTGGCCGGGAACAGGATCAAGGACGATGCAAAGATCGGCGGGATCACGCCCGACATGTTGATCTTCAGCGGCAAGTGCGAACTCTGGTTCATGTATGCCTTGGAGCCGCCCTGGCGCCGCGCGTAGTTCACCGTGATGCGGCGTTGTGCGCTTTCCATGAACACGCAGAACGCGGTCACCAGCAGCACGATCACCACCACCAGCAGCACCTTGATCGGCGTCAGCTCACCGT